>NZ_JAMYPL010000019.1:0-149019 GCF_040320355.1 Mesorhizobium sp. M0715 | reverse complement strand
ACGAACAGGATGGAAACGAATCTCCATCCTGTTCGATAGGTCTTACCAGATCCTCATCCAGCCCAACTTAAGTGAACTGCATTAGTCGCGAAGGCCGCCTTTTTCAGGTGCTCCAGCCCTTGCTGAAAGCATTGGTGAACACGACCTCGCCATTATCGCCGATCGCCTCGCCCAGCACCACGTCCATGCCGTTGCTGGTCACCCTGGCCAGGGCGAAACCGCCCATATAGGCAGCCTTCGGCTTGAACAGGTCGATCCCGTCCCTGCGATAGATCAGCGGCGTTTCGTGCTGGTGGCCATGGAAAATGCCGACGACATTGTAGCCCTTGAGCGCCGCCAGCAGCGCCTGCCGGTCGGCCTCGCTCCACCAATGCGGCGCACCGGTGCCGTCATCATCAAAGTGGCTCCTGGCGGCATCCCAGCGTTCCACCGAGAAAGTGTCCCAGCCATAATGCTGGAACAGGACGACCGGGCGGCCGTCCGCCGCATAGGTCGCCAGGTCCTGCTTCAGCCATGGCAGGCTGCTCTCGGCACCGTGGCCGGTATCGCCGGCGAAACGATGCGTCTGGATCAGATGCAGGCCGCCCCAGTCCCAGGAGTAGCAGTCGGTGTCGACATCATAGTCGGTGGCCGGCACTGGCGGCTTGAAGAACACGCCGGCGCGATGGTTGACCTCGACATAGTCGCGCAGTTCGCGCCGGTACCAGTCGACATGGTGCGGCGGCCCGTTCTGGTCGAGATCATGGTTGCCGAGCCCGACATAAACCGGCATGTGCACGCGATCCGGACCGACGCCTTGGCTGTAGCGCTGGCTGAACTGGAGCAGTTGGGTGCCCTCGCTCGGCTGGGTGATCTGGCCGCCGCCATCGTCGGTGATGTCGCCGCCGACGACAAGGCCGAGCGGCGCGCCTATCTTGCCGGCCGAACGCAGGCCGGTGGCGACGCCATTGATCTCGGCCGGCCAGTCCTTGTCGCCAAGCGCATTCAGCACCGCCACGTTGCGCAGCAGCGCGGCGTCGGTCTTGCCTTCTTGCAGGCAGTTGGGGCTCAAGCCGCTCGCCATGCGGCAGGCATGGACATCGGCGATGAACAGGAAGGTGGCGTCGATCGACTGGACGCGTTGCCCGGTCTGGCCTAAGGCCGGCCGCGGCAAGGCGCCGGCCGCGGCAAATCCTGCAGCCTGTACCAGGAAGTTGCGTCGGGAAAGCGATCCAGTCGAACGGCGATTCATCATCTGCTGATTCAGCATGGACAGCAGCCGGTCGTCCAGCGCCTCTGCGCCATCATCGACATGACGCCACGGGTCTGGCATGTCTCGCTTGCGCAAGCGCATGCCGCCGGTTGCGTCGATGCCAAGTCCGCCAGGAAGGGTTTCGTTCTGGCGAGACCCGGCATCCAGAGCGAATTTCGGCCCGTGGCCGGCGGGATGATGTCGGTTGCCAACACCTACGAATCGCAATCGCCCCAGACCCAATATCTGTTCGCCGGCCTGATCGAGGTGTTTCGCGACAGCGACACCGGCCGCCAGGCGATGATCCCGTTTTCCGATCTGCGCAAGCTGTTCCCGCTGAAGGCGGGGGCAAAGGCCACGATAGAGTTCGTCGAGCTGTCGCTGAACCAGCCGCCGAAGGGCACCAAGACGCTGAGCCTGATCGTCAAGGGCAAGGAAACATTCCGTCTGGGCGATTGCAAATACAATGTCCTGGCGGTCAAGGAGACCTTCAAGAACGGTGCCGGCGAGACGCTGGATTCATTCACCGCGCTCTATGCTCCCGATCTGCAAGCCGCGCTCGCGCGGCGCTACGATGAAGGCACCAGTTCGGAATCCGTCAACGGCTACGAGACGATCAAGCCGCTGGCCGAGTAGGTAAGAGCCCAGGCTTCTTCGCTTCCCCCTCGTGTCAGCCAGAGCGAAGCCGCAAGGTCGAGAGAAGTGGCTGCGTCGCGATCCTGCACACCCCCCTCTGTCCTCCCGGACATCTCCCCCGCAAGGGGGGAGATTGGCTGTCACACCGGCTTTCGCCAATCTCCACCGGTGAAGGTACGAGCGAGCGCCGATGCTGCAGATCTCCCTCCTTGCGGGGGAGATGGCCGGCAGGCCAGAGGGGGGTGCTGTCCCGCCGACATCAAATAATTCTCGGCCGTGGCAGTATCCTGTTGCGTCGCCTGGCAACCAAGCCGCCCTGCGACGGCGCGCTGCGCTCCAACCCTGCCAGGCAATCCCGCAGCACACCGGCATCCTGCGCCGTCTTGGCCATCGACATCGCCCCGGAATAGGCGGCGACCGTCAGCGCGGCGAAGCGTTCGGGGTCCGTGCCCTCGTCCTTGCCCGCCTGCTGGTCGGCACGCACCTTGTCGGCAATCGCCTGCCGCCACCCGCCAAAGATACCGGCAAGGGCAAGGCGGAAATCGGGATCGGCAAGCGACAGTTCGTGCGCCAGATTGTTGAGCGGGCAGCCGCGCACGAACCCCTGCTGCTCCAGTTCCGCCGCCACGGCCTCGAACACCGAGCGCACGCCCTCGCGCACTGACGCCGCCGCCAGCACCGGCGCGATCCATGTCTCTTCGACCGCTGCCGCCACACGCTCGTCGATCACAGCCAGCGCCAGCGCCTTCTTGGTCGGGAAATGGTGATGCAGCGCTCCGCCGCTGACATCAGCCGCCGCCATCAGATCGCCGATGCTGGAGGCGTGATAGCCGCGCGCCTGGAACGCGTCCTCGGCGACATCGAGCACTTTCTTGCGCATGCCTTCAGGGTCGTTGATGCGTTTTCCCGGGCGCGGTTTTGGCTGGACGGTCATCTCTGCTGACATTGCCGAACTTTAGCATGTTGACAAAACAGGACAACCGGTCTGTTTTACAAAACAGGACGATCACCCTGTTTTGGAGAATGTCGGATGAACCTGCCCCAGAACGTCGCGCCGAAACCCACGGCGCTCGCCTCGCCTGTCGTCGAGTTGCGGCAATACACGCTGAAGCCCGGCCGGCGCGACACGCTCATCGGCATCTTCGACGGCAGGCTGATCGAGGGCCAGGAGGACGCCGGCATGAACGTCATCGGCCAGTTCCGGGACCTCGATCGGCCTGACATGTTCGTCTGGATGCGCGGCTTCGACGGCATGGATGCGCGGAAAAATGCTCTCGCCGCTTTTTATGGCGGGCCGGTCTGGGCGGCGCACAGTGATGCGGCCAATGCGACGATGATCGATTCCGACGATGTGCTGCTGCTCAAGCCGGCGTGGCCGGGCGCAGGCTTCGACCTCGCGGGCGCGCAGCGGCCAAGCCTGGCCGATGACGAAAAACCCATTCAAAACAAACCGCTGACCGGCATCGTTGTCATCGCGATTCATCATTTGCAGCCCGGCACAGAGGCTGATTTCGCCACTCGCTTCGAGACTGAGACGGCGTGCCTGATGACGGCCGACGCACGCCTGCTCGCCGCTTTCGTTACGGAGCATGCCGAAAACAGTTTTCCGCGCCTGCCGGTGCGGGCTGATGAAAACGTCTTCATGTCCGTCACCGGCTTCGACAACGCAGAGGCGCATGCCCGCCACAAAGCCGCTCTCGCCGCCTCGCCGACATGGCAGGCCTTTTGGCAGGCCGCGCAAGCTGGTCTGACCAAACCAACGGAGACATTGCGGCTGTCGCCCACATCGCAATCGTTGGTCGGGCGTTAGACTTCAAATGCCTTGACTATGGCCTTCGCGACCAGGGCCGGATCTTCCCAATGCGGGTTGTGGCCACAGGCCTCGGCGCGGACGAGGAGAGCTTCAGGAAGAGCGGACCGCAACGCCTGCTGGTGCGCCGCGCCGAACAGCGGGTCGCAGGCGCCGGCGATGATCAGCGTCCGGGCCTGCACGGCCCGCGCAGCATCGGTCAGGTCGGCGCGGCGGATTTCCTCGAGAATCGCGCGCCAGCGCGGGATCGGCATCGCCGAGGCCTCTTGCGCCAAGCCGGTGAGAAAGGCTGCGGGCACGTCGGGACGACAGGCATGCCACCAGGCATAGAACGGATCGGTCGGCGATATCGGATCCCGCAGCGCCTCGATGCTCACCACCAGCGGATGACCCGGCGCGAAATCGGGCTTCAACGTACTGGCCATGACAACCAGCCCACCGACAAGCTCACCATGCCGCGCGGCCAATGCGATGGCCACCATGGCGCCAAGCGAATGGCCGACGACGACCGGCCGGTCGAGCCGCAAGATCTGGATCAGCCCGGCAATGTCGTCGGCGAAATCTGCGACGCTGCACCCCCTGCCAGCCTGCGAGGCGCCGTGGCCGCGCAGATCCGGCATGATCAGACGACGGCCGGCCAGATATGGCGCCAGAAGCGAAAAACTGCGGCTGGTGTCGGTGAAGCCGTGCACCAACAGCAGTGCCGGCTGGGCGCCCGATATCTCGACATAGGCGATGTCGAGATCGCCGACAGTGACGAACTGCTTGCGGCCGGCCCAGGCGCCCTGCTCCGCCACCACATCCTGCTTCGGCAAGTCATCGAGCGCGGCCGCTCTCACAGGCCGAGCTTTTCCTTGACCGCGGCGAGGCCCGGCTTGCCGTCGAAGGTGGTGACGCCGGCGAGCCAGGCGTCGAGGCGGCTTTTGTTCGCCGTGATTGCCTTCAGCGCCCCGTCCTCCGGCTTCATGCCGTCATTGATCAGATAGCCCATGCCGACATTCTCGAAATCGATGTCGAAGGCGAGATTCCCGAGGAATTGCGCGACGTTCGGGCATTGCTGCAGATAGCCCTTGCGCACCTGCGTCGTCACGGTCGCGGCGCCGAAATTCGGGCCGAAGAACTTGTCGCCACCTGTCAGGTACTTGAAGTCGTACATCGTGTTCATCGGATGCGGCGCCCAGCCCTGGAAGACGATGAACTGCTTTTCCTTGATCTCGTAGCCGACCTCGGAAAGCATGCCGGCTTCGCTGGACTCGACCACTTGCCAGCCGTCCAGGCCAAAGGCGGGATCGGCGATGGCGTCCATCATCAACTGGTTGGAGCCGGGCTCGATGCCGTACATTTTCTTGCCGAACTTGTCCGCGAACTTGTGCAGGTCGGAGATATCCTTGACGCCGGCCTCCCAGACATAGGTCGGCACGGCGAATGTGTATTTGGCGCCTACGAGATTGACGCGCACATTCTCGACCGAGCCGTCCTTCTTGTAGGGCTCATAATAGGTGACCATGGCCGGGTCCCAGTAGCCCAGGAACAGGTCGAGATCCCTGTTCTTCATGCCCTCGTAGATGACGTTGATGCCGAGCACCTGGCTTTGCGGCTGATAGCCGAGCGCCTCCAACAGGACGTTGGCGACCCCGGTGGTGAAGGCAAGGTCGTTCCAGCCGGGTTCGGCCATGCGGACCGTCTTGCACTCTTGGCCCTCGGCCGCCTGAGCCGCATGAGAGGCCAACATGAGGGCGGCCAAACAGACGCCGTTTGCAAGGATGCGCAACATTTCGGTTCTCCTCATTGTGATCAAATTGACCAATTGGTCTTTTTATTGTCCCATGGGTCAATGATTGATCTGAGCGGACGAAAATGTCAACGTGGATTCGCCATGCATGGACCGACCCCGTGAAACTCAAGCGTCTCAGTGAGATACGCCGCAAGGAGCTGCGGCAGGCGGCCTTCGTGGTTCTGGAGCGCGAAGGCATTGCCGGCGCGACCCTGGAAAAAGTGGCCGCCCAGGCAGGTGCCTCCAAGGGCATCGTGCTGCACTATTTCCGCAACAAGCAGGAATTGTTCGAGCACGCGATGCGCGAGGCCAATGCCGTCCTGTGCCAGGCGGTGATCGCGCGGCTTCGCCGGGCGCGTACGCCGATGGAGCGCATGGATGCGGTGATCGAGGGCAATTTCGAGGAGCATCTGTTCCAGCCGCCTCTGTGCCATGCCTGGCTGTCGCTCTGCGCCGAGGTGCCGCGCGACGAGAAGATGGCCCGTATCCAGCGGGTGATCCATGCGCGCATGCGCTCGAACCTGTTGTCGGGCCTGCACGGCCTCGCCTCGCCTGGAGACGCCGACGACATCGCGCTTGGCGTCACGGCGCTGATCGACGGGCTTTGGCTGCGGCTCGGCCTGCAGCCGGGCAGCGTGTCGCGCGAACAGGCGGTCCGCCAGGTCAAGAATTATGTCGCGGGCCGGCTGGCCCTGCGGGAGCTTACGACCGCCGGCGCGTAACTGGCCTCGGCTGGCCTGCGCCGGCAGGCGTCGAAGTTCATACCGGGGGATAGGCCGACGGCTTGACCACGGCCGCCACTATACGGTGCTCTCGACGAGGCAGAAATCTCGGAGTGCCCCATGAGACTTCACGACAAGCGCGCGCTGGTCACCGGTGGGTCGGACGGTATCGGCCTGGCGATCGCCGAGTCATTTTTGCGCGAGGGCGCGGACGTGCTGATCGTCGGCCGCGACACCAAAAAACTCGACGACGCCCGCGAGCGCCTCGGCGGCACTATCGAGACGCTGTCGGCCGATCTTGCCACCTCGGCCGGCATCGCGGCCGTCGTCGAGCATGTGAAAAAATCGGGCAGGCCTCTCGATATCCTCGTCAACAATGCCGGAGTGGCTTTCCTGGTGCCGTTCGAGACCGTCAGCGTGGCGCAGTTCCAAGAATCCTTCGCGCTCAATGTGGCGGCGGTGTTCTTCCTCACGCAGGGCCTGCTGCCGCATCTGGCGGCCGGCGCCTCGGTGATCAACATCTCGTCCTATTTCGCCAACAAGATGATCCCGAAGCGGCCGTCGAGCCTCTATTCCCTGTCGAAAGGCGCGTTGAACTCGCTGACCAAATCGCTGGCCTTCGAACTCGGCCCGCGCGGCATCCGCGTCAACGCCATCGCGCCCGGCACGGTCGACACAGCCATGCGGCGCAAGACCGTCGACAATTTGCCGGCCGAGGCAAAGGCCGAGCTGAAAGCCTATGTCGAGCGCAGCTATCCGCTTGGCAGAATCGGCCGCCCCGACGATCTGGCCGGTATCGCGGTCTATCTGGCCAGCGAAGAGGCCGCCTGGACCAGCGGTGGCATCTTCTCCGTCGACGGTGGCTATACCGCGGGGTGATCCGTCCGGTCGCCAGACCAGGCGCCGGCATTTTCCGCGGCGCCGCTTTCCACGAATCCGAGTGCGCCTACCGCCTCCAGGACCTGATCGCGAACCCAGCGATGGGGTGGCTCGTCGTCGTGGCGCGCGTGCCAGTACATCCTGATTTCCGGAACAGCAATGGGAAGTGGCGGTTCAAAGGTGACGAGCGGCAGGGTCTTGGCCGCCCAAACCGCGAACTGCCTGGGAACTGCCGCCAGGTGGTTTCCGTTTGCCACTGCCAATGCGACAGCCTGAAAGTGCGGCAGGGCCAGGCTTACACGGCGCGTTCGTCCGATCTTGCGGAGCGCCTCGTCGGTGGAGCCCGACATCGAGCCATCGATAGAACGAAGAACATGGGGCAGTTCGCAGAAGAGCTCGATCGGTAGAAGCTCGCCTTCCATGATCCCCGCGTGCCTGATCGCAGCGTTGTCGCTCGCGGCGATGATGGCGAATGGTGAATGGAACAGAGGCGTGCTTGAGACCCAGTCGGAGACCTCCAGCGGACGCTCGAGCGCTACGTCGATTTCATCGTCCTGGAGCAGCCGCGAGACGTCGCCGCGCGCGCTGTCGAGAAACCTTAGCGACGCGCGCGGCGCGGCACCCGCGATGCGCGCCGCTAAAGTTGGCATCAGCATCATGGAAAAGAAATCCGCACCCATGAACGTGAAGGTTCGCTCCAGTTCCACCGGATCGAACGCCTTGGCCGAGTGGAAGACGCGTTCGATTTCACGAAGCGCCACGCGTAACGGCTCGGCCATGCTCTCGGCGCGTGGCGTCGGCATCATGTCATTGCCCCGTCGCACGAACAGCTGGTCGTTGAGGAGATGCCGCAAGCGATTGAGCGCAGCGCTGACGGCAGGCTGGCTGAGGCCGATCTGCTCGCCGGCACGCGTAACGCTTCTCTCCCGCAGAAGGGCGTCGAACACCCTGATGAGATTGAGGTCGAGCGCGTTCAAATTCATCGCATCAATTCGCCCCATACGATCATTCGATTTCCGTTGTCGGCATATCCCTGGCTAGATCGTCATCGGCCCAGCAGGCACAGGCAACAGGAGGATCAGACGGCCATGACAATGACCCCCGGCACGATCACAGGCAAGGAACTCTTCTGGTTCAACAACACGCTTGTCGCGATCCACGTCTCGTCGGCGGCAGGAGAGGACGGCACCTGCGTCGTCGAGCATCGCATGCCCTATGGCGACTCCCCGCCCCTGCATGTGCATCGCAGGGAGGACGAAGTGTTTCACATCCTGGACGGGAGACTGCGCTTTCAGATCGACGGCCACGAACGCATTGCTGAAGCCGGCGAAACCGTCATTGCGCCGAAAGGCCTGCCGCACACCTACCGGGTCGAATCGCGCGAAGGCGCGCGTACGCTCACCATCACGCGCGGTTCGGATTTCGAGACGATGCTGCGTCAGGCGAGCCGTCCCGCCGAACAGCCGGAGATGCCGCCGCAGATGCAACCAACACCGGAAATCATCGCGGCACTGGTGCAGCTCTGCGCAGAAAACGGCATCGACATTGTCGGTCCGCCGCTAGGGTGAGAGGCCGAAACCGCGCATTCTTTCCCTTCTCCCCTTGTGGGAGAAGGTGGCCGCGAAGAGGTCGGATGAGGGGTGTTCCAGCTTGGCGCCAACGGCACTCCGTCACCCACCCCTCAACCGTCTCGGCGCTGCGCGCCGATCCACCTTCTCCCACAAGGGGAGAAGGCGAGAAGCGCCGCACCTTCAACCGATTTGCATCCTCGCCGTCCGCAATCTCCGCTTGAAGCCGTTTGTGCAACGCGATACGCCGTTGCCGACTTCGACAAGGAGAGACCCGTGACCGCTGCAAAGACCAGAACCGAAACCGACACGTTCGGCCCGATCGAAGTCGCCGCCGACCGCTATTGGGGCGCGCAGGCGCAGCGTTCCCTTGGCAATTTCAAGATCGGCTGGGAAAAGCAGCCGGCATCGATCGTGCGCGCGCTGGGCATCGTCAAGCGGGCCGCGGCCGAAGCCAATATGGACCTTCAGCGGCTCGACCCGGCGATCGGCAAGACGATTGTCGAGGCGGCACAAGAGGTCATCGACGGCAAGCTCGACGACCATTTCCCGCTCGTGGTCTGGCAGACCGGCTCGGGCACGCAGTCCAACATGAACGCCAATGAGGTGATCTCCAACCGTGCGATCGAGATGCTGGGCGGCGTCATGGGCTCCAAGAAGCCGGTCCATCCCAACGACCACGTCAATATGAGCCAGTCGTCGAACGATACCTACCCGACGGCCATGCACATCGCCTGCGCCGAGCGCATCGTGCACGACCTCTTGCCGGCGCTGAAACACCTGCACAAGGCGCTCGCCGCCAAGAGCAGAGAGTTCAATCACATCATCAAGATCGGCCGCACGCACACGCAGGACGCCACCCCCCTCACGCTTGGCCAGGAATTTTCGGGCTATGCCGCGCAGGTCGCCTCGTCGATCAAGCGCATCGAGCTGACGTTGCCCGGCCTGCAGGAACTGGCGCAGGGCGGCACCGCCGTCGGCACCGGCCTCAACGCGCCGGTCGGCTTCGCCGAAAGGGTGGCGGATCGCATCGCCACCATCACCGGCATTGCCTTCGTCACCGCGCCGAACAAGTTCGAGGCGCTGGCGGCCCATGATTCCATGGTGTTTTCGCACGGCGCCATCAATGCGGCGGCCGCCGCGCTGTTCAAGATCGCCAACGACATCCGTTTCCTCGGTTCCGGCCCGCGTTCGGGCCTCGGCGAGCTGTCGCTGCCGGAAAACGAGCCGGGCTCGTCGATCATGCCGGGCAAGGTCAACCCGACCCAGTGCGAGGCGCTGACGCAGGTCTGCGTGCAGGTGTTCGGCAACAATGCGGCGCTCACCTTCGCCGGCAGCCAAGGCCATTTCGAGCTCAACGTCTACAACCCGCTGATGGCCTACAACTTCCTGCAGTCGGTGCAGTTGCTCGCCGACGCCTCGGTCTCCTTCACCGACAATTGCGTGGTCGGCATCGAGGCGCGCGAAGACAACATCAAGGCGGCACTCGACCGCTCGCTGATGCTGGTGACGGCGCTGGCGCCGACCATCGGCTACGACAATGCCGCCAAGATCGCCAAGACCGCGCACAAGAAGGGCACCACGCTGCGCGAGGAAGCGCTCGCCACCGGACTGGTCAGCGAGGCCGATTACGACCGGCTGGTGCGGCCGGAGGACATGACGCATCCGGGGTAAGCAATTCCAGGAAAAATGTCTTGCGGTTTTCCGTCCGGAATTGCATCAGCCAGAAGCCCAGTGTTCGTGATGGGAGAATTTACTCCCGTCACGACCTGACCCGAAGCGAATTTTGCGCGGGCCGCCCGATCACGGAAACGTAAGTACTGTGAACAATGTGTCGCCAGTCTGGTGGCTTTGGTGAACAGTCGGCTTGCTCTATCTCCCCGGTATCAACCCATCCCGGAGAGCCACCATGTCCATCAACACTTCAGTCGCCGGTTCCGGCGCATCCAATGCCTCGACCACCATCCTCATCGGCCGCGTCCTGCTTGCGGTCATCTTCCTGCTTTCAGGTTTCGGCAAGCTGACCGCCATCACCGGCACGGCCGGCTATTTCGGCAGCCTCGGCCTGCCCTTGCCGACCGTAACGGCCATTGTCGTAGGCCTGATCGAGCTTCTCGGCGGCCTCGCCATCCTCGTCGGCTTCAAGACCCGGATTGTCGGCTGGGTGCTGGCGGTCTTCACGGTCGCTACCGGCTTGGTCGCCCACACCGGTTGGGCCGACCAGATGCAGATGATCCAGTTTCTCAAGAACCTCGCCATCGCTGGCGGCTTCCTCGTGCTGGCTTCCTCGGGCGCCGGTGCCTATTCGATCGACGCCAAGCGCGGCTGAGCCAAAATCTGGCGATAGCCGAACGAAAGAGCGGCGCGGAATTTTCCGCGCCGCTTTTTCGTTGTTGGTACATGCCCGCCGATCTGTCGGCCGGAGTTTTCTGATAGGATCGGGGCATCGGACGAGGCCGGCCGGCGGCCGATAACGGAGGTGAACATGCCCCGCAACGCGCTGCTCCTGCTCTCCCGGCTGCTGCTCGCCGCCCTGTTCGTGCCCTCCGGTTTCCAAGCTTTGAGCGATATTGCCGGCACGACAGGCTATTTCGCCGGCCTCGGCCTGCCGCTGCCGACGCTTGCCGCCTGGGGCACGGGACTGTTCGAACTGATCGCCGGGCTGCTCATCCTGGTCGGTTTCCAGACCCGGATCGCGGCGCTGCTGCTCGCCGCCTTCTGCATTGCCGCCGGTTTCATCGGCCATTACGGCCAGGGCGGCGGCGACGCGATGCTCGCCTTCCTGCACCAGCAGATGCTGATGAAGGACATTGCGATAGCAGGCGGGTTCGTTGCGCTGGCGATGGCTGGCGCGGGAGCCTGGTCGGTCGACGGGCGCGGTTTGGCCTGACGGACTGGGTTGGAAACGTCAACGGGACAGCACCCCCCTCTGTCCTGCCGGACATCTCCCCCGCAACGAGGGAGATCGGATGTCATCCAGGCTTTCGCCAATCTTCAATGTTGCAAGAAAAAAGCACCGACGACGAAGCAGCCAATCTCCCCCCTTGCGGGGGAGATGTCCGGCAGGACAGAGAGGGGTGTGAAGAAACTCGACCGAGCAGGTTCTAATCCGCTCTGCTCCGACTCTACTTCACCGACCCACTGGGCCCACCTTCGACGGCCAGCACCAGCCGGCGGTTGGTGATCCTGGCCAGTTGCGCCAGGCGCCCGGCCGGCCGCTCGCCATAGAGATCGGCCAGCGATGCCGGCAGGACCAGCGCCAGCACGCCGTTGGCGCGTTGTTCCCATTTCAGCCTGGGCATGATGCCGGGCATCGACGCCGTCAGCAGGTAGACGACGCGCATCATCGCGGCGAGCACGCGGGCGCGCTCCAGATAACGCGGCGGCGCCAGCGCCTTGATCTCGGGGGCGATGGCTTCGTTGAAGATGCCGTCGTGACGATAGGCGTTGGCCATGGCCAGGAAAGCACGGCCGGGATGGTCGACGCCGAAGAAGGAGGCGTGCGCAATGATGTTGAGCGATTGCTTGCCGCGATATTCGGGATGCGCGCGCCAACCGATATCGGCCAGCAATGCGGCCGCGTGGCGGTAGCGCGCCTCGTCTTCGGTCTCCTCGATGCCGAAAGCGGCAAAGGTTTTGGCGGTCCAGTCGACGAGTTCATGCGCATGGGCGACGGAGCGTGAGCGCAGGCGGGCGAGTTCCTCCGAGGCCGAAATCAGCGGATCGGCCTTCTGCTCCGCCTCATCGAGCAGCGAATAGAGAAAGCCTTCGCGTACACCCAGAGCCGAAACGATGATCTTCGACGGCTGCATCGCCGCCATGATCTCCTGCAGCACGACGGCGCCATAAGGCAGCAGCGAACGGCGGTTCTTGGAAACGCCTTCGATGCCCTTGACCTTCTCGATCTCGGCCTTGGCCACCTGCTTGAGGAAATTCGCCGCGCTTTCGGCCGAGATCTCGTAATGGTGCATGACACCAAGCGGATAGTTGGTCATTTCCATGTGCAGCCGGGCAAGATTTCGCCAGGTGCCGCCGACGGCGTAGAAGGGCCTGCCCTGCCCGCCTTTCAACAGCTTGGCCTTCGCCAGTTCGTCACGCGCGATCTTCGCCGCCTGAGCCAGCGAGTTCTTCGCCATGTCCTGCAGGCGCAGGCCGCCCAGCGGCAGCGTGATGCCGTCACCGATCGCTTCGCCGCTGACGTCGACCAGCTCGAGGCTGCCGCCGCCCAGATCGCCGGCGATGCCATTGGCCGGGTGGAAGCCGGAAATGACGCCGAGCGCGGAATAATAGGCTTCCTGACGGCCGCTGATGACACGAATCTCGGTCTTCAGCACATCCTCGGCGCGGTGGATGAAATCGGGGCCGTTGACCGCCTCGCGGGCGGCGGCGGTGGCCAGCACATACATATGCTCGGCGCCGGCCTGGTCGGAAAGCGCGCGAAAGCGACGGAACTCTTCCATCGAGCGCGTCACCGCCTCGGGGTCGAGCTTGCCGGTCGAAACGATGCCACGGCCGAGACCGGCCAGCATCTTTTCGTTGAACAGCATGGTCGGCGAGCGCGCCAGCCCCTCATAGACGACGAGACGGATCGAGTTCGATCCGATGTCGATGATGGACAGCGGTCGGCGGTCCTGCAGCCGGCCCTGGGAATCAGACAGCATCAGCCGGACGCTGCTGCGTTCTTCTTGCGGCGCTTGAACTGCGCGATGCGCTTGGGCGCATGCGACTTCAGCGCGTCACCCCGTCCCGACAGGCTCGGATTGGTCATGAAATATTCCTGCGCGTTGAACGGTTCCTCGCCCTCCTCCAGCACGACGCGCCGGGAGGTTCCATCAGCCAATACGTCGAAACTTTGCTGATTGTCCATGATGTTGCCCAGCATGATCTGGCCAAGGATCTGTTCGTGCACAGTTGGATTGGTGATCGGCACCATGGTTTCGACGCGGCGGTCGAGATTGCGCGGCATCAGATCGGCCGAGGAGATGTAGACGATCGCCTCGTCCGACGGCAGGCCGTAACCATTGCCGAAACAATAGATGCGGCTGTGCTCGAGAAAACGGCCGACAATCGATTTTACGCGGATGTTTTCCGACAGGCCCGGAACCTGAGGCCGCAGGCAGCAGATGCCGCGCACGACCAGGTCGACCTCGACGCCGACCCGGCTGGCATCGTAGAGCGCGTCGATAATGATCGGATCGACGAGCGCGTTCATCTTCATCCAGATGCGCGCCGGTTTCCCCTGGACCGCGTAGGCAATCTCGTCGGCAATGTGCTTCAGGATGCGGCTTCTCAGCGTGAACGGCGAGATCGCCAACCGCATTTCATCCGTCGGCTCGGCATAGCCGGTGATGAAATTGAACAGCTGGGCGACATCGCGGGCGATCGTCGGATCGGTGGTGAAGAAGGACAGGTCGGTGTAGATGCGCGCCGTTACCGGATGGTAGTTGCCGGTGCCGAGGTGCACGTAGTTGCGCAGCTTGCCGTCCTCGCGCCGCACCACCAGCGACATTTTCGAATGGGTTTTCAGCTCGAGAAAGCCGAACACGACCTGCACGCCGGCGCGCTCCAGGTCGCGCGCCCAGCGAATGTTGGCTTCCTCGTCGAAGCGCGCCTTGAGCTCGACCAGTGCGGTGACCGACTTGCCGGCTTCGGCCGCGTCGACCAGCGCACGCACGATCGGGCTGTCGTTGGAGGTGCGGTAAAGCGTCTGCTTGATCGCCACCACTTCCGGATCGGCCATCGCCTGGCGCAGGAACTGCACCACGACGTCAAACGATTCGTAGGGGTGATGGACGACGATGTCCTTCTCGCGGATGGCGGCAAAACAATCGCCGCCATGCTCGCGGATGCGCTCGGGAAAACGCGGATTGTAGGGCGTGAATTTCAGGTCGTCGCGGGGAACGGCGACGATCTCGGAAATCTGGCTGAGCGCCAACGGACCGGTCAAGACGCTGATGCGGCTGGACGACACGCCAAGCTCGCCGGCGACGAAGTCGCGCAATTCATCAGGCATCAGCCTGTCGAATTCGATGCGGATCACCGAACCCCGCCGCCGCCGCTTCAGCGCCGTTTCGAACAGGCGAACCAAATCCTCGGACTCCTCCTCGACCTCGATATCGCTGTCGCGAATGATGCGGAACGTGCCGGAGCCCTTGACCTCATAGCCGGGGAAGAGCTTGCCGATATAGAGGCCGACCGCCTCTTCCAGCGGGATGAAGCGGACGTGATGCTTGCGGTCCGGCAGACGGATGAAGCGCTTCAGCGCTACCGGCAGGCGCAGCAGCGCGCTCATCTCTTCGCCGTTCTTGCGATGGCGCAATTGCAGCGCCATCGAGAAGCCGAGATTGGGAATGAACGGGAACGGATGCGCCGGGTCGATCGACAGCGGGGTCAGCACCGGGAACACCTGCCCCTGGAAATGGTCTTCCAGCCAGATTTTCTCGTCCTTGGTCAGCGCATCGCGGGTGATGCTCTCGATGCCTTCCTTGTTGAGCAGCACAGTGAGCGCCGAAAGGCTCTTCTGCTGGTCTTCCTGCAGCCGCTCGACCTCACGCAGCAGCTGTTCGAGCTGCTGTTCGGGGGTGCGGCCGTCAGGGCTCTTCAGCGTGATGCCCTCGCGCACCTGGCCGGCGAGGCCGGCGACGCGCACCATGAAGAACTCGTCGAGATTGGCCGCCGAGATCGACAGGAAGCGGACGCGCTCCAGCAGCGGATGATTGAGGTTCAGCGATTCCTCGAGAACGCGCCGGTTGAACTGCAGCCAGGAAAACTCGCGGTTGACAAACCGGTCCGGATTGCCGCCCTCCGGGCGAGCCACCTCGACATCCACGAATTCGTTCTGCACCGGCTTCAGTTCGTTCATGATTCCCGCTCTTCCACATCGTCAGCCAGCTAAAGCGCCGCGCGTCATTCAGGACGCGCAAAGGACGCTCTACCACTCCAAGGCGACGCATGGTCCTTGCCGAAAACCGGTGTCGGTCTTCGGGGCCATGCGTTAACCGGCTTAACTTATCCTCTGACAGGCTTTTGCGACAGTTTGATTTCATCGAACTTGCAAAGAGGCCTGATATGATCCAGATGCAGACGAGACTGCGTTAAGGAGACGACGATGGCAGGCGGTTCCATTCCCCATTTTCAGAACGATGCGGGCTATCAGGCAATCGACATCGGCGTGAAGGAATTCATGTGCACGGGCGCCAATCCGCCTTTCGACCACCCGCATGTGTTTCTGGACATGGGCGACGACAACGAAAAGGTCTGTCCCTATTGCTCGACGCTCTACCGCTATTCGCCGAAGCTGAAGGCAACCGAAACGCTGCCGGCCGGCTGCATCTACATAGAACAGGCCGCCTGAGTCTTTCGCGACCAGCCCGATGAACGACACGCGCTCCCGGCAAATTGTCATCGCCGGGGCGGGTGTCGCCGGATTGACCGCAGCGCTGGCGTTCGCCGAACGCGGCTACTCGGTACGGGTGTTCGAACAGGCGCAGCGCCTGGAAGCGGCAGGCGCCGGCATTCAACTTTCTCCCAACGCGACCCGCATCCTTCGCCAGCTTGGCGTACTCGACCAGCTGCTGCCGGCGGCGGTGCGGCCGGAAGCCGTGGTGTTGAAGGAGGCCGCGACCTTGCGCGAACTGGCGCGCGTGCCGCTGGGGCAAGCCGCCGAAAGCCGCTGGGGGGCACCCTATCTCGTCGCTCATCGGGCCGACCTGCAGAGCGCGCTACTGGCGACGGCCAACGAAATCGCCAACATCGAGACCGTCACCGGGGCGCGCATCAGCACCATTGCCGCCGACACCCATGGCATCACGGTGACGGCCGAGATGGCCGGCAAGACTGTCGAGGCCGAGGGCTTCCTGCTGGTCGGCGCCGACGGCGTCTGGTCGTCGGTGCGCGGGCTTGCCCATTCGAGCAAGGGAGCGGCCTTCGCAAGGAGCCATTTCTCCGGCGAACTGGCCTGGCGCGCCACCGTCGCGGTTGACAGCGCCGCCGGGCAAACCTTTGCAGCCATCGGCGCCAAGGACTGCGTCACCACCTTCCTGCATCCCGGCTTCCACATGGTCGCCTATCCCGTCAGCAAGGGTGCGGCCTTCAACCTCGCCGCCTTCACCAAGGGCGAACGCATCGCCGAGGGCTGGTCCGGCAACGCCGACGCCGGTATCCTGGCCCGAGCCCTGCGCGGCACCTCGGCAGAACTTGCCCGTCTGGTCGAGCAGGCCGGCCCGTGGACGGCGTGGCCGATCCACACGGTCGACAGCAAACAACCTTGGACGACCGGCAACATGGCGCTGATCGGCGATGCCGCGCATGCGATGACCCCGTTCGCGGCGCAAGGTGCGGCGATGGCGATCGAGGATGCTGTGACGCTTGCCGATATCATCGCCGACTTCCCCGCCGATCCTCTGGCCGCGCTTGCCGTCTGGGAGCAGTCACGGCGGCCGCGTGTCGCGCAGGTCGCTCGACGCGGCGCTGTCAACCGGCTGGCCTGGCATGCCTCGGGTCCAGTGGCGATTGCGCGCAATGTGTTCCTGAAGATGCGCTCGGAAAAGCTCGCGGCGGATCTGGACTGGCTCTATGGGTGGCAGGCTCAGAAGATCATTCGACGCTGAGCGTACAAGCACAATCGGTTGGTGGGACAGCACCCCCCTCTGTCCTGCCGGACATCTCCCCCGCAAGGGGGGAGATCAGCCGTCACCACTGCTTTCGCCAATCACCGACGTCGCGAGGGGAAGTGAGGCGTCGCAACTGCCAATCCCCCCTTGCGGGGGAGATGTCCGGCAGGACAGAGGGGGGTATGAAGGAACGCGACGCCAATTCGCGGAATACCCACGCTAATTGTACAAGCTCATCGACAGGCCGAGCGATACAGGCAGCGGGTTCCACCAGCCGGTGCGCAGGCCGGCGATGCGCAAGGCCGCCGCCGTCCAGGTGTTGCAGCCGACCAGTGCGTTGAAATGGCCATTGGCTTCGTAGAAGCCGTCGAACCTCGAATAGGCTGCGTCCGGAACGAGGATCGGGCCTTCCGGTCCCCGCTGGAAACTCGCATCGATGAAATCGAGCAACGCCGTGAACCGATCCTCGGTGATGTCGAACCCCGCGATATCGGGGCGCGGTTCGACGATGTCACCGGCGACATCGACATGCATGACCGACGCGTCGAGTGTCAGTGCCTTCATCACCGGCACCGCCTTCAGCTCGGACCATGTCGGCGTCTCCAGGTAGAAGGCGCGGCCGCCCCAGCCGAAGACGATGTAGCGGACCTCCGGCCTGTCGGCCGGTATGCCCGCGTCGACCAGGAAATGGAAACGCCGGCGCACGGCGTCATCGACCGGGATGGCGATATCGGTGTGGATCGGATTGTTCAGCACCAGGATGTGGTGCGTCGCGGCGGGCATGGCGGCGGCCGCCGGCCACAGCGGCCGTGGCACGAAGGTGCCCGTCGTCACGGCGAGTGCGACGACAACCAACAGAAGACCTAGAAAACGTCCCATTCTTTTCATGAAAGGCGGCCCTGCAAACGCGCTCCGGCGCGACACGAACGCCCGCCTGTTATCCCATACGCAAAAGAGCCCGGCAGTGTTTCAGCCGGGCTCTTCGTGGCTGTCGAGGCCTAGTGCAGGATCTGCGACAGGAACAGCTTCGTGCGCTCGTGGCGCGGGTGGTCGAAGAACTCGGCCGGCGTGTTCTGCTCGACGATCTGGCCCTGATCCATGAAGATCACACGGTTGGCGACCTTGCGGGCGAAGCCCATCTCGTGGGTGACGCACAGCATGGTCATGCCTTCCTCGGCAAGGCCAACCATCGTCTCCAGCACTTCCTTGATCATCTCCGGATCGAGCGCCGAGGTCGGCTCATCGAACAGCATGATGCGCGGGTTCATGCACAGCGAGCGGGCAATCGCCACACGCTGCTGCTGGCCGCCGGAAAGCTGGCCGGGATATTTGTTGGCCTGTTCCGGAATCTTGACGCGCTTGAGGAAATGCATGGCGATTTCCTCGGCCTGCTTCTTCGGCGTCTTGCGCACCCAGATCGGCGCCAGCGTGCAGTTCTCCAGGATGGTCAGATGCGGAAACAGGTTGAAGTGCTGGAACACCATGCCGACCTCGCGGCGTACCTCGTCGATCTTCTTGAGATCGTTGGTCAGTTCCTTGCCGTCGACGATGATCTTGCCCTTCTGGTGCTCCTCCAGACGGTTGATGCAGCGGATCATCGTCGATTTGCCGGAGCCGGAGGGGCCGCAGATGACTATGCGCTCGCCGCGCATCACTTTCAGGTTGATGTCCTTCAGCACATGGAACTCGCCATACCATTTGTGCATGGCGATGATGTCGATGGCGACATCGGTGGTGGAAATCTGCATCTTTGCGGCGTTGACCTTGATCTCTTCGGCGCTGACGGCATTTTCGGTGGCCATGGCAGTGGGATCCCCTTGTTCTTTTGTTTAGCGTTTGTGGCCGGTGTCGAGCCGGCGTTCGGTGTACATTGAATAGCGCGACATGCCGAAGCAGAACAGCCAGAAGACGAAGGCCGCGAAGATCAGGCCGGACCTCGCCGTCTGCGCGGTTGCCCAGTTTGCATCGGAGAAATTCTGTTTGACGATGCCGAGCAGGTCGAACATCGAGATGATGATGACCAGGCTGGTGTCCTTGAACATGCCGATGAAGGTGTTGACGATGCCCGGGATGACCAGTTTCAGCGCCTGCGGCATGACGATGAAATACATTTTCTGCCAATAGCCGAGACCGAGCGAATCGGCACCTTCATACTGGCCCTTGGGGATCGCCTGCAGGCCGCCGCGCACCACTTCGGCCATATAGGCCGCGGCAAACAGCGACACACCGATCAAAGCGCGCAGGAACTTGTCGAACGAGACACCCTCCGGCAGGAACAGCGGCAGCATGACGCTGGCAAAGAACAGCACGGTGATCAGCGGGATGCCGCGCACCGTCTCGATGAAGACGACGCACAGCGTCTTGATGATCGGCATCTTGGAACGGCGGCCGAGCGCCAGCACGATGCCGAGCGGCAGCGACACGGCAATGCCGACGAAAGACAGGCTGAGCGTTACCAGCAGCCCGCCCCACAGCGAGGTCTCGACATGCGGCAGGCCGAACATGCCGCCGACCAGCAGGACGAAGGAGACGACCGGCAGCACGAAGAACAGCAGAACCGCATTCAGCCCTTTGCGCGGCACTTTCGGGATAAGCATCGGCACCAGCAGTGCCACGAACAGTATGGCGACCAGAATCGGCCGCCAGCGCTCCTCGATGGGATAGCGTCCGACCATGAACTGGCCGAATTTGGCGTTGACGAAAGCCCAGCAGGCGCCGGTCCAGCCATCCGGCTGGATGCCGCCTTGCGCCACCGTGGCGCATACGGTCCGGTCCGGTCCCGTCCACACGGCGTTGATGAACGCCCAATTGATGATTTGCGGCAGGATCATCGCCACCAGGGCGATGCCGACGATGGTCAAAATGGTGTCGCCGGCAGAAGCGATCAGGTTCTTGCGCACCCATGCGCCGAGGCCGGTGACGCTGGCGGGCGCCGGCTGCGCCAGCACCATTTCGGTGCGCACCCAGG
Source organism: Mesorhizobium sp. M0715 (assembly GCF_040320355.1). NCBI lineage: Bacteria > Pseudomonadati > Pseudomonadota > Alphaproteobacteria > Hyphomicrobiales > Phyllobacteriaceae > Mesorhizobium > Mesorhizobium sp. M0715. The sequence continues at coordinate 128,819 of NZ_JAMYPL010000019.1, read as the reverse complement.
ACATATCATGTTCTTGCATGTCCTTACCTCACCTCTCCACCAGCGCCATCTTGGCGTTGAACCAGTTCATCACCAGCGAGGTCAGGAGACTGATGGCGAGATAGATCACCATCATGATCACCACGCCCTCGACGGCCTGGCCGGTCTGGTTCAGCACCGTCCCGGCGGTCGCCGTCAGGTCCGGATAGCCGATGGCGATAGCCAGCGACGAGTTCTTGGTCAGGTTGAGATATTGGCTGGTCAGCGGCGGAATAACGATGCGCATGGCCTGCGGCACGACGACCAGCCGCAGGATCGATCCGGACCGCAACCCCAACGCACCGGCGGCTTCCGTCTGGCCCGCGCTGACACCCCTGATGCCGGCGCGCACGATCTCGGCGATGAAGGCGGCGGTATAGCAGGACAGCGCCAGATAAAGCGACAGGAACTCCGGCCGGACCTGGAAGCCGCCGGTCAGGTTGAAAGTCGACTGCTTCGGGTAGTCGAAACTCAGGGGAAAGCCGCTCAGCGCATAGGCGAGCAGCGGCAGCCCGACGATCAGCGCCGCGGACGTCCAAAACACCGGAAATTGCTGGCCGGTCGCCATCTGCCGTTGCCGCGCCCTGCGCGCGACGAACCACGCCATGGCGATGCCGACGAGCAGGGCGACGAAGATCAGCCATGAGCCGTCGCCCCATACGGCGCGTGGAAAATAGAAACCGCGCTGGTTGAGAAAGGAGCCGAACGGCAAACCGATGCTGTCGCGCGGCGCCGGCAACACGGCCAGCACGCCGGAATACCAGAAGAAGATGACCAGCAACGGCGGGATGTTGCGGAAGACCTCGACATAGACGGTGCAGATCTTCCTGATCAGCCAGTTCTGCGAGAGCCGGCCGATGCCGATGACGAAGCCGATGATTGTCGCGGTGATGATGCCGACGATGGCGACGATCAAGGTGTTGATGAGGCCGACCAGAATCGCGCGGCCATAGGTCGAATCCGACGAATAGGCGATCGCGCTCTCGCTGATGTCGAAGCCGGCGCGGCCCTTGAGGAAGCCGAAGCCTGAAGCGATGCGCAGCCGCGTCAGGTTGTCGATGACGTTGTGGGCAATCCACCAGACGCCCGCCACCAGCAGCACGACGACCAGCACCTGGAAGAATATGCCCCGGATTTTCGGATCGTTGATGAAGGAACCGCGGCTGGGCTCCTCGCGAAGTACGTCCTGCGATGCCATTCGACCGTCCCCTGGAAAGAGAAACCGGGAGGCAGATGATCTGCCTCCCGGATCACATTTCGATCAGCGGATCGGCGGCGCGTATTGCAGGCCGCCTTTGGTCCACAGCGCGTTGATGCCGCGCGCGATCTTCAGCGGGCTGCCCGAGCCGACATTGCGCTCGAACATTTCGCCATAATTGCCGACTGCCTTGACGATGTTGACCACCCAGTCATTGGAGACGCCGAGATCGGTACCGATCTTGGTATCGGCTTCCTGGCCGAGCACGCGCTTGATCTCGGGGCTGGCCGAGTTCTTCATCTCATCGACATTGGCCTTGGTGATGCCGAGCTCTTCAGCCTGCAGCAGCGCGAAATAGGTCCACTTGACGATGTGGTACCACTGGTCGTCGCCCTGGCGAACGGCCGGTCCGAGCGGCTCCTTGGAGATGATCTCGGGCAGCACGACATGGTCGGCCGGCGCTCCCAGCGTCAGGCGGATGCCATAGAGGCCCGACTGATCGGTGGTGTAGACGTCGCAGCGGCCGGCATCATAGGCGGCGTTGACCTCTTCCAGCTTTTCGAAGACGACGGGATTGTACTCCATCTTGTTGGCCTTGAAGTAGTCGGCGAGGTTCAGCTCGGTGGTGGTGCCGCTCTGCACGCAGACGGCGGCGCCCGAAAGCTGCAATGCCGAATTGACGCCCGGCAGCTTCTTGGCGTTGATCATGAAACCCTGGCCGTCATAGTAGGTGACGCCGATGAAATTCAGGCCAAGCGCCGTATCGCGGTTGATGGTCCAGGTGGTGTTGCGCGAGAGGATGTCGATCTCGCCCGACTGCAGCGCGGTGAACCGCTCCTTGGCGCTGAGCGGCGTGAACTTGACCTTGGAGCCGTCACCAAAGACGGCGGCCGCGACAGCGCGGCAGAAATCCGCATCGATGCCTTGCCAGTCACCCTTGTCGTCCGGCGCCGAAAAGCCGGCCAGGCCGGTGGAGACGCCGCACTGGATGAAGCCCTTCGCCTTGACGGTGTCGAGCGTGGCCGCCGACGCGGCGGACGCCATCAATCCAAGCGTGGCGGCGCCTAGAATGCCGATAGCAATGTGTTTCATGACCCACAGACCCTTTTCTCTGTTTTTCAGGAGTAAATCCTGATTTTTTTCTCCCGTGTGAACGCGGCTCCCATCCCGGCCCATCCCGGAACCCCGCATCGTAACCGACGCGCCGCCTCCCGTTCACAAATGTCATCGAAGGCGATAATTCCTGTGAGGTCAAGGGAAATGACCGAAACCCAAAGAGTTTGAAAACCGATTGCCGCAAATGCCCGATTTACAGACAAACACGCCCGCGATTTAGCCAGCAGGGCTAATAAAGGCGGCAAATCTCATGCAACGCCAACGCCGGGCCAATACGGACCGCGGCAGCGAAATCCATCCCGGGCAATACCTCGTCGTTGTTGACCCCCGGTGCGACGAACTACCAGGTCCCAAGATTGTCATCTGACAATTTACTGACGGCTGCATACCAATACAGACCGCCGACGAAGACTGTTCTCAAAAGGCTTGAAAGACGATCCAGATCCCGATGGCGGCCATCAACGCGCCTGAAACGCGCGGAACCAACTGGCCGGTCGGCACCGTCTTCTCCAGCAGAACAAGGATGGCGATGCCGGCGATCCACAGCACGTTCATGACGCCACCGACGAACAACAGAGCCATCAGCGCCCAGCAACACCCCAGGCAATAAGCGCCGTGATCCATGCCGAGCCAAAGCGCGCCGAGCGGAGCGGAACGGAATCCGCCATGGCTAGCCAGGAACGCGATCGGTGCCTGACATTGGCGCAGGCAGACGCCCTTCATCGGCGTCCATTGATAGAGGCCGGCGGCGATCAGAACGAGGCCGCCGAGGATCGCGCTGACGGTCGCCATCGAGGGATCGAGCAAGGCTAGACGGGCGAGAAGCCATTGCGCACCGGTCGCCAGGAGGCTGAAGGCGACCCAGACGGCGAGATAGCCGGCAAAAAACCATCCCGTCGAAGCGATGGGCCGGCCATCCGCCCGCGCCTTGCGGCCGACACCGGCATAGAGCAGCAGCATCGGCGCGACCGAAGGCGTCATCATGCCAACCATCATCACCGCCCACATCGTGAAGGTGAAGGCGAAATCGCCCAATGCCCAGGGCCGGAAGCCGGGCGCCATGGCGGCGCCCATATCCATGCCGCCCATATCCATGCCGGCCATGTCGCCGCCTCCGCCGTCCGGCAAAGGGGAGCCGGGCATGACCATGGTGGCGGCGAGCCACAGCACATAGGCCCAGGCGAGCACGGCGATCACGACGAGCGCGGCCGTCACGACCGCGCGATCGCGCCTCAGCACCGCCTCGAGGGCCGTATCGCCCATTGGATCAGGTCAATGCACGATGCCGCTCTGCGTGAGATGCAGATTGGCGAAATGGCTGTGCGTATCGGCCAGCTCGAACTTGATCGGGCCCGTCGCCTTGGTCCAGCCGCGCCCGACCTCGGCGATCGCGTATTCGAAGCCGTGCGGCAAGTCGATGCGCGCCTGGTGCGCGGCGCCGGTGACCGGATTCCGGATCGGCTCGCCGCGACCGTCGGTTATACCCTCGACATGCAGCCGACTGGTTCGCGCGTCGACGTCGATCTTGAATTCGATCGGCGCAAAGATCGGGTCGTGGAATTTCTCCAGCGTGGTCGAAAAGACCTGAAATATCGTTGCACCTGGCTCGGTGTCCAGACCGCCCAATATGCGAAGCAGCGCGCCACGTTGGGCTTCCGTCGCCCTCTCGTCGATGACCACCGCGGCTTCACCCCCGCCCTGGTGTATGGCGCCGGGCCAGCTGAAAATCCCGACGAACCGCAACCCGTCGAGCTTGGTGTCGCCGTGATGGCCGCTCTCGATTTCCATGCCGGCGACCGCCTGGCAGAATCCGTATGTCGGCATGGCGTTGAACTGGCACGGGCAGCCATAGGCGCAGTTGCAGTTGATGAATTCGCTCGCCTTCATGGCCCATTTGACGTCCGGCATGGCATTCCTCCCTTGCCGCGCTCACGCTTCGTGAGCGCGATCCGGATCGTGGAGGACCAGAAGTCAACCGGCAGCAACCATCCGGCAGCATCTGATCGAAGCAATCCGGCGATTAACATTAGCCGACGATCATATACCATTCACCGCCGCCCACAATAGACCGATCGGCTGGGACAAGGGCTCCGAACGCAGGTCAACAAAAGACCTGACGACAACAGGTCGGCGGCGGCGGCAGCAGCTTTTTGTGCCGGTAGCTTTTGTGCCTGTCGCTTTTCTTGATAGGAATTTTTTCTTGACTCCCTGCCCTCAGCTATGGTACATATTCGTCCATGGTGCTGATTTGCGCCGATAGCCCGCCGCACAGGCGGGTTTTTCGTTTAATACTCCGTCCCCGCATCGCTTTTTTTGCCGCGACGAATTGGCATATTCGAAGTCCGCCTCCTGGCGGGCGGTGGCTGTTGCACGGTCCATAGCGCCGCACTATGGCTAGCGGCTTATCAAACAAGGCGACGCAGATGGCGAAAGACGGCAGCGAGCACGGCGGGATGGGCATCAACACGCGGCTTGCCCATTCGGGCAACAATCCGCACGACTATTTCGGCTTCGTCAATCCGCCGGTGGTGCATGCTTCGACCGTGCTTTTCCGCGACGCGGCTTCGATGGCGGCGCGAACCCAGAAATACACTTACGGCACGCGCGGCACACCGACGACCGATGCGCTTGCCCATGCCATAGACGCGCTGGAAGGCTCGGCAGGCACGATCCTGGTGCCGTCGGGCCTTGCGGCGGTGACGGTGCCGCTGCTCGCCTTCGTCTCGGCCGGCGACCATCTGCTGATCGTCGATACCGTCTATCATCCAACCCGCAATTTCGCCGACACGATGCTGAAGCGGCTGGGCGTCGAGGTCGAGTATTACGCCCCCGATGTCGGCGCCGGCATCGCGGCGTTGATCAAGCCCAACACCAAGGTGGTGTTCACGGAATCGCCGGCCTCCAACACGTTCGAGGTGCAGGACATCCCGGCCATCGTCAAGGCGGCGCACGCCGCGGGCGCCATCGTCATGATGGACAACACCTGGGCGACGCCACTCTATTTCCGCCCGCTCGACCACGGTGTCGACATATCTATCCATGCCGCGACCAAATACCCGGCCGGCCATTCCGACGTGCTGCTTGGCACGGTGTCGGCCAATGAGAGTTGCTGGACGCACCTCTACGAAAGCTTCTGCACGCTTGGCTGTTGCGCCGGGCCCGACGACGTCTACCAGGTGCTGCGTGGCCTGCGCAGCATGGGCGTGCGCCTCGAACACCATCAGCGCAGTACGCTTGCCATCGCCTCCTGGCTCGAGGGCCAGAAGGGCGTGGCGCGCGTGCTCCACCCGGCCCTGCCCAGCCATCCGGATCACGCTCTGTGGAAGCGCGACTTTTCCGGCTCGAGCGGCATCTTTTCCATCGTTCTTGCCGGTGGCGGCCAGAAGCAGCAGCACGCCTTCCTCGACGCGCTGCGGATCTTCGGCCTCGGTTATTCCTGGGGCGGCTATGAGAGCCTTGCCGTACCGGTCTGGCTCGGCGACCGCGTTGTTGCAAAAGCCCCCTATGAGGGTCCGTTGATCCGCCTGCAGATCGGCCTCGAGGATGTCGACGACCTGAAGGCCGATATTTCGCGCGGCCTGACCGCCGCAGCAGCGGCCTAAAGCGTGTCGCGCCTGAAGATTTTCAGGCGACCCGCTTCAGGTTTTGTTTTTGTGCATGTTGTTCTCCCAAAACCGAGGTCACTTTTGGGCGACATGCACTAGCGGAATTCTATTCCCTAAAATTGCGATTTCGCGGATCAGTTTGGCTTTCAAATTCAACGATGCCGCGTCATTGCGGTGCAATCAGCACATTTTCGACTTCCCCTGGAATACCGGCAGAGTTTTCGACCCCATGGCTTTCCGCCTTTTTGTTCCCATTCTTGCCGGCGCGACGCTGCGCGAGCGTCTCGTCGCCTGTATCGGCGCGACGATCGGCATTGCACTCACCGGTGTGATCGCCAGCCTTGTGCTCGGTAACGGCCCGCACGTGCCGCTGCTGGTGGCGCCGATGGGGGCGTCGGCGGTGCTCCTGTTCGCCGTGCCCGCCAGTCCGCTGGCACAGCCATGGTCGATCATCGGCGGCAACACGATATCGGCACTTGTCGGCGTGATCGTGGCGCATTTCATCCACGAAACCGCCCTTGCCAGCGGCATCGCGGTGGCACTGGCCATCGCCGCCATGTCGTTCACGCGCTGCCTGCATCCGCCGGGCGGAGCGGCCGCGCTGACCGCGGTGCTGGGAGGGCCTGCCGTCATCAGCGCCGGCTTCCTGTTTCCATTCGTGCCGGTGGCGCTGAACTCGATCCTGCTGGTGGCGCTCGGCTACGGCTTCCACAGGCTGGCCCGGCGCAATTATCCGCATGTACCGGTTGCAGCGCCGGCGAACAGCCACGGCACCGGCGACCCGCCGGCGCAGCTGCGCGTGGGCTTCCGGTCCGAAGACATCGATTCCGCGCTTGGCGCACTTGACGAGACGTTCGATATCGATCGCAACGATCTCGACCGGCTGCTGCGGCAGGTCGAATTGCAGGCGATGGTGCGCGCGCACAAGACGCTTCTGTGCGAGGACATCATGTCGCGCGATGTGATCTCGGTCGATACTCACACCTCGACCGAGGCGGCGCGCCAATTGCTGCTTGACCACAACATCCGGACCCTGCCGGTCGTCAATGCGGAGGCCAGGCTGGCAGGCACCGTGGGGTTGCGCGAACTCACCCAGGCCTCCGGGACGGTCGGATCCGTCATATCACCCGCGGCAACAGCCGCCGCAGGTTTTGCCGCCATGGGTCTGCTGCCGGTGCTCACCGACGGCCGCAGCCATGCGGTCATCATCGTCGACGACGACAAACGGATTCTCGGGCTGATCACCCAGACCGATCTGTTGGCGGCCACGGCGCGCCTGCAGGCTGCCTGACAAGCCTTCACTCGCGCGGTAGGGTACCGCCGCCGGGCCCCGCGAAAAGTCTTCGGGAACCTTTTGCCGGCGACAGCGTCCAATCTCTCAATCGAGGTTCGGTCCGGAGATTGGGTTGAGGAAACTGGCCATGCCTGCTGTCTTGACGGCCGTGCCTTCTGCTATGCCAGGCGAGATGCAGCTTGTGCGCCGCGCCTTGGCGCGCGACGGCGATGCCTTCCGCACCATCATCAAGACACACAATCAGCGGCTCTACCGGGTCGCGCGCGGCGTCGTGCGCAATGACAGCGAGGCCGAGGACATCGTGCAGGAGGCCTACGTCAAGGCTTTCGCCCATCTCGATGCGTTTCGCGGCGACTCCTCGCTCGCCACATGGCTGTCGCGCATCGTCATCAACGAGGCGCTTGGCCGCCTGCGCAACAGGCGCAGAACGGTGGCACTGCTGGAAAATCCGCAAGCCGAGATCATCCGGTTCCCTCTCAACCCCAGCGACGATCCGGAACGGACGATGGCGCAAAGGCAGATCCTCCAACTGGTCGAACAGGCCACCGACAGCCTTCCCGACGTCTACCGGACGGTGTTCGTGGCGCGGGTGATCGAGGGGCTGAGCATCGAGGAGACCGCCGATCTCCTCGGCGTGCGGCCGCAAACCGTCAAGACGAGGCTGCACCGCGCGCGCGCCCTCGTGCGCAAGGCGCTGGACGACCAGATCGGACCGGTGCTGCTCGATGCCTTCCCCTTCGCCGGCCGGCGTTGCGAACGACTGACCAGCGCCGTGATGCGGCGGCTCGGGCTGGAAAGCTGAGCCTCACCCGATTTCAGTTCATTTTGGCGGGAACGTTTCCCGCTGACCAGCATCCAATGAACGTCAACCGAAAAACACAGTCCGGCGCGATTTTCAGCGTCCGGACGAAGGAGATGCCATGTCTATCCGACACACTGCCGCGCTCGCCGCCCTGCTGCTGCTTGGCACGTCCCCGTTCGCACAGGCCGCCGACAAGCCAACCGATCCGCAGATCGCCCACATCGCCTACACGGCCGGGGTCATCGACGTCGAAACGGCCAAGCTGGCGATCGAGAAATCGAAGAACAAGGAGGTCGTCAATTTCGCCAACGACATGGTGCGCGACCATGAAGCCGTGAATGTGCAGGCGCTCGACCTCGTGAAGAAGCTCAAGGTCACGCCGGAAGACAACACCACCAGCCAGGCGCTGACCAAAGCTGCGGCGGAGGAGCGGGCCAAGCTCGCCAAGCTCGACGGCGCCGCCTTCGACAAGGCCTATGTCGACAATGAGGTCGCCTACCACAAGCAGGTCAACGGCGCGCTCGAAACTCTTTTGATCCCGTCGGCGCAGAATGCCGAACTGAAGAGCCTGCTGGAAACCGGCCTGAAGATTTTCCAGGGCCATGAGCAGCACGCCGAGCACGTCGCCGGCATGCTCAAGTAAGGACCGGGAGCATGCCGAAACGCCATCTGTGGATTGCGTTGGCGCTGGCCGTCGGTACCGTTCCGGCGCGAGCAGAAACCATCCAGGTCATCATCGACAAACTGGTGTTCTCGCCAGCCACCGTCGAGGCCAAGGTCGGCGACACGATCGAGTGGGTGAACAAGGATGTGTTCGCCCACACGGCCACCGTGAAAGGCGGCTGGGAAGTGATGATCCCGCCGAAGAAATCCGCAAGCCTGACATTGAAGGCCGCGGGACCGGTCGACTATTTCTGCCGCTTTCATCCCAACATGAAAGGCCGTTTGGTGGTGGCGCCCTGATCCAGCGCCAACGAGGCTCGCCTGGCTTCATCCGGCCGGGTGATATGCGTCCACGAGCCGTCATAGCCCGGCTCGCGGCGTGCGATCCAGGTATCCAGCCCTTCGCGCAGATCAGCGGTCGGGGCCATGCGGGCGAACTGCTCGGCCTCGACAGCCAAGCCTTCGGCGATGCTCTGGTTGAGGCCGCGCGCCACTGCCGTGAGGATGCCGGCAATCGCCAGATCGGAGTGCCGCAGGATACGCCTGGCCAGGCCGATCGCGGCCGGCATCAACTCGGCATGCGGCACAACCTCGTTGACGAGACCCAGCTCAAGCGCCCGCGGCGGCGCAAACCAGTCGCCGGTCAACAGCAGTTCGAGCGCCCGCTTGCGCCCGGCAAGCCTGGGCAAGCGTTGGGCTCCGCCAAAGGTCGGCGGCATTGCAAGGCTGATTTCCGGCTTGGCGAACAAAGCGCGGTCGCTGGCGATGGCCAGCGGCACCGCCTCGGTGATTTCGCAGCCGCCACCAAAGGCAATGCCGTTGACGGCAGCGATGACGGGTTTGCGAAACGCTTCCAGCCTCGCCGTCAGCCGTTGCCCGCGCATGACGAAATCACGCATCGCGACGTCGACGCCCACCGCCACGCTGGCCGAGAACTCATGAATGTCTCCGCCCGCCGAAAACGCCCGCTCCCCTGCTCCGGTCAGAATGATTGCGCGGACGCTGTCATCGACGTCAATGTCGTCAAGGATCGCAAGCAGGCGATCGATCAGGGCATAGTTCAACGCGTTCAGCTTCTCCGGCCGGTTGAGGGTGAGGATGGCAATCCCATCCCGGGTTTCGTTAAGGACAAAATCGGTCATTGGCTCTTCCTTCTTCATCATGCTGATGACCGGGAGACTATGCCTCTTTCCGCTTGTGTATATTCACTAGTCGGTATACCTAAGCTCATGCCTGACACGCAAAGTCCTACCCGCAAACGCATTGTCGATGCCGCGACCAGGCTCTTCTATGCCGAAGGAATCGGTCGCGTCAGCGTCGATGCCGTCGCCGAGGAAGCGGGTCTCACCAAGCGCACGCTCTACTACCATTTCAAGAGCAAGGACGACCTCATCGCCGCCTATCTCGATGGCCGCGACCAACCCAATCTGAAGCGGATGGCCGGCTGGTTCGATGCTGCCGAAGGCGGCGCGGATCGCAAGGTCGAGGCGATCTTCACCAATCTGGCGAGGTCCGCTCGTCACCCGAAATGGAAAGGATGCGGCTTCCTGCGCACGGCCGCCGAACTCGCCTCGATGCCCGGACATCCGGCGGTCAAGGTCGGCGCGCGGCACAAGCTGAATTTCGAAACATGGCTGGCCGGTGCCTTGTCGGACCATGGCGTCGGCGAGCCGCCTGCCTTGGCACGCGAGATCGTGCTTTTGATCGACGGTTGCTTTTCGATCATGCTGATCCACCGCAACCCCGACTACATCGAGGCCGCCGGCCGCGCCGCGGCAACGCTTGTGCGGGCGCGAATTTCAGGCAGCCAGGTCTAAAACCCGAAAGCCAGCCATCCCGTACCGGCGGCCAGCGTTATCAGCGTCAACGGCAAGCCGACCTTGAAAAAAGCGCCGAACGACAGCGTCGTGCCGGCGGCGCGTGCCTGTTCGGCGACGATCAGATTGGCGACCGAACCCAGCAGCGTGAAATTGCCGGCCAGTGTCGAGCTCATGGCGACGACCAGCCAGGCGCGCTCGGGGTTTTCGAGGCCCGGTATGAAGGGCCGAAGCGCCAGCACGGCCGGGACATTGCTCATGATGTTGGAAAGCACCGCGGTGAAACCGGACAGGCGCCAGACGTCGCCCAGCCCGAGGTTCTTGGCCGAAGCGATCATGTCGGGCGAAAGAAGCGTCTTTTCGGCGCCGGCGACCACAACGAACAGACCGGCGAACATGAACAGCAGCGGACCGTCGATCTCGCGGTAGATGCGTTCGGGCTTGATGGCGCGGGTGAGCAAGAGGATAGCGCCGCCGATGAGTGCCGCCTTGGCGACGGACACGCCGGCGAAGAAGGCGATTGCCAGTCCGATGCAGACCACCACCGCCTTCAGCACCTGCCCCTTGTGCATGCGGCCACGCGAGACCTCGGGCGTCAGTTGCACCGTGCGGGCGAATTCGGCCCGGTAGACGATGCGGACGATGACAATGACCGCGACGAGGCCGAACAGGGCGACCGGAGCGAGCGCTGCCGAAAAGGCCGGATAGGAAATGCCCGACAGCGAGCCGATGACCATGTTTTGCGGATTGCCGGTGATGGTGGCGACGCTACCGCAATTCGACGCGGTGGCGGTGGCGATCAGATAGGGGATCGGGTTGCGCTTGATGATGCGGGTGACGTGGACGACGATCGGCGCCATGACGAGGCAGATAGCGTCGTTGACCAGGAAGGCGGACAACACGCCGGTCAGCAGCGTCACCATCACCAAAAGCATGAAGGGCGCGTGCGCGTGCTCGATGGCGATGGCGCCAAGGCCGCGAAAGGCGCCCGACACTTTCAGATGCGCCACCACGATCATCATGCCGAGCAGAAGCGTGATGGTGTCGAAATTGATCGCCCGGTAGGCATCCTCCATGCTGAGCGCGCCGATTGCGATCATCGCGGCCCCGCCGAGAAGCGCGATCCCCGCCCGGTCGAGGCGCAGGCCGGGGATGCGGCCGATGGCGACACCGGCGTAAGTCAGGATCAGGATCAGCAGTGCCGCCGCGCCCATCAATGTCATCGATAGAAGTCCTGCCCTGTGGCGCGCCGCTGCCTATCAGCCCCAATGGTCTGATTTGCGTGCCTGCTTTAGCGCGATGTCGAATCGATGACAGACAGCCAGGCATGTTGTTGCGTCAAGCACCGCCCAAGGGATGACGTGCCGCTAACGCAGATAGAAATCCAGCCTTTGTCGCAGTGCCTGCGGCGAAAACAGCTGCTCGACGGTCTGCCGGGCCTTGAGGCCCACTGCCGCCCGCAGCGCCGGATCGGCTTTGAGATCGGCCAGGATCCGCGCCGCCTGCTGCGTCGTTTCGAACAAGAAGCCGTTTTCGCCATGCCTGATATGGTCGGAATAGCCTCCATATGAATGGCAGACCACGGGCAACCCGCAGGCCATCGCCTCGAACACGACGCGACCGAAGGTTTCGACATGCCAACCGGTGCGATAATAAAACACGTCGAGCGTCTGCAGAAACTCTTCGGCGGAAAATCGGCCGGGTGGCAACAGCTCGAGTTGCGGATGCGGCATGAGGCTGCCCTTGAGCCCTGTCCCTCCCTGAATCCGCAAGGCTGTACCTTCGGCCAGCAATGTCTCGTAAAGGGGTATGTCATCGGGATGATGTTTGCCCGGCCCATCGCGGCTCAAGCGTCCGACGGTGAACGGACGATCCGAATCCAGGCGCCATGGTGAAAAACGTTCGATCTCGATCGGAGAGGGGTGCACGGTGCCGTCGATTTGGAGCAATCGCTTCTGAAAGTCGGAAACAAGCACTATCTCGGCGGCGGGCCATCCCAAGCTCCGAGGCATGCGCGTGGTGAGGTTGAGAACCTTCGGATGAAGGGTGTTGAAGTCGTAAATCAGCCGGCGCGGCCGCGGGATCAGGTAAGGCCACACCTTGTTGCGCCAATGCGCTCCGAGAAAAACGTAAGTGCCGCCATCCGGAACTTTTCGCGTAAGCGGGGAAATACGACGTATCGGGAATTGCCGCATTAATTCATCTGAAGCCCGCGATGACGCAGCCCAAAGGCGCACCTCCGAATCGGCGCTCAACAGCCGATAGAGTTCCAAGGTCTTGAGGTCACTGCCACCGAAAGGATCCTGAAAGCCGTTGAACAAATGGATCATAATAGCTGTGCTTACCTGACCGTTTCCGCCATTGTTCGCCGGCGTCAAAAATCATGATCGCACGTCGGCCGTAACCCTTGGAAACTCAGGAGTGAGAACCGTTTCTGCCGACAACGAAACATCGCCAATGCGGGGGAGTATACCGGCAAGCGGTTGCAGTCCATGGCCTATCGAGCCGGCATGCTATCCCTAAAGATCGGAATCCCGGCATATGACTGTAAGCATTGAAGCGTAGAGAAAGCGGCCTGCGTCGATTTCGAGAGCTACCCGATCAGCCATCCGCAAGTTTATGCCGTCAATGCACGGTGGCGACCCCGGGCGCAGGCGCCGGAGACGTTCCGGCCGGATCGAAGCTGACTTGATCGCGTCCGTTCGACTTGGCCGTGTAAAGCCTTTTGTCGGCAGCGGAGAAGATTTCCTCATAGGTGATCGGGCCGGTGAAGCTTGTGCCGCCGATGCTGACGGAAAGCGGACAAGGCCTGCCGCCGGGTGAGAATTCCATCTCCCTGATACGCCGGCGGATGCTTTCGGCAACCACCCAGGATTGCGAGGGATCCACGCCGGGCAGAAACACGCCGAATTCTTCGCCGCCGATGCGGCCGACGATATCGCCGCCACGCAGTTGCCCCTTGATCGCCTGCGCTATCAGTTTGAGTGCCTGATCGCCGCAATCATGACCCAGACGGTCATTGATCGACTTGAAGTGGTCGGCGTCGATGATCAGCAGCGCGCCCGAACGGGTCTGCTCCTGCTTTCGGGTCTGCTCGAGATAGGCTTCGACCAGCATCGAGAAGGCGCCACGGTTCAGCACCGCCGTCAGGCTGTCGGTCGCGGCGATGACGCTGAGGTCGCGCTGCGCGATGGCCAGCTGGCGAATCTTCCACATCAGGAAAAACAAAAAGGAGCCGCCCAGCACCAAAGGCAGCATCAGGTCGGTCATCTGCGCCCGCCACACGGCCTCGGGCGAAAGATAGGGAAAATTGAAGGAATCGACGAAGAACGCCACGGCAATGAAGAATGCCGTACCGACTGCCGTGACAGCGATCACCCTGCCCCAGCTCGTCGGCGACAGATCGAGCTTCATCGCGTTCAACTCCGTTAGCCGTCGCTACTATGACGCACCAACCCCAACAAACTGATAAGACTTTCCCTCCAATTCGATATCGGGCGGCGGAACCAACCCGCCGGCCCTGTCGATGACTTGCGACAGACGCCACAAGACGGCCGCTGGAAAGCAGCCATCCTGTTTCAGAGCTTGAAGGCGTGGGCCAATTGCCGGCCGAGCAAGGGCAAAACGGCGCGCGAAGCCAGACCGCTCGTCGTCAGTTGAGCGTCGGCTCACTCAGCGCATCGACGACAAAGGATGCCGCGATCAGGTCGTCGGCATCGAGGCGCAGGGAGCCTCCGTCGCCCCCCATGGCTGAAGCCACTTTTTGAAAGGTCTTCATTTCATATTCCGTGATCCGGGCGTCCTGCATCCTGGCCTTGAGGTCGGCGATGCGCCGATCCAGAGCCGAAGATATGCCTATTTCTCGCTTCGACATGGCAACACTCCTCCCCACCCTTGTTTGCCTCCCGCCTGTCCACTTTTATATGAGGGTCCGCGAATACAGCGGGCCGAACGCGCCGTGCGCGGGAAGGTTCCGAAAAGGCAGAGTAACGAAATAATACGCTGGCCCCAGCCGACTGCCCGGCCACGCTAAATCCCCTCATCACCATGATAGAGCTGAACAGCTTGCGGTATTTACCGCTGTCGTGGCGTTCCTGGATGGAAAGAGGTGATTCCGTGACTTGCTATATAAGGCATAGCTAATCCTTGACGCCAGCCGGATGCCGCCCCAGAATCAGAAGCATGGCAATAAAGGTCGGCGACGAAGTGGCGGTCATGGCGACGGTGCTGAAGCGCGTCACGGAAGACCGCGTCAGCGTGTCGATCCCCGGTTACAATTTTCCGCATTCGGTCATTGGTCCGGCGACCAAGCTGACCGAGGGCCAGCCGATGGAATTATCCGGCGACGTTACGCAGATCGAGGGCGACAAGGTCACGGTGTCGTTCGGGACAGTGGTCACGGTGGATCTGGACAAGGTGCGCCTGGTGCAAAGCCACGTGCCGCCGAAGCGAAGGGATCTGAGGATGTGAACACGCGAAGCTCCACCGTCTCAGGGATCCAGCCCCTTACGTCCCAGCAGTGCAGAGCCGCACGAGCGATGCTGAAATGGTCGCAGGTGCGACTCGCCGCGAAGTGCGGCCTTAGCGAAGGAACGATCGGCAGTTTCGAGAGCGGACGAAGGATTCCGAGTTCGGCCAAGCTGGCTGCCATCCGTCGAGGGTTGGAGGCAGCGGGCGTGGTTTTCATCGATCAGAAGGTTGCAAGGACCAAGAGCGGTCCGCCTCGTCAAACTATCGGCGGAACATAATTTAGATATCGCTGTTAGATCCCAAACGGGAGGCGCGCGATGTTCAAAGGTGAAATCGGCATTGTTTCGGACTGGTCGAAATTGGTGGCGGACGATCCTCTGATCGCCGCCGATATTGCCCAGCGTCTTTCTCTACTCGCTTGCAATGACAACACTCCCGCTGCCGCCGACGGCCCGTCGCCCGGCACCGAAACATTTCGAAATCCCCACTTTGCCGGCCTCGCGACACCCGCCGAATATCCTCGCCCGATCGTGCTTCTAGCCACGATCTATGCGTCGACGGTCCTGGGGGTAACGCTGCTTCTGGCGGCGGCGGTTTGAGCGCACGAGGCCTGGTGACGCTCTCTGAAAGCCCATGTCTCTGGTATAAACCGCGACCTATGTGTCCGGAATGGACCCGAAAGGCTTTGGCGATCCCGACAGGATTCGAACCTGTGACCATCGGCTTAGAAGGCCGGTGCTCTATCCAGCTGAGCTACGGGACCGCTGGCCGGCCTTTGGACCGGCTGGATATTCTGGCGCTGGGCGCCGTTCAATGCGTCCAGGGCGTCCTGCGGTCATAGCGGAAATTCTCCGCATAGGAAATCTGGCGGCGCTTGGTCTCTTTCGGCTCTTCGACGCGGAAAGCGAGCCCTTGCTTTTCGGCGTAGGCCACCGCCTCTTCCCGCGTGTCGAAGCTAAGCCTGATCTGGCTTCTCATGTCTGCCGACGTCGTATAGCCCATCAGCGGATCGATCTTCTTGCGCGTCTCGGGATCGAATTCCAGCACCCAGTGGCCGGTCTTGGCCTTGCCGGACTGCATCGCGGTTTTGGCTGGGCTGAAAATGCGCGCGGACATGGCCACCTCGTTCTTGTGCAAGGCGGCATCGCCACCCTTCGCCCGTCATTACTGCGCAATGCGCACGGCGGCAAGGTTTTTGCTCTCGCGGGTTTTTGCACTTGCCATGCACCACCGAAATGAATAGGCAACAGACCGTTCGGAGTGTAGCGCAGCCTGGTAGCGCATCTGGTTTGGGACCAGAGGGTCGGGAGTTCGAATCTCTCCACTCCGACCATCCCCTCACAGCCCAATGCCCGGCGCAGCCATATGCTCACTTGCTCCGGCTCCGGTCGTGCATCCGGCGGCCGCGGGCCGGTTCGGCAACAGGGGATTCAGATGCTTGGAATCGATGCCTGGGTGTCGCTTTTCGGACCGGCCTACTTTGCCTATGCCGGTATCACCGTTCCGTTCATGGTGACGTGGGCAATTGCCTGCGCCGCACTGGCGATGTGGAACAACCGTGAAAGCCGCAGACAGGCGAGGCAGGCCCCAGGCGCTGTCGTCTCCCGCTCCTGGCGTATCAGTATCGGAATGTTTGTGCTGGTCGCCGCCGGCTATATCGCCGCTCACTCTGCCGTCTACCTCGCGGTCCGTCATTTCGCCAGAATGTGGCTCTGAGACTGGCCTCTCAGGCTAAATCTCGAATTCGCCCTGCCCTTCGTCCATGGCGTTGACGGTTTCGGCTGCCAGCGCCCTGGTGATCGGGGTCTTGCGTTCGAGCGCGGTCCGGTCGAGCCGCTCAACCACGCGCATCGCTGTCGCCAGCGAGCGCTCGATACGGCGGACCAGATACTGCACGACATGCGGTTCGACCTCGATCTGACGGTCGGCGAACAGTTTTGTGATGACGCCGGCGAGCAGGAGATCGTCGGGCTCATGAATTTCCACTGTCGCCGCCGCTTTCAGCCGTGAGGCGAGATCAGGCAGCGTGATGCCCCAGGCGGACGGGAAGCGGCGCGCCGTCAGGAGCAGCGTCGACCCGGCACCACGCACCGCATTGATCAGATGGAACAGGCTCTGTTCATCGACCGCGCCGGTATCGACATCGTCGATCAGTGCCGGCCGCGCGCCGAGATTGGCAATGCTGTCGCCGATGCGCCTGGCGTCGACCGCCACCGCATCGGCACGCGCGCGCCAGATCGAGGCCAGATGCGTCTTGCCCGAACCCGCGGGACCGGCCAGCACCACCACTGGCGATGGCCAGCCCGGCCAGCGGTCGACCAGCACCACCGCCTGGTTGTTGGTGCCGGAGACGACGAGTTCGTCGCGCGAATAGCCGGTGCCATGGCCGAGATCGAGCGGCAACTGGCGTGGCGGGTCGGTTGGCTGGGCAGTCACTTCAGCGACGCGGTTGCGTGCGGTGGCCGCCGCCGCGATCGGCTGGAAGCTGCGGCACAGGTGCCGCGCCGCGGCCCTTGTAGAGCGGCGATTCGAGATAGCGGGCAATGGCGAACCGCACCAGCACGGCGACGGCCGCAGAAGCCGGCACCGCGATCAACAAGCCGACGAAGCCGAACAGCGCACCGAAGGCAAAAAGCGAAAACATCAGCCATACCGGGTGCAGGCCGACGCTTTTGCCGACCAGCCGCGGCTGCAGGATGTTGCCCTCGATGAACTGACCGATGAAGAACACGACCGCGACGGCGACGATCATCGTCCAGTCCGGCCAGAACTGGACGAAGGCGACGCCGACGGCCAGCACCAGCCCGGTCAGCGAGCCGACATAAGGGATGAAGGAAATCAGCCCGGCGAACAGGCCGATGAGGATGCCGAAATTCAGCCCGGTCAGCGTCAGCCCGGTGGCATACATGGCGCCCAGCACCAGGCACAGCGTGCCTTGGCCGCGCACGAAGCCGGCGGTTGCGGTGTTGATGTCACGCGCGATGGCGCGCACGGTCGCGACGTTGTCGCGCGGCACCCAACCGTCGATGACCGCCACCATGCGGTCCCAGTCGAGCAGCATGTAGAAGGCGACCACCGGCGTCACCACGAACAGGCTTACCACCGAGACCAGCGCCATGCCGGAACTCCACAACGAGGTGAAGACGGTGGTGATCAGGCCGAAGCCCGAGGTCAGCAGCGAATTCAGCCCGTCGCGCAAGCTATTGGCGTTGACGCCGAACTTCTGTTCCAGCCATTTCGGATCAAACGAGGTGATCAGGCTTTGCAGCCGGGTCAGATATTCCGGCAATTTGCCGGCGAAATCGGCCATCTGCGTGGCCAGAACCGGAATGAGGATGACAAAGGCCAGCACCAGCACGATGAGGAAGGTGATGAGGATGACCACCGTCGCCATGAAACGGGACAGGCCGAGCCGCTGCAGCCGGTCGGCAACGGGATCGAGGAAATAGGCAAGCACCATGCCGGCGACGAAGGGCAGCAGGATGGCGCTGAAAACATAGAGGAAAAGCGCCAGCAGCGCGGCACCGGCCAGCCAGAAGAAGATCTGGCGGCGAAAGGTCGCGGACGCGGCGGTGTCGGCGGCCGCGGCCTCGATCGCTGCCGCTTCTGTCTCAGATGTCCGGAGTGGAGCCTTCGCCATAGCCGCTCATGTGCCTCAGCCAAGTCACGAGATAGGCTGCGGCCGAAGCCACGGTCAAGACCCCGGACAGCAATATGAGAACTGACCTCAGCGGGTCGAGGTGAACGGCAAGGGCAAGTTCTCCCAGCACAAGCGCGGCCAGCACGATCTGGATCGCGGTGTTGGCCTTCGACACGAACAACGGTTTCATCTCGACCGGATGGGTCATGACGGCGGACAACACCACCGCGCAGACGATCAACGCGTCGCGCGACACCATGATGACGACAAGCCACAGCGGCAATTGCCCGATGAAGCTCATGACAACGAACACCGAAACCAGCAGCAGCTTGTCCGCCACCGGGTCGAGATAGGCGCCGAGGGTGGATTGCTGGTTGAAACGGCGGGCGATGAACCCGTCGACGCCGTCGGAAATGCCGGCGACGAGGAACCCGGCAAAAGCCCAGTCCCAGCGCGCCTGCAGCATCGCCAGCACCACCGCCGGCACCAGGATAAGGCGCAGGATGGTGATCAGGTTGGGGATGGTCAAATGCTTGGCACCTCCTCTTGGTCGGAGATAGATGATGAAGATAGCAGGTGGCAACAAGAGAGAAGCTGCCGATCTCCCGCACGGGAGAGCGGCTTTCAGCTTGGCTTTCGCCAATCACGAGCGCCTATATGCGCGCCCTGTCCACGGTTTTATGGGCCGAAATGGCCGTTATCCTTGCGGACAGAAACCGTTCATGCGAAGAGCCCGCGACAAGGAAAATTGTTGAACGGGCACCAGAAATGAGCAAGCGCGACGTGAACAAGCGCAAGAACGGGCTCACCTATGCCGAGGCCGGTGTCGATATCGACGCGGGCAATCTCATGGTCGAGAAGATCAAGCCACTGGTGCGCGCGACGCGCCGGCCGGGCGCCGATGGTGAGATCGGCGGTTTCGGAGGCCTGTTCGACCTCAAGGCCGCGGGCTTTACCGACCCGGTGCTGGTGGCGGCCAATGACGGCGTCGGCACCAAGCTCAAGATCGCCATCGATGCCGGCAAGCACGACACAATCGGCATCGACCTCGTCGCCATGTGCGTCAACGACATCGTCGTGCAAGGTGCCGAACCGCTGTTCTTCCTCGACTATTTCGCCACCGGCAAGCTCGATCCCGACCAGGGTGCCGCGATCGTCGGCGGCATTGCCGAGGGCTGCCGCCAGGCCGGCTGCGCGCTGATCGGCGGCGAGACGGCCGAGATGCCCGGCATGTATCACGGCAATGATTACGACCTGGCCGGCTTTGCGGTGGGCGCCGCCGAACGCGGCCAATTGCTGCCCACCGACGATATTGTCGAAGGCGACGTGCTGCTGGGCCTGGCTTCCTCTGGCTTGCACTCGAACGGATATTCGCTGGTGCGCCGCATCGTCGCCGTCAGCGGTCTGTCGTGGAGCGATCCGGCGCCGTTCAACGACGAGGCCACGCTGGGCGAGGCGCTGCTCGAGCCGACCCGCATCTACGTCAAGTCGATTCTCAAGGCGATCCGCAACACGCATGGTATCAAGGCGCTCGCCCACATCACCGGCGGCGGCTTCCCGGAAAACATCCCGCGCGTGCTGCCCAAGGATTTTTCGGCCGAACTCGACCTCGAAGCGATCGACGTTCCTGCCGTGTTTTCGTGGCTGGCCAAGACCGGCGGCGTGGCGCCGGAAGAGATGATGCGCACCTTCAATTGCGGCATCGGCATGATTCTGGCAGTCGCATCCGGCCAGGCAGCACAGGTCGCCGCCGTGCTGCAGGAGGCCGGCGAGACGGTGACGCCGATCGGCCGCATCGTGCCGCGCCGCGACGCCGGGGTCATCTATCGGGGCTCGATCGGCCTATGAGCGCGCAGAGGAAACGCACCGTCGTCCTGATCTCGGGACGCGGCTCCAACATGACCGCGCTGATTGCCGCGGCCAGCGACCCGGCGTTCCCGGCCGAGATCGTCGGTGTCATTTCCGACAAGGCGGATGCCGCCGGGCTCGGCATCGCCAGGGCGCGCGGCATCGCCACGCAGGTCGTCTCGCGTGCCGACCATGGCAGCAAGCAGGCGCATGACGCGGCAATAGACGCGGCGCTCGCGGCCTTCAACGCCGAGATCGTGGCGCTGGCCGGCTACATGCGCATCCTCACCCCCGGCTTCGTCCAGAGATGGCAGGGCCGCATGATCAACATCCACCCTGCCCTGCTGCCCGCTTTCAAGGGGCTCGACACCCATGCGCGCGCACTGGCCGCCGGCATTCGCATCCATGGCTGCACCGTGCACTTCGTCACCTCAGAGATGGATGACGGTCCGATCATCGCACAGGCGGCCGTACCGGTGATGGTCGGCGACACCGCCGATACTTTGGCAGCCCGCGTGCTGAAGGCCGAGCACCGGCTCTATCCGCTGGCATTGGGGCTGGTCGCCGAAGGCAAGGCGCGCATGGAGGCCGGCCGCACCGTGCTTGCCCACTTTGCCGACGATGCCGACAACGGCACTTCGGTGGTGATGGCCCCCGACCCGCTGCGCGAAGAAACCGACCTCGAACATCTGGCGCGCATCACGCCTTGAGCCTAGATCGGGAATGACAACGGCACTTAGCCTGGAACCGCCAAATCAGACTCGGTGCCAGGCCGAAACGGACCGGCTGCGCAGAGCTTGGCTGGAAGGATGGGATAGCGGCCCGTTAGATCCCTTCGACATTGAAGCGATCAAACAAAAGGCCCGCACTCGTCTGACCAGTCTCGCTGGTCCTGACCAACATCGATGAGACAACTACTTCTTCTCCGTCACGCCAAATCGAGCTGGGACGACCCTGATCTCGATGATTTCGACCGGCCTTTGGCCGAACGCGGGGTTAAGGCGGCGTGCTTGATGGGACGCGAGCTTGCAGCGCGCGGCTGGCTGCCGGACCTGGCGCTGGTGTCGCCGGCACTGCGCACCCGCGACACCTGGCGGCTTGTGGCGGCGGAGCTGCCCGTGCCACCCCGGATCGCATTCAAGGCGCTGTACGATGCTTCAGCGGCGGACATTCTGAGCCAGATTGGTCAAACCGACGCTTCAAGCGGCAGCTTGCTGGTAATTGGCCACAATCCGGGCCTGGAACATTTGGCCAGACAGCTTGCCGGGCCGGGGTCAGACGCCAAGGCGCTCAAGAGACTTGAGGAGAAATTCCCGACGGCAGCCCTGGCCCGGGTGGTCTTCGAAGGCGATTGGTCCGTCGTGTCCCCCGCCCGGTTGACACATTGCCTGCGGCCGAAGGACCTTGGCTAGCGTCCATGGCAGGTGCGGCAGGCAAAGCCCACCGCACGCCCGCTTGAGCCGTCAGTTTCCCCAGTTGCCCTGGCCGGATTCCGGCTGGACCGAATCGGGCCTCAGCGTGAGGTCGCGGTGCTTGACCAGCCTGTGGGTCGAAGCCGTGTAGCTGTGGTCGACATTGAGCGCGTGCGAGGTGACGGCCGGCTGATTGACATTGTCCGAACCATAGTTGTCGCTGCCGGCAAAAGCGGTGCCCGTGGCAACGAGGATGGCGGCGGCGGTAAGAGCGATCCTGGTCATTTTATTTACTCCGGTATTCCTGTTCCTGTCCGTCCAGTGGCGTGCCCTTGGGAGGAATTTCGCGTCGCTCGGACAGCCTCGATCTGGGTTTTTCGTGCGCCGGCTTCCAATCACGAAGACGTTCCCTCACGCGCGAAATCCGGACCTCGAACGTGGGCCAAGGTGTTGAGCTCACCCTGTTTTATCAATTGATCTCAAACACTTATAAGGGGGAATACCTGACGCATGGTGCGGCGGTTCGTCGAGCCAGCGCTCGCCATCCGTTCACGATTCGTCAACATAAATTGAACCAATTGGTTCGATTTACGATCGGCGCCCGACACTGGCGCCGTCGGCCGAAGTCCTGCTCATGCATAAAAAACAAGAGCGGCGGGCAAAGCCCACCGCTCTTTGTGGTCGCAGACTTCAGAAAATCAACGACCCCAGATGCCCTGGCCCGACTGAGCCGGCACGTTGGCATTGGCATCACCCTGCGTCTTCACGGACTTCGGGATCGAGCCGGTGTGCGTGGTGTCGATGTTGGACACGGACTGGTTCGCAACCGGCTGGTTGGCATTGTAAGAGCCGTAATTGTCGCTGCCGGCAAAAGCGGTGCCCGTGGCAACGAGGATGGCGGCGGCGGTAAGAGCGATCTTGGTCATTTTATTTACTCCAGTATTTCTCTGTTCTGTCCGTCTAGTGGCGTGCCCTTGGGAGGAATTTCGCGTCGCTCGGACCACCCCGAGATGGGCTTGCCCTGCCGCGGATTCCAATCACGAAGATGTTCCCCCGCGGCTCGAATTCGGACCTTGAAATTTGGCACAGGGCCTCGGCGGTCATAATTTTACTGTTCGAAATCAAATCGTTAGTGAGATTCTTCTCCTACCATGCGAGGCCGACAACCAAGCCAGCGTTCACCATCTGCTATACAGTCCGTCACAGAAATCGAACCGAACGGTTCGGTTTGAAGAGACCTGACCCCTCCAGCATTCTTTTTTACGGTGTGGAGGCGGACGAGATATGGGTGTGTACGTCCAACCGGGAGGACAGACCGGCCGCTATAGGCCGGTCATGCCCAGCACGTCGCGCATGTCATATTCGCCGGGCGGACGTCCAGCCACCCAGAGTGCGGCGGCGATGGCGCCGCGGGCGAACATGATGCGGTCGCCGGCTGCATGCGACAAGGTTAAGGTCTCGCCCTCGGCGCAGAAGCTGACGCTGTGTTCCCCGACGATGCTGCCGCCACGCAGTACCGCAAAGCCGATCTCGCCGGTCGGCCGCGAGCCCATGACGCCGTCGCGTGCACGCCTTGCGACCGTGTCCAGATCGATGCCGCGTCCGCCGGCTGCGGCATGCCCCAGCATCCACGCCGTTCCCGATGGCGCATCGACCTTGTGGCGATGATGCGCCTCGACAATCTCCACGTCCCAGTCATCGGGATCGAGTGCCCGCGCGGCCTGCTCGACCAGTCCGATCAACATGTTGAGCCCGAGCGAAAAGCTGCCGGAGCGCACGATGGCAATTGTTTTCGCGGCGTCGGCGATCGCAGCCGATTCATCAGCATCGAAGCCCGTTGAGCCGATGACCAGGGCCGGCCCGCCGCGTTCGGCGCAAATGCTGGCCAGATCAGCCGAGGCAGCCGGCGTGGTAAAGTCGATGACCACGTCGGCCACGGCAAGCGCCTCGTCGCGGCTCACCAGCCCTTCGCCGATACTGCCCGGCCGGTGGAAGCGGGCGGCGAGCGCCAGCCGCGCGTCGCCCTGCACGGCGGCCGCCATCTCGCGGCCCATGCGGCCCAGCGCACCCGCGATGGCGACCCTGACCGGTGGTTTCGACATGGCGCTATCCCGCGGCTATTTATTTCCACATGCCGCGCATGCGCGCGCCGATATCGACGCGCACCTCCGGCCGGGCCGCCCTGCCCTGTGCCACCTGTGCGCTCGGCCATGACACCTGCTGGAACGCCGCCAGGATCGAAGCCGGGATGAAGCGGGTGCGCGACGCATAGAGATGGCGGTCGCCGCGCGCCGCCTGGCCGTGCGGAAAGAAGCGTTGCGGCATGACCAGGTTGAGATTGTCCTTGGCCCGCGTCATCGCCACGTAGAGCAGCCGGCGCTCCTCCTCGATGTCTTCCTTGGTGCCGACGCCGAGATCGGCCGGGATACAGCCGTCGACCGTGTTGAGCACGAAGACGTTCTTCCATTCCTGGCCCTTGGCCGAATGGATGGTCGACAGGATCAGATAGTCCTCGTCGCGATGCGGCGGCCCGGCCTGGTCACTGGTGGCATCGGGCGGATCGAGCGTCAATTCTGTCAGGAAGCGTTCGCGCGAAGCATAGCCCGAACCGATCTGCTCAAGTTGCAAGAGATCGGCGCGCCGCGTCGTCGCATCTTCGTGGATGCGCTCCAGATGCGGCTCATACCACAGCCTGATCTGTTCGAGGTCGGCCGGCCATTTGGCGCCGGCGCGCAGGCCGGAATAGAGCGAGACGAAGCCCGGCCAGTCATCCGCCACGCGTTGCGGCGGACGCCAGCCGGCCAGCCCCATGGCTTCGTCCAGCGCCGTCGTCATGGTCTCGACGATCTGCGCGGCAGCCGAAGGGCCGATGCCTGGCATCAGCTGCAGCACGCGGAAGCCGGCGACGCGGTCGCGCGGGTTCTCGGCGAAGCGCAGCACCGCCAGCACGTCCTTGACATGGGCTGCATCGAGGAATTTCAGCCCGCCGAACTTGACGAAGGGAATGTTGCGCCGCGTCAGCTCGATCTCCAGCGGGCCGCTGTGGTGCGAGGCGCGAAACAGCACCGCCTGAGATTTCAGTGCCGTGCCGGCCTCGCGCTCGGCCAGAATGGTGTCGCAGACGAAATTGGCCTGCTCGACCTCGTCGCGCACGCTCACCAGTTTTGGCCTGTCGGTCGACTTGCGCTCCGACCACAGGTTTTTGGTGAAGCGCTCCGAGGCTTCGCCGATCACCGCATTGGCGGCCGCCAGGATGGTTTCGGTCGAGCGGTAATTGCGTTCCAGCATCACCACATCGGCGGCTTGCGCGAACTGGTTGGGGAAGTCGAGGATGTTGCGCACCTCGGCGGCACGGAACGAATAGATCGACTGTGCATCGTCGCCCACCACCGTCAGCCCGGCGCCGTCGGGTTTCAGTGCCATCAGGATCGAAGCCTGCAAGCGGTTGGTGTCCTGGTATTCGTCGACCAGCACATGGTCGAAACGCCCGCCCAGATGCGCCGCTATCTCGGGCTCCGCCGCCATCTGCGCCCAGTAGAGCAGCAAATCGTCGTAATCGAGCACGTTCTGTGCCTGCTTGGCCTCGACATAACCGGCGAACAATTCTTTCAGTTGCTCCGCCCAGCCGGCGCACCAGGGAAAGGCAGAACCCAAGACCTCGTTGAGCGGCGCCTGTGCGTTGACGGCGCGCGAATAGATGGCAAGGCAGGTTCCCTTGGTGGGGAAGCGCGCTTCCGTCTTCGAGAAGCCGAGTTCGTGGCGGACCAGGTTCATCAGGTCGGCGGAATCCTCGCGATCATGGATGGTGAAGGCAGGGTCGAGGCCGATCTCCAGCGCATAGTCGCGAAGCAGCCGCGCGCCGATGCCGTGAAAGGTTCCCGCCCAGGTCAGCGCATCGGTGATGACAGCTGCATCGCGGCCGAGCACTTCGCCGGCGATACGCTCGACGCGCCTGGCCATTTCGGACGCGGCGCGGCGCGAGAAAGTCATCAGCAGGATGCGGCGCGGGTCGGCCCCCTTGACGACCAAATGGGCGACGCGGTGAGCCAGCGTGTTGGTCTTGCCCGAACCCGCGCCGGCAATGACCAGCAGCGGACCGGCTATTTGGCCGTCGCCGTGCTCGACTGCCTGGCGCTGGGCATCGTTGAGCCGGGCGAGATAGGCAGGCTGGACGGTCGGGTCCCGAAAGGTCGAATCAGCAGTGGCGAGGTTCATCGCCCATCAAGCATCGTTTCTGCTTTGTTCGCAACGTCGATGCGAGGCTGGCCTCGTGCTCGACAGGCCGAAGCGTGACGTCCGTGTCTTAACGTTGCGGATCGACACCCATGTCGGCCGACTGCCGCCGCAAGGTCTCGCGATCATATTGCGATGGCGGCAACAGCAGCGGGTCGACCGTATCGGGCACGTTTTCGACCATCTTCCTGGCGATACGATAGGTGACATAGGCGAAGGCGCCGACGACGAGCAGACGGAACATGGTGCAACACTCCTTTGGAGCAGAACCAACCGGGGAAACCGCCTTTGGTTCCCTTGCCAATCGTCCACGCGCGCAGTCGAAGATGGAGGACGGCTATGGGTTTCGCCAGCGCTTTCCCGATGCATTCTCGGAGCACCGGAGGCGGAACTTGGCGTTTGCGGGGCTCGTGCACTGCCGCATGCCGCTGTGGCGTCCCGGACAGGCTTTTGGGGAAGAAGGCCGGCGCCACTTGGGAGGAGGAATGAAGCGCCGGCCAAGCGGATAATGAGGTCCGCCGCACAGGTGAGGCTAGCTGAGTCTTTCCCCTGCGTCATTGGGGGATTATCTTTGTTAAAAACGTACCGATGCGCACGGCCCTATCGGTCGCCGGTCCGTCACAAGCTTGTCTTGACCATCATCCCCGCAATCTCAATAAACTCCGGAGCTGGTTGGCAATAGCGGTGGTGTTTGGGCTAGCGGCGAGCGCGGCCTGGGGATCAAAACTCGATCATCTTCCCGCCTCGCCACTCAGCCTTTGCCTGACCACGGCGACATGGAAATTCGTGCCGAACAACAGCCCCTCATCGTTGAAGTCGTAGCTGGAATTGTGCAACGGCGCGGAAGCCTCGCCATTGCCGAGGAAGACGAAGCAACCCGGCACATGGTCGAGGAAGCGGGCGAAATCCTCGGAGGCGGTCATCGGCTCGCGGGCGACGGCGATGTTGCCGGGTTCGAAGACGTGCCTTGCGGCGGCAAATGCCGCATCGACCAGTTCGGCATCGTTGCGCAGCGGCACGAACTCCCTGCTGTAATTGACCTCGACGGTGACATTGTAGGCGACGGCGATGCCCTCGGCGATGATGCGCATTTGCCGCTCGATCTCGGCGCTGACCTCGGGCCGGAAGCTGCGCGCATCGCCGAGGATGCGGGCAAGGCCGGGCAGAGCGTTGCGGGTGCCGTCGGTGATCAGCTCGGTCACCGAAACCACCGATATGTCGGCCGGGCTCAGCCGGCGCGAGACGATGGTCTGCAGATTGGTGACCAGCGCGCAGGCGGCGACCAGCGTCTCGTTGCCCGCATGCGGTCGCGCGGCATGACCGCCGAGCCCTTTAAGCACGATCTCGAAGATATCCTCGGCCGACATTATGGGGCCGGCACGGGTCTCGAAATGCCCGATCGGCAGGCCGGGCATGTTGTGCAGGCCGAAGATCTCGTCGAAGGGAAAGCGCTGCATCAGCCCATCGTCGAGCATGGCGAGCGCGCCCCTGCCCCATTCCTCGGCTGGCTGGAAGACGAAGCGCACGGTGCCGTCGAAACCGCCCTCACCTGCCAGCAGCTTTGCCGCGCCGAGCAGCATGGTTGTGTGGCCGTCATGGCCGCAGGCATGCATGATGCCAGGGTTGCAGGAACGGTAGGATGCGTCCGACTGCTCTGATATGCGCAACGCATCCATGTCGGCCCTGAGCGCAATCGCCCGGTTGCCGCTGCCGCGCTTCAGCGTGCCGACGACGCCGGTGCCGCCGACACCTTCGGTGACATCGTCGAGGCCGAACTCACGCAGTTTGGCGGCGACGAAGGCCGCGGTGCGCTTCTCCTCGAAGCCGAATTCCGGGTGAGCGTGCAAATCGCGCCGCCAGAAAATCATCTCCTGCTTCAGCGCGTCACGATCCAGTTCAGACATTCTTCTGCCCCTCCTGACCTACTTTGCCAGTTGCGCGGCCACATCAAGCAGGATGTTGGCACCGGCAACAAGCTCGGCATCTTCGGTGTGCTCGCGCGGACTGTGGCTGATGCCGCCGGTGCTCGGCACGAAGATCATCGCTGCCGGGGCGATGCGCGCCAGCATCTGTGCATCGTGGCCGGCGCCGGACGTCATGCGCCGGACGCCGAGGCCACGGTTCTTCGCGGCGGCCTCGATCAGCTCGACGATGCGAAGGTCGAAGATCACCGGTTCGAAGCGGGCCAGTTGCTCGACCGAGATCGTCACGTTCCCATCGGTGGCAAGCTGCTCGAGATAGGCGGCAAGCGCCGCCTCCTCCGCCTGCAGGCGCTGTTCGTCGGGATCGCGCAGATCGATGGTGAAGACGGCGCGCGAGGGAATGACGTTGATGGCATTCGGTTCGAAGCGGATCGTACCCACGGTCGCCACCGTCGGCGCGTTCGAGGCTTTGATCCGGTCGAGCACGAAGGTGATGGTCCGGGCGGCGGCATGGCCGGCATCGTTGCGCATCGACATCGGCGTGGTGCCGGCATGATTGGCGACGCCGTCTATGGTGATGCGCTGCCAGGAGATGCCCTGCAGATTCTCCACCGCGCCGATCGGCACGCTTTCACGCTCCAGCACCGGCCCCTGTTCGATGTGCAGTTCGAGATAAGCATGCGGTTTGAGGAAGCCGGGTTCCCGGTCGCCGGCATAGCCGATGCGGGCGAGCTCCTGGCCCAGCACGCTGCCGTCGGTGCCGACAGCCGCCAGCACCGTTTCGGCATCGATGCCGCCGGCATGGACCAGCGAGCCCATCATGTCGGGAGTGTAGCGCACGCCCTCTTCATTGGTGAAAGCGGCGACCGCGACCGGACGCGATGGCGAAAGGCCTGATGCCTTGAGCGTCTCGATCACCTCCAGCCCGGCAAGCACGCCATAGCAGCCGTCATAGATGCCGGCATCGATGACAGTGTCGATGTGCGAGCCGATGAGCAGCGGCGCCAGCTCCCTGTTGTCCGGGCTTTGCCAGATGCCGAAAATATTGCCGACCCGGTCGATGGCGACATCGAGCCCTGCCTGCCGCAGCCAGCCGACGAAGAGATCGCGGCCCTGCTTGTCGGTGTCGGAGGCGGCCAGCCGGATCAGCCTGCCCTCGCCGTCGCGACCGACGGCACCGAGTTCGCGGATACGGCCAAGCAGGCGCTGTGCATCGATCGCGGTCATGCCGTTGCCTCGGCTTTCATCTTGCCTTCCAGCACATCGGCCGGGCTCATGCCAACCAGCTCGGCATAGCGATGCGGGTCGGTGGCACCTTCGGTGTTGATCACCAGCACCCGCGATTTGCCGTCCAGTCCAAGCTCGGTCGGGTTATCGGCCATCGCCCGGATCAGCCCGGCAAGACCAACACCGCCGCTTTCGCCGGCGACGATCACCGGATCCCCGGCGTCCGGCCGGGCCAGCCGCCGCATCACCGCGACGGCGTCGGCCTCATCCACCGTCATGAAGGCATCGGCGGCGCGCGCCAGCACCCGCCAGGCGACCGGAGAGGCCTCGTAGCATTCGAGCATGGCCATCACCGTCGGCCGGCCATGCGCGACCTTGACCGGGCGCCCGGCCTGGGCGGCTGCAAAAACACAGGCGGCACGCGCCGGCTCGACCACGATGAAGGTCGGTTTGGCGTCACCGAGCACGATGGCGAGATGACCGGCGACCGCGGCGGCAATGCCACCGACACCAGCCTGCACGAAGACGTGGGTTGGCGTCCGAGAGAGCTGACGCAAGGCTTCGCGCACGATCGCCGTATAGCCCTGCATGACCAGGCCAGGAATCCGTTCATAACCGGGCCACGAGGTGTCGGACACAACGGTCCAGCCCTTCTCGGCCGAAACCTGAGCGGCTTGCCTGACCGAATCATCATAGTTGCCGTCGACGCGGATCATCTCGGCGCCATAACGGGCGATCGCGGCGATGCGCTCCTCGCTGACGCCGGCGTGGACGAAGATCGCCGCCCGCGCACCGAGGAGTTGCGCGCCTTGCGCGACGGAGCGGCCATGGTTGCCGTCGGTCGCACAGGCAAATGTCATCGCCGCGGCGACGGCCCGCACATCAGAGCGATCGAGATCGGCCACGTCGACGGGGCGACCAAGCCGGCTGCCTGCCTCCTCCAGCACCAGCCGGAAGACGGCATAGGCGCCGCCAAGCGCCTTGAAGCTGCCAAGGCCGAGGCGAAAGCCCTCATCCTTGATGTGGACGGCGCCAAGTCCGAATTCGGCGGCGAGCGCCGGCAGCGCATGCAGCGGCGTCATCAGGTGATTGTCGCGCTGGCTGAGAAAACGCTCGACCGTGTCGGCGCCGGCCACGCCAAGAGTTTCGGCATCGGTTGGATCGAGTGGCAGGCGATGCAAAGCATTACGGTTGAGCAGGAACACTGGCGGCCTCCTTGGCATTCAGCGAGAATATATTGCAGGATCGGCGCAAGGAGCGCTGTAATATGGCCTCCCGAATGCAAATTTGTTTCGTCAGGAAGATCTCATTGCCTGCAATCCCGCCCTCGCTCGACAGTTTCGATCTCGCCATCCTTGCCATCCTGCAGCGCGACAACACGACGCCGCAGCGGCTGATCGGCGAAGCTGTGAACCTGTCGGCGCCGGCGGTGCAGCGCCGCATCAAGCGCATGGAGCAGACCGGCGTCATCGCCGGCAATGTCGCGATCATCGAGCCGGCGGCGGTCGGCCAGCCGATCACCATCTTCGTCGAGGTGGAACTCGAGAGCGAACGCGCCGAACTGATCGACGCGGCCAAGCGGCAATTCTCGGCGACCCCTGAAATCCAGCAATGCTACTATGTCACCGGCGAGGCCGATTTCATCCTGGTCATCACCGTGGCCGACATGGGCGCCTATGAAGCGCTGACGCGAAAACTGTTCTTCGACAGCAACAATGTCCGCAAGTTCCGCACGTTTGTTGCGATGGACAGGGTCAAGGTCGGGTTGACGGTGCCCTTGCCCGGCTGAGCGTATCCCTGAACGGTGTGATCTGGCGCGAGGCGAGCGGAATTCTCACCTATCTCAGCTTGCCGCGCGCAGCCACACCTTGTTGTCGTGGAAGGCAGCCCCCCCATAGGGTGCCGGCGCGTCGGCACCGGTCAGGACATTGATCCCCTCGCCGCGCTCATGGGCGCTGTTTGGCCAGATGCCCTCGGCGATCACCACGCCGCGCTTGATACCGTCAAACAGCTTTGCATGCAGGACGACTTCGCCGCGCGTGTTGCCGACCTCGACGCGATCGCCGTCGGCGAGCCCAAGGGCTGCGGCATCGTCGGGATGCAGAAGCAGTTCCGGGCGGCCCTCCCTGGCCTTCGACACCGGCGTTTCCGAGAATGTCGAATTGAGGAAGTTGCGCGCCGGCGACGTCGTCAGCCGGAACGGGTGCGCCTCGTCGGCAACCTCGATCAGATCGACATGATCAGGAAATTCCGGCAGCCGCGCCACCGGGCCGAACAGGCCCATGCTTTTCGGCGGCCGATTGGGCGCTGCCTGTCCCGTCCAATCGGCGCGGAAACGGAACTTTCCATCCGCGTGGCCAAATCCATTGATGAAGTGTGCTGCCTCGAAATCCGGCTGCAGGTCGATCCACTTGTCTTCCTTCAAGCTGTCGAAGCTGCCCAGCCCACGCTTGCCCAGGATGATGTCGATATGCTGCTGCTCGGTCAGGCCGAAGCCCGGGCGATCGGCGACGCCGAGGCGATCAGCCAATTGCTCGATGACGAAATGGTTGGTGCGCGGCCCGTCCGGCGGCTCGATCAGCTTCGGGCCGAGCGTGATGTGCTGGTTGCCGCCGCCCTTGTAGACGTCGTCGTGCTCGAGGAACATCGTCGCCGGCAGAACGACATCGGCGAGCTTGGCCGTGTCGGTCATGAACTGCTCGTGCACGCAAGAGAACAGGTCGTCGCGCATAAAACCCTGTTTCACCAGCCGCTGCTCCGGCGCGACATTTACCGGGTTGGTGTTCTGGATCAGCATCGCCGTCACCGGCGGGCCGCCATAAAGCGCGTCGCTGGCTCCGGTCAGCACCGGGCCGATGCGCGAATGGTCGAGATAGCGGATCGAGGGATCGCGCATCCTGGTGCCTTCCAGCACTTCCTGGTTGAGCTTGAAGATGCCGGAGTTGGAATGGAAGGCGCCGCCGCCCTCATATTGCCAGCTGCCGGTGACAGCCGCAATGCAGGACGCTGCATGCATGTTGACGGCGCCATTGCGCTGGCGCGCGAAGCCGTAGCCGAGGCGGAAATAGGTCTTTTTCGTCGTGCCGACGAGGCGGGCGAAGGCCTCGATCTCGGCGACCGTCAGGCCGGTGATCCCGGCCGCCCAGTCCGGCGTGCGCGTCTTGAGATGCGCTTCCAGTCCTCTCGGGTCGTCAGTATATTTTTCGAGATAGGCGCGGTCGGCCATGCCTTCCTTGAACAGCATATGCATGACCGCGCAGGCCAGCGCGCCATCGGTGCCCGGCTTCAGCACCAGGCCGAGATCGGCCTGCTTCATCGTCGCATTCTCATAGACGTCGATGACGACGATCTTCGCGCCCCGCTCTTTGCGCGCCTTGATGGCGTGCGTCATGACGTTGACCTGCGTCACCACCGCATTGGTGCCCCAGATCACCACGCAATCGGATTTCGCCATCTCGCGCGGGTCCGGCCCGCGCAAGGCGCCGGCGCCCATCATCCAGCCGGTCCAGGCGAGATTGGTGCAGATCGAACCAAAGAAGCCCGAATATTTCTTGGCGTGGCGCAGCCGGTCGATGCCGTCACGCTGCACCAGTCCCATCGTGCCGGCATAATAATAGGGCCAGACCGTCTCCGAGCCGTATTTCTCCTCGGCCGCGATGAATTTTTCGGCGACGAGGTCGAGCGCCGCCTCCCAGCTTGCTTCCTTCCAGGCGCCATCGCCCTTGGCGCCGGCGCGAATCAGCGGCTTCAGCAAACGGTCGGGGTGGTGGACGCGGTCGGCATAACGCGCGACCTTGGCGCAGACGACGCCGGCCGTGTAGCTGTTGGACTTGGCGCCATGGACGCGGCCGATGCGATTGCCGTCGAGCAGCTCGACCTCGAGCGCACAGGTCGAGGGGCAATCATGCGGACAGGCGGAATGGCCGATGCGGAGGTGCGCGTGCTGGTTCATTCTGCAAGACTAACGGGTTCAGAACGCCGCGTGTAGGGCCAGATGCGGCGCACGGTTTTGCCTCGGCGAGCAAGCCCCCTGCCTTCTCCTCTTTGGAAGAAGGCAGGGGTACTGCAAAGCCGATCGGCCACTCAATGCTGGGGCAGTCATTGCTTCAGGAGACTTCCGCCAGGGGCACGCCTTCCAGGCAGAGCCATTTGTGCTTCCTGTTGGGCCAATGGAGAATTGCCGGAGCCGGAAATTCCAGGTCCTCCAGACAGCCGACAGATACCGACAGCGCTTCCGTCAGGCCTTCTGCACGCATGAAGACGATCGATCCGCATGTGGTACAAAATGTCTGCTCCAGCCATTGCCCCGACGAACCGGTTCGTCGCCAGGATTTCGTCTCGCCTTTCTGGGCGACTATGGCGGAGTCGGCATAGATGGCTCGGTATGAGAACGCTGCCCCGGTGCATCTCTGGCATTCCAGGCAACTGCAGGCATAGACGCGCCGAGGCTCTCCGGCGAGAACCAGTTCCGCGCCGCGACACGAGCAGGTCGCCCTTCGCTCCGTCTTGCCATCACGCATTCGCGGGCTCCCTGCCCGGACGGGGCGAGCCATTTCCAAACAGGGGTGAGAGAGATGCAAAATCATCATCCGCGCGCCCGCGCGCGAGCGCCTGCTGAAAAATCCCGTCCATTGCGCGCGGCATGGCCGCGTCAAGACCTCGCTCCTGGCATGCTTCGAGAAGATGCCGGAAGGCGCTGTAGTGGGCGCCCAATGACGCGAGCGTTGCGTCGTCGCCGGCAAAGAGGCGCGCCTTTGTCCGGTCAACCACATCGAACAAAGCGGCATCGACAACCGGCTTGAATGCGGACAGATGGCTCCTGAACGTATCCAGATCGAGACCTTCGGCCTCGGCGACAGCCATGCCCTGGAGCGCGCCGAACAGCCCGCCCCACATCTGGGTGAGCAGCGCGGTGTCAAGCGCGGAGGCTTGGCCAGGCACCTCGCCGACATAACTCGTGCCGCCACCAAGGGCAAAAAGCAGGGTCTTGTTTGCTTCGTAGACGGCGTGGGATCCTGAATACAGCAATGCGGTGTCCGGTTTGCCAATAAAATCCGGAGTCGCCAGGATCGCGCCGTCCAGATAGCCGGCGCCATGCGCTTCGATCCAGCGCGCCTCCTCCCGCGCCAAACGCGCTGAGCCGGAGGTGAGTTGTATGACGGCTTTGCCGGCCAGCGCCGAAGCGACGTTGCCCTGCTTGAGCAGTGCATCGCTGGCGGCATAATCCAGAACGTTTATGATCAAGACATCGGCCGACCGGATTCCGTCCTCTACTGAAGAGGCCAACCTCGCGCCAAGAGCAGCCAGGGGCTGGCACTTGGCCGCAGTGCGATTCCAGACGGATGTTGGATAATTTCGGTCGAGCAACGTTCGAACGATGGACGAGCCCATGCGGCCCGCGCCGAGCACGCAGACATTGGATTTCATGGTGACTTCTCCGATAGCCCTCTCGACGAGGGATTGGTTTGTGTTTGGCGCGCTGATCCAAAGATATATATTCTTGCTGTGTTGAGAAGTACGCACCTTGAGGTAAGCTATTGGAATCATGTCAGGAGTTGTCACATGAGGAGCAAGGAGCCCGACAGTTGCGGCTTTGCCGCCGCGATGCAGGCAATCGGCGGAAAGTGGAAAACCTCGCTATTGTGGAAATTGCACCTGCGGCCGCACCGCTTCGCCGAACTGCACCGGCGGTTGCCTGGAATCAGTGAGAAGATGCTCGCGCAACAATTGCGACAGATGGAGGCCGACGGACTCGTCAGCCGGCGCGCCTATGACGAGGTACCGCCACGCGTGGAATACTCGGTCACGACCCTGGGCATGAGTCTGAACGATGCGGTCACCGCTATGTCGGCATGGGGAAAGCGGCACGAGACATGGAAAGACGAGCGGAAAGCCGCCTGAAAAAAGCAGGAACTCGTGCATGGTCGCGGAAGAGTTTGTGATCCGCGGTCCGCTTCTAAACGCCAAAGGCGGCAATAGATGCCGGGCAGCGTCGTCCGGTCGAGCAAAATAGCCGCAGCAAGTGCATCTGTGCCACAGGCCTTTCAGCCATCTGCCGGATCCGCCGCTACTCTACACCGTCCCGGCGTTCACAGGCAATTCATCGTGCGGCTGGCACGATGAATTCGCTTGCATAGCCGGCTGCTCACTCCGCCGTGCCTTCCTCATACTCGGCCGACATGGTCAGCCATTTTTCCTCGTGGCCGGCCAGTGTCTGGGCCAGTTGCGAGCGCTCCTTGGCCAGCCGGGTCGCCGTCGAGGGATCCTTTTCGTACACCGCCGGATTGGACAGTTCGTCCTCGATGCCGTCGATTCGCTTGCGAATGCGGTCCATCAGCGCTTCGGTGGCGCGGATCTCCTTGGCGAGCGGCTCGAAGGCGGCGCGGCGTGCCGCTGCATCGCGGCGGCGGTCGGCTTTTGACGCCTTGTCGGCCTCGCGCTTGCCGCGGCGGTCGCCGGAGACGCCGGTGACCAGCGACTTGTAGTCTTCCAAGTCGCCGTCATACGGGTTGACCGCGCCGTCCTTGACCAGCCACAGCCGGTCGGCGGTTGCCTCCAGCAGATGGCGATCATGCGAGATCAGGATGACGGCGCCGGGAAATTCGTTCAGCGCATGGATCAGCGATTCGCGGCTGTCGATGTCGAGATGGTTTGTCGGTTCGTCGAGGATGAACAGGTTTGGGCCCTCGAAGGCCGACAGCCCCATCAGCAGCCGCGCCTTCTCGCCGCCCGACAGATCCTTGGCGGCGGTGTTCATCTTCTCGGTCGTGAGGCCGAACTGGGCGACGCGGCCGCGTACCTTCGATTCCGGGGCCTCCGGCATCAGCCGGCGGACATGCTCGTAGGCGTTTTCGTCCGGCCGGAGATCGTCGAGCTGATGCTGGGCAAAGATCGCCACCTTCAACCCGGGCGCCACCGTCATGGTGCCGCTCTCCTGCTTCAGCCGGCCCGACAGCAATTTGGCGAAGGTCGACTTGCCGTTGCCGTTGGCGCCGAGCAGCGCGATGCGGTCGTCGGCGTCGATGCGCAGCGTCATCTTCTTGAGGATCGGCTGACCCTCGGTGTAGCCGACATTGACGTTGTTCAGCGCCACGATCGGCGAGGCCACCGTCTTCACCGGCTCGGGGAAGGAGAACGGCCGCACCGAATCGTTCACGAGGGCCGCGATCGGCTTCATCTTTTCCAGCGCCTTGATGCGCGACTGCGCCTGTCTCGCCTTGGAGGCCTTGGCGCGGAACCGCTCGACGAAGGATTCCATGTGCTTGCGGGCGGCCTCCTGCTTGACCCGGCCCTTCTCCTGCAATTCCTTCTGCTCTGTATATTGACGCTCGAACTGGTCGTAGCCGCCGCGCCAGAAGGTCAGCTTTTTCTGGTCGAGATGGACGATCGAGTTGACGGCGCGGTTGAGCAGGTCGCGGTCATGCGAGATCAAGAGCACTGTGTGCGGGTATTTCGACACATAGTTTTCCAGCCACAGCGTGCCTTCGAGATCGAGATAGTTGGTCGGCTCGTCGAGCAGCAGAAGGTCGGGCTCGGCAAACAGCACCGCAGCGAGCGCCACGCGCATGCGCCAGCCGCCGGAGAAGGACGATGCCGGACGCCTCTGGGCAGCGTCGTCGAAGCCGAGGCCGGCGAGAATGGTGGCGGCGCGGGATTCGGCTGAGTGCGCGTCGATATCGGCCAGCCGCATATGGATGTCGGCGATGCGGTGCGGATCGGTCGCCGTCTTTTCTTCTTCGAGCAGCGCCGTGCGTTCGAGATCGGCCTTGAGCACGATCTCGATCAGCGCATCCTCGGTGCCCGGCGCTTCCTGCGCCACCTGGCCGATGCGGGTGCTCTTCGGCAGGCTGATCGATCCTGTCTCGGACGGGAAATCGCCGGTGATGGCCTTGAACAGTGTCGTCTTGCCGGTGCCGTTGCGGCCGACAAGGCCGGCCTTGGTGCCGGCCGGCAAGGTCAGCGAGGCATGGTCGAGAAGCAAGCGTCCGGCCATGCGGAGCGATAGGTCGTTGATGATCAGCATGGCCGCGCTTTTGCACCGGACATCAACGCTTCGCAAGGCCTTGCGGGCCAGTTGGCCGCACAAGGCCTCGAAACGACGCCCGCTAGGGCGCCGTCAAAGCAGCCGAACAGTGGCTTGCCTGCTCTCAGGCAGTCGCCTTGCGCTTCGTTGCCTTGGCGACAGCGGCCGGCGCTGCTGCCGGCTTGCGGCCAAGTCCCGTCGACTTTGCCAGCGCCGATCGCGTCGCCGAGTAGTTTGGTGCAACCATCGGATAGTCCGGTGGCAAGCCCCATTTGGCCCGATAGTCGTCCGGGCTCAGGCCGTAGTCGGTCCGCAGATGCCGCTTGAGCGACTTGAACTTCTTTCCGTCCTCAAGGCAGATGATGTAGTCGGGAAACACCGACTTCTTCGGATTGACGGCCGGAACCAGGTTTGGGACTTCCGCGACAGCCGCGCCGGCGAGCTTGCGAACCGAGGCGCTGACGCTGGCAATCAGCTCGGGCAGGCCGGCAGCCGGAAGCGGATTGTTGCCTACATAGGCCGAGACAATATCGGCCGTCAGCTCGATAACGGTCTTATCATCGATATTTGACAATTCTTTCACCTTATTTGCGACAAAATCATCCACCCCAGCGAAGACTTGTGTCGATGTATCTCTTTAACCGCGTCCCCCAACGGACCGCCAAGCCTCATAAAAGAATCAAGAATCAGCAAAAATAGCATTCATGCAAAATCGACGCTGTGCAAATTAGAAAATCTAATACTTGGAACCAGCAGACTT
Organism: Mesorhizobium sp. M0715; assembly: GCF_040320355.1. Lineage (NCBI taxonomy): Bacteria > Pseudomonadati > Pseudomonadota > Alphaproteobacteria > Hyphomicrobiales > Phyllobacteriaceae > Mesorhizobium > Mesorhizobium sp. M0715. The sequence continues at coordinate 90,771 of NZ_JAMYPL010000019.1, read as the reverse complement.
AGAGGCAGGACTTTCGTCCAATATCTCCAGAATACGCTTCCAGCGGGCGCAACGCGCGAAATCCTTTTGTTCTATCGCCTTTTCGGCCCTCATCGCGGCGTAAAGCGGTGCCTCGGCGCCGAATTCATCGATCAGCCAATTCGCTTCCTGAATAGCCAGACGCTCATTCTCGTCAAACATGGTTTTCGGCCTCCGAACGTTCCACACCGACCGCGACACAACTGCCGATGACGAGGATAGCTCCGACAATGGCCGTCACCGTCAGCCGCTCGCCGGACAAGGTCAAAAGCAGGGTCGAGGCGATCGGCGTGAGATAGGCGACCACCGCGACCCTGCCGCTGCCTTCAAGCTTCAAGGCGCGCGACCAGAAATAGTAGCCCAAGCCCATCGGACCGGCGCCGAGATAAAGGCCGAGAGCCAGGTCCGCGCCGACGGGCCAGGTGAAACCGTCGCGAGCGCACCATAGAAACGTCAAAGCGACGCCAATCAAAGACGATGGCAGCAACAGGCGATCCGCTGGGGTGGCGACCCGTCCCACCATGATCGAGTAGAAGGCCATGCACAGCGCCGACCCGAATGCGGCGAGATAGCCGACCAGATCGCCCTGGAACCAGGATTGGCTGCGCCCTCCCGAAATCACCAGTGCGACGCCGATGAAGCCTACCACCGTGGCGAGACCCAACAGGGCCGGATGCCGCGGATTTTCCAAGGCGATGACTGCCACCGCGACCATCAACGGCCAGGTGTAGGCCATCAGATTGGCCTCGATGACCGGCATCGAAGCGAAGGCGATGTATTGCAGCACCATGGTGCCGACCAGACCGATGAATCCGACTGCGACAGAGATGAGCGCCGCCCCGGCCGTGACCGGTGCTACTCTTTCCCGGCTCATCAATCGGATGGCGGCGAAGACGAGTGCAGCGCCTGCAAATTGCAGGAACTGGACCTGCGACGCCGGGTGGCTGGCCAGCAGGGATTTGCCGACCAGCGCATTGGTGGACCACAACGCCACCGCACCGGCAGCGAAGACCAACGCGGATATCGAGCCGGATCCCTGCCGAAACAATCGGCATGGGATTCTATTTTGCTGTTCGACCATGATCCTGTCCGAAAACCGGTTCCGACTTTTCGGGATCTTGGTTCATTACCATGATTCCCTGGCGCCGCCCGGAACCGGTGCATCGACGGCCGCGGGCACGGGATGCTCTGCCTCGAACCGACGATAGGCCGGCAACTGGTTGGTCCAGACATCTTCGGCCAGTTCGCTGACCCACTCACGGTCGTGGTCATTGTCGGCGGCGAGATAGAACATTCTGTTGTCGTCGACATAGGGCTTGGCCACCGAGCGCTGGTTGAGCACCAGCGTGACGCGCTCGCCGAACCGGATCGGAGCGGTGCGATGCAGGACGCCCAGGAATTGCCCGAGCGTCGCGTAGTTCATCTTGTGATCGATGCGCATGACACTGTTGCGCGGGATCTCGCGGCCGGCTTCGAGAATGGCGCGGCCGGTTTCGGAGTCGTCGCAGTAGATTTCGAGGTGGCCGCCGACCAGCGGATTGCTGATCGACAATGGAATGAGCTCGGTGACCGGAACGCCATCGCAATGCCACTCCACGGCGCCGTCCTTGGGATTCATGAAGGTGACCGTCGAGCCGACGATCGACAGCGGATAGGGCTCCAGCTTGGTGCCCATCATGTCGGACAGCCGCTCCAGGCGCAGCTTGTCATGCAGCAATTCCTTGATCTCGGGGATGAAACGGTCGGCCCCGGTGATGAAGGTCAGATCGAGGTGCTTGTGCACGGCATGGCTGGCCTTGAGCTTCAGGGCAGCCTCCTCGATCGCGGCAAGCAGTGCCGGGTCATAGCCGTGCAGATATTGCGCGACACCGAAACTCGACACTTTCCAGGCGGTTTCATGGCCTATAATGGCTTCGCGGCTCATCGCATAACGCAGTTCGGGAATGGTATGGGCGTTCATTGTACTTCTCCAGGATGGGGGCAACACTTGGTAAACAGTCGATTAATTCACCCACCCCTGTAAAATTAGGAATGCTGGTGCTAGTGTAAGCCAAGCTTAAGGTCGAAACCGTGCGTCTGCTCAGTCAGGTCAACCTCAATTCGCTTAAAATCGTGGAAAGTGCTGCAAGGCACGGTAATTTCACGCGTGCCGGCGAAGAACAGTTCATTACCGCTTCAGCGGTCAGCCAGCGGGTGAAAAGCCTGGAGGATCAGCTTCGTTTCAAGATTTTCCAGCGCGGCGGCAATGCGGTCTCGTTGACGCCGGAGGGTGAGACCTATGTCTCGCGCGTTCGCGAGGCGCTGGAGCGAATCGTCGCCGCCAGCATGGAAGCGACCGGGCAATCGCAGGAGCATGTGCTAAAAATATCGGTGCTGCCGACCTTTGCCGCACGCTGGCTATTTCCACGCCTGCCGCTGTTCCAGCAGCAATATCCCGATATCGTGATGCGGGTCTCGACCTCCTACGCGACGCATGAGTTCACGGCCTCGGAATTCGATCTCGAAATCCGTTATGGCGACGGTCACTTTCACGGGCTGCAATCCGATCTGCTGTTTCGCGAAGACCTGACACCGGTGTGCAGCCGCAAGCTGTTCCACGAAGTCCTCGGCGATAAGCGGCTGTCGAAGGTGACACCGGACGACCTCAAGCACTTCACCCTGCTGCATTCCGACACCTGCACCCAGAATTGGCAATCCTGGCTTGGTTTCGCCGGCGCCAGCTTCGTGCTCAGCGAGACCAAGAGCATCTATTTCGACTCGTGCATGATGTCCTACGAGGCAGCCAATTCCGGGATGGGATTTGCGGTGGCCAACCGTGCCTATATGGCCAGCGACATCCGCGCCGAAAGGCTGGTGGCTCCCTTCGCCGTCCACCATCCCAACACGGCTGGCTGGTATTTTGTCTCTCCGCAGAAAGGCCTTGCCGCACGCAAGGTCCAGTTGTTCAAGCAGTGGGTGATGGCGGAAGCGGCTCTGACGCAGTGCCAGCTGGACAGCGAAATCAGGGGCGAAGCTTCGACGGCTGCCTGAAATGGACGTGCAATCCGTACAGCCCGCCTTGGTCGGAAAGATTGTTGAGCTCACGCCACTTCAGCAGGCACATTCGTCGGGGCTTCTGAGCGCGGCAGCGGATGGTGCGTTGTGGAACCTGAGGGCCACCGTGGTCCCCGGGCCAGACACGATCGATGGATATATTGCCAATGCCCTGGCTGGACGACGGGCCGGCACTGTCATGCCTTATGCAATCGTCATGCGCAGCACGGGAGTGATCTGCGGAAGTACGCGGTTTTGGAAGATCGATCGCACGAATAGAAAGCTGGAGATCGGGCATAGCTGGCTCAGCAGTTCGGTTCAGCGGTCCGGGGTCAATACCGAGGCGAAGTATCTTCTCCTGGCCCATGCATTCGAGTTCATGGGATGTGTCCGTGTGCAATTCACCACAGACGAACTGAACGACGCGTCAAGGGCAGCCATCCTGCGAATTGGCGCCAAGCAGGAAGGGATCGTTCGCAACGAGCGGATCATGCCGGACGGTCGGAAGCGCAATTCCGTCCGGTTCAGCATCATCGATTCCGAGTGGCCCGAGGTAAAGACGATGCTGCAGCACAAAATGCAGCGATAGTGGCGCAAGCTCTTCAACCCCGGACCGACTACGCAAAACGCCACCGGATCAGGCGAAAGCCCTGCCCTCCTCGGTCCGCTGGAAAAGCATCAGGTCCAACCCCAGGCTTGGCCGTCCCAGGATGGTCAGGATCGTATGCGCCTGGCCGCGATGATGGGTCTGGTGGTTGAAGACGTGGTCCAGCGCCGGCGCCAGCCTTTGCGAGACGGTGCGCATATCCGAGACGGTCATGTAGGTGAAGCGGCCCGTCAACGCCTTGTCATTGAGGCCGCCGACCCAATCGATGATCCTCCTGTCCTCGGCTTCACGCGCCGCCCGCAGGCCGGTCAACCCCCGATGCAGGATGGCATCCAGTGTCGTCGGCGCGTCGCCCTCGCCGGTGAAGCGCTTCATCCAGATGCGGTCGGCAGTCAAAAGGTGGTTGAGCGTGCCCATCATCGAGCCGAAGAAGGCACCGACATCGCGGTTGAATTCCTCATCATCGAGCTCGGCGGCGGCCTCATAGATGCGGCCATTGGCCCATTGATTATAGGCCGCAAACATCATGAAATGCTGTCTCATGGCTTCCCCTCGGCTCGCGTCGATGCGGGGCCTACCTAACGCTTGAAGGGCCTGCCGCCAATGACCATTCTGCTCTATGATCTCGTCGGACGCGACAGCACACGTCCGTTCAGCCCGCATTGCTGGAAGGTGGCGATGGCGGTCGCCCACAAGGGGCTCGACATATCGACCGTGCCGACGCGCTTTCTCGAGGTGCCCGCTGTCGAGGGCGGCGTTTCGAAAACCGTCCCGGTGATCCGCGACGGCGAGACGGTCCTCGCGGATTCCTTCGCCATCGCCCTCTATCTCGATGAAGCCTATCCGGACCGGCCGACGCTGTTTGGCGTGAAGGCGGCAAGGCGATGGCTCGTTTCGTCGAGCGCTGGTCGCAACTGACCATCCATCCCTACGTGACCACCGCCGCGATCATCGACCTCCACACCATGCAGGACGAGGAGAACGCCGCTTATTTCCGCCGGAGCCGCGAGCAACGCTTTGGCAAGACGCTGGAGGACGTCGTCACCGCGCGCGACGCCGGGCTGGCGACATTCCGCGCCGCGCTGGAGCCGCTGCGTTCAATGCTAGGCTATCAGCCATTCATCGGCGGCGCGTCGCCGCTGTTTAGCGACTATATCGTCTTCGGCGCCCTGCAATGGGCGCGCATAGCCTCGCCCTACCAACTGCTCGACGATGGCGACGTGGCGGCGCAGTGGTTCGCCCGCTGCCTCGACCTGCATGGCGGGCTGGGACGAATGGTCGCCGCCGCGGCCTGACGCCGTAAAGCTTACTTGGCCGCCGCTTTCTTCGGCTTGCCGGCCTTCGTGGCAGCCTTTGCCTCCTTGGGGGCGGCTTTTGCCTTGGCGGCGCCAGATGTCTTCTTGGTCGGCTTTTTGGCCGCCGACTTGCCCGCGGCGTCCTCCTGGTCGACATCGGTGGCCGCCTGATGCCAATGGCGCTCATGATGGCCAGCCGGCTGGCCCTCCTGCAGCCAGATCTGGTGTGCGCGGTTGCGAATGCGTTCCTGACGATCGTCTGTCATGGTCATGGTGTCTCCATACGGCCCGACCTCAGCGCGGCGCCGACACGCGACTATAGCAAGCAAAGCGTTGCTGTGCAGCCGTCTGAACGGGGCCGGCTTGCCGCAGAAACGCGCAGCCGTCCGGCCCTTCGCTCTCGCTCCCTGCCCTTCGGGCGTTCAAACCTTTGAAAGGTCCACTGGACCTTTCAATCCGCCCGAAGGCGGACCGGGCTTTCACCGTTCGTCACTCGGAAAGCCAAGCAGTTGGCTTTCCGTCCGCCGCGCGGACCGTTCCTCACCCCTTGGCAATGGGCCGGGCGGCTTGTATAGAGCCCGCCACTCTCAATTCCATTCTCAGACAAGGACGACCCATGGCGCTCGAACGCACATTTTCCATGATCAAGCCGGACGCAACCCGGCGCAATCTCACCGGCGCCATCACCAGGATGCTGGAAGAGGCAGGCCTGCGCGTCATCGCCTCGCGCCGGGTCTGGATGAGCCGCCGCGAAGCGGAAGGCTTCTATGCCGTCCACAAGGACCGCCCTTTCTTCGGCGAATTGGTGGAATTCATGTCGTCGGCACCGACGGTCGTCCAGGTGCTGGAAGGCGAGAACGCCATTGCCAGGAACCGCGAAGTGATGGGCGCCACGAACCCAGCCAACGCCGCCGAAGGCACCATCCGCAAGGTTCATGCGCTGTCGATCGGCGAAAACTCCGTGCACGGCTCCGACGCACCGGAGACCGCGGCAGAAGAGATCAAGTACTGGTTCTCGGACACCGAGATCGTCGGCTGAGCCGATAGTCCAGACCTTGGACTACGTGAAAAGGCCGGCGTTTCGCCGGCCTTTTTTCATGACCCAGCTATCGGGTTCCCTTGCGAACTGCCTTTACTAGGGTGAGACATTGAACTGATGTGACCGACAATGGAGCGGACCTCAGCATGACCAGTGCCATTCCGGGCTTCTTTCAAGGCACAGAAATGCCGGACAGCGGCTGGTGGGAGGCGCTGTGGCCTGACCCTGCCGCGGTGCTTTCGGCAACGGGGATCAAGTCAGACATGGAAGTGATCGATCTCTGCTGCGGCGATGGCTGGTTCACGCTGCCGATCGCCAAAGTGGCCCGCCATGTCGTAGCCATCGATATCGATGCCAACCTGCTCGCAGCCGCCAGACACAGATTGGTCGAAGGCGGCGCGACGAATTGCGACTTTGTCGCAGGCGACGCCTACGAGCTTGCAGGACTTGTGCCTCGACCTGTCGATTTCATCTTCATGGCCAACGCCTTTCACGGCGTGCCTGACCGGCCGCGTCTCGCCCGTGCCGTACGCGCGACGCTTAACCCGGCCGGCCGTTTCGCCATCGTCAACTGGCACCAGTATCCGCGTGACAAAACCACCGTGCTGGACGGACCGCGCGGACCGAAGACCGAATTGAGGCTGTCGCCAGAGGAGACTATAGCAGCCGCCGAGGCGGGTGGCCTCAGGCTTGCCGAACTGGTCGAGGTGCCGCCCTATCACTACGGCGCCGTATTCGAACAAACAAAGGTTTGAGAGGAGGCCCGCCGCCCCTCCGGCGGGTTCTTGGTCATTTCGGCTGGCGATCTTTTACGTTCGCATGGTCATTCGCCGCCGCCGTATCGGTGGCTGGTGTCTGTGTATCCTCACCGGCAAACGGGCTACCCTGCCCAGGCGCGAGGTCGCCGCTGTGGCCGGCCTTGTTGGTCTGGAACGGGTGGCCATCGTCGCTGAGACCATGCTGCAGGGCGTTGACCAGATGGTCGTCCGCCTTTGCGAGGCCGGTGAGAGCAAGGAGCGATGCGCCTGTGACAGCGAGGATAAGCGCGTGCGTTTTCATGTCTGGACTCCTTTGAGTTAAGCCAGAACGAGCCGCAGCAGGTCTGGCGGCTTCAACGAAGGGACATTCGAAAATATCCCTTTTGCCTTGCCCGCCATATCTGAGAGAAACGCTTCCCTTGCCCGAATTATTCCGGAAAAGTGTTGGAGATCGAAATACGCTGGACTAGCTCGCGGCGCTAAAGCGCAGGATCTCGCGGCCGTCCTTGTCCGATATGATGAGCTTGCCGGCATCGACACGGTATGACGCCGCCTTGGCCAGCGCATCGAACAGCGCCTTTTCCTCGGCCATCACCTCGGGCGCACAGGCCTTGTAGGTAGAACCGATGTCTCTGATCACGATCGTTTGGCCATCGAGTTTGGCAGTGGCGAAATAGGTGTTGCAGGGGCCGCTGCCGCCCGCCTTGCCGGCCTCGCTGACCCTGAATGTCGCTTGCGGGGCAGCAATGGCGCCGATGCCGTCGACATAGTCGACCAGCCAGAGCTGATCGAAGACCGAAACCATGGGCTCGGCGCTCGGGGTGACCATCTTCAGCATGATGGTCTGCGGCACGTCGGCCAGCGGATCGACCTGATGGCGCATATCGGAGATGAACAGCAGCTTGTCATCGACGGTGATGCGGGCTTGCAACGCGTAGGTCATCTGCGACCGGATGACGGAAGGGTCGAATTTGATCTCGAAGCTGATCGGCACCTGGCCGGCCGGCTGCACTTTCTGCTCGCCGATGATGGTGGCAGGCGCATCGGCCAGCGACACATCGGCAAGTTGTACGGACAGCACGGCACTGGGCGGCAAGGCAATGCGCTCGCGATAGATGACCTCGCCCCTCACGGCCTGTTCGGCGGCAACAGACTGGTCCGGAACGGCCAATATGCCGACGACCAGAGGCACGAAACCGAAGATGAAGAACTCCGCGATCCTGTCCAGCATGACCATCTCCCTCACCCCTGGCTGCCAATGCCCCGGGCTGCCAATGCCCCAGGCTGACCAATCCTGCCAATTGGCCAAAGGATTGCGGTCAATGCATGGCTGCGGCGGATCTTATTCGGACTGAGACCAGCGTTGCGCGGCCGTTGCATCGGCCTCCTTGGCCTCGACCCAGCCACCCTCCGAGCCGTCAGCCCGATGCTCCTTCTTCCAGAAGGGCGCGCGCGATTTCAAATAGTCCATCAGAAAATTCGCCGCCTCGAACGCCGCATGGCGATGCGCCGAGGCTGCCACGACCAGCACGATGTTCTCGCCGGGCGCGATCTTCCCGTGGCGGTGGATGGCGGTGAGCCCCTGCAATGGCCAACGCTCGACCGCTTCAGCAGCGATGCGGGCGATTTCCGCTTCGGCCATGCCGGGATAGTGTTCGAGCTCGAGCGCTGAGAGCGCGCCCTGCTCGTCGCGGCAAAGGCCTGAGAAGGTCACCACGGCGCCGATATCGGCGCGGCCTTGCGTCAGTCTGGCGATCTCGGCGGCGACGTCAAAATCCTGGCGCTGAATGCGCACGACAGGTAAGACCCCGCCGCTCATGTCAGCCCCCGGTCATCGGCGGGAACAGCGCGATTTCGCGGGCGCCCGCGATCTTCTCGCGGTGCTCGACATGTTCCTGGTTGATGGCGACGCGGATCACGTCGGGATATCGCAGCGCGTGCTCGTAGCCCTCGCCGCGCGATTTCAGCCAGCGCAGGAGATCGGCGACCGTCTCGATGCCGGCAGGCAGGTCGACATCCTCCTCAGGCAGGCCGATGCGTTCGCGCACCCAGGCAAAATAAATGAGCCGGGTCGTCATCTCACTCGTCCATGATGTGCTTGAGGCCGGCGCGGAAATAGTCGTAGCCCGTATAGAGCGTAACCAGCGCCGCGATCCACAGCAGCACCAGCCCGGTCTGGGTGGTCAGCGGAAAAATCTTGTCGCCGGCCGGTCCGGCCAAGAGGAACGCTATGGCGACCATCTGGATGGCGGTCTTCCATTTTGCCAGCTGCGTCACCGGCACCGAAACTTTCAGCGCCGCCAAATATTCGCGCAGACCCGAGACGAGGATTTCGCGGCACAGGATGATGATCGCGGCCCACAACGACCAGCCGGCAATGCCCGCATGGCGATCGGTGTCGGCGGCCAGCAGCAGCAGGCAGGTGGCGACCAGCAGCTTGTCGGCGATCGGGTCGAGCATCTTGCCGATGTTGGAGGTCTGCTGCCAGGCGCGCGCCAAATAGCCATCCAGATAATCGGTGATCGAGGCGAGCAGGAAGATGATCAGCGCCGACCAGCGGGCAAAGTCGCTCGACTTCAGATGTCCTTCGAGAAAAAAGCATAGCACCACCAGCGGCACCGCGACGATGCGGGCGTAGGTGAGCATATTGGGCAGGTTGAACGCGCGCTTGGCCATATCTGGGAAACTCTTTCTGCCTGCCTACTCAAATCAGAAGCGAATGTAGGGGGTCAACAGGCGAGAATCGATTGACCAGACGAAAATAGCATCCTTGCTGTCAGCTCTCATGGAAATGATTGTAGACCAGTTTCGCCACCTGCTCGGAAATACCGTCGACTTTCCTCAAATCCTCGATGGCGGCGCGGCTGACCGCCTTGGCGGTGCCGAAGGCCAACAACAAGGCGCGTTTGCGGCCTGGACCGATACCGCTGATCTCGTCGAGCGGGCTCTTGACCATCTCCTTCTTGCGGCGCGCCCGATGCGAACCGATCGCGAAACGATGGACCTCATCGCGCAGCCGCTGGACGAAATAGAGCACGGGATCGCGAACCGGCAGCGAAAACGAGTCCCTGCCTTTGACGAAGAACCGTTCGCGGCCGGCGTCGCGGTCCTGGCCCTTGGCGATGCCGATGGCAACCACGCGGTCCTCGATGCCGAGATCCGAAAGGATCTTGCGCACCGCGGTCATCTGGCCCTGGCCACCGTCGATCAGGATGACATCGGGCCAGGCCGGGAAGCTGCCGGAGATATCGTCCTCCATATCGTCTGCCGAACCATCAGCTGCATCGCCAGCCGGGACATCGCCATGCTCCTTGAGCAACCGCGAAAACCGTCGCTCCATCACCTCGCGCATCATGCCGAAATCGTCACCAGGCGTGATCTCGGTCGAGCGGATGTTGAATTTCCGGTACTGGTTCTTCACAAAACCTTCCGGCCCGGCGACGACCATGGCGCCAACGGCATTGGTGCCCATGATGTGCGAATTGTCGTAGACCTCGATGCGCACCGGCGGCTTGGCCAGGCCGAATGTCTCGGCGAAACCCGCAAGCAGGCGTCCCTGGGTGGAGGTTTCAGCCAGCCGGCGTCCGAGCGCCTCGCGGGCATTCTGCAGGGCGTTGTCGGTCAGGTCCTTCTTCTCGCCACGCTGCGGCACGGAGATCGCGACCTTGCGGCCGGCGCGGGTGGAGAGCGCCTCGGCCAATAGTTCCTGATCCTCGACGCCATGCGACAGAAGAATGTTCCGCGGCGTCGGCTTGTCGTCATAGAACTGCGCCAGGAACGAACCTAACACCTCGGCTGCTTCCAACGCCGGATCGGCCTTGGGGAAATAGGCGCGGTTGCCCCAGTTCTGGCCGGTGCGGAAGAAGAACACCTGGATGCAGACCTGGCCGCCCTCCTGATGGATGGCGAAGACGTCGGCTTCGTCGACGGTCGCCGGATTGATGCCCTGGTGGCTCTGCACATGCGACAGGGCCGCCAACCGGTCGCGATAGATCGCGGCGCGCTCGAAATCGAGAGCTTCCGACGCCTGCTGCATGGCGGCCGAGATTTCCGTCTTCACCTTTTGGCTGCGGCCGGACAAGAAGTCCTTCGCCTCATTGACCAGTTCGGCATAGTCCTGGTGCGAAACCTCTCCGGTGCAGGGGCCGGCGCAGCGCTTGATCTGATAAAGCAGGCATGGCCGCGTGCGGTTCTCGTAGAACGAGTTGGTGCAACTCCTGAGCAGGAAGGCGCGCTGCAGGGAGTTGATGGTGCGGCCAACGGCACCGGCCGAGGCGAAGGGCCCAAAATAATCGCCTTTGCGCGAGCGCGCGCCGCGATGCTTGTAGATGCCGGGCGAGACATGGTCGCCGGTCAAGAGGATATAGGGAAACGACTTGTCGTCGCGCATCAGGACGTTGAAGCGCGGCCGCAAGCGCTTGATAAGGTTGGCTTCGAGCAGCAGCGCTTCGATCTCGGTGCGGGTGACGACGAACTCCATCGTCGACGTTTCGCGCACCATGCGGCCGATGCGGGTGGTGTGGAAGCGGCCTTGCGCGTAGTTGGTGACGCGCTTCTTCAGGCTGCGCGCCTTGCCGACATAGAGCACATCGCCGGCAGCGTTCATCATGCGGTAGACGCCGGGCGCGTTGGGCAGCCGCTTGACCAGCGTCTGGATCACCTCGGCGCCGATCATGCCTTCCGCGTCGCCGGCATGCGGCGTCCAGTCGATGGCGGTGAAGGCGACATCGGGACCGACGGTTTCAACGATCTCCTCGACTGCCTCGTCCTCGACGTCGATATCGGGGGGCAGATCGTCGGCGCCGCCGCGCGGCTTGCTTTTGTGGTCTACGGGACTCATTCCGTCATGCCTGTCACATCGGGCGTCTGCCACGCAAGATGCTGGCCGCCATCAAGCGCGATCATCTGGCCGGTGACCGAGCGCGCTTCCCAGAGATAGCGGATTGTGGCGCCGAATTCCGGCAATTCCGGGCCGCGCTTGAGGACCAAGCCATCCACCTGTGCGGCAAAATCGCTGTCGTCCTGACGCGCGTTCTTCAGTGTCGGCCCCGGGCCGATGGCATTGACGCGGATGCTGGGGCCGAGCGCTTGCGCCATCATCTGCGTGGCCGTCCACAGCGTCGATTTGGACAGCGCGTAGGAGAAGTAGCGCGGCGTTGGTCGCCAGACGCGCTGGTCGATCATGTTGACGATCAGGCCCTCCTGCCCTGCCGGCAACGCCCGGGCGAAATTCTGCGCCAGGAGCGCGGGCGCTTTCACATGGACGGCAAAGTGCCGGTCCCAGGCCCGCCAGTCGAAATCCAGAACCGAATCGTCCTCGAACAGAGACGCATTGTTGACCAGCAGCGGGATCGGTCCGAGCGCTGCTTGCGCCTGGCCGACGAGATCGCCAACGGCGTCCATATCGGTCAGGTCGGCGGCGACCACGGCGGCGCGGCCACCTCCGGCGATGATTTCGGCAGCCAACACATCGGCCTCGGTGCGCGAGCGGTTGCAATGAATGGCGACGGCAAAACCGTGGGCGGCGAGATCCTCGACGATCGCCCTGCCGATCCGCCTGGCCCCGCCCGTCACCAGCGCCGTGACAGTGGCTTTGCTCATATGGTGTCAATCCTCAATTTCGGCCCGAAAAAGCGGTGCCGGCGAAATATGGCCCGGCATGCGTTAAATGGTGTTCGCACCTTGGGCAGCATTGTGGCGAAACGGCCGTTTCGACATCCGGCCCGCCCTGGACTCGGGCGCGCCCGACCGCAATATAGGGTGCTGGAGTCCTTGCACCAAGCGGTGTGCAGCGCAGCACGGGATGGTTCCTGCCATTTCGCTGTTGCGAAGATGCAACGTCAAGGTTCTGCCTCATTCGTGCCGGGGAATGACCCAAGTTCAGGTTCGCTTCAGCCGCATTTTGACACGACATTTGGAACCGACGAACGCCAGATCCGTTTCACCCCCCGGACGGGTAGATGGCGATCGTGAGAAACAAGCCTGTGTCCTGTGGCTTAAGGAGTAAAGAACAATGCAAGCCAATCTCAAATTCGCACGGCCGCTGGCCGTTGCGCTCGGCCTCTTCGCCCTCAGCGGAACTGCCTATGCTGCTGACGTGGTTTCGGAAGAGCCGCCGGCACCTGCGCCGATCGCTGAACTTCCGGTCGCTTCGTGGGCCGGCCCCTACGCCGGTCTCAACGTCGGCTATGGCTTCAGCGGCCGGACCAAGGAAAAGGATTTCGACGTTGAAACCGATACCAAGGGTTTCGTCGGCAGTGTCTTCGGCGGCTATCAGTGGCAGCAGGAGAACTTCGTCTACGGCGCTGAAGCCGAACTCGGCTACAACGGCGTCAAGGGCGACGACAACGGCATCGACTCCAAGGCCGGCTTTGAAGGTTCGCTGCGTGCCCGTCTCGGCTACGCGGTCAGCCCAGAAATCCTGCTCTATGGCACCGGCGGTCTCGCCGGCAGAAGCCTGAAGGTGGAAGACACCGTCCTTGGGGCCAGCGATCGCGCAACGATGCTCGGCTGGACCGCCGGTGTTGGCACCGACATCAAGTTGACCGACAATGTCTTCGGCCGCGTCGAGTATCGTTACACCGACTTCGGCAGCAAGAGCTTCGACGGTATCGGCAAGGTCAAGGCCACCGACAACCGCGTCACCTTCGGCGTCGGTATGAAGTTCTAAGTCGTTCAAGCCACGACACGAAAAGCCGGGCCTCGCGCCCGGCTTTTTTGTGTCTGAGTGATTTTCCCCGGTGATCGACTGATCACCGGCAAATCAATTCCGGGGTAATCGGCTATTAACCGGGAATGCAGGGCTTCAGCTCTGGAAACTTCTCGTCGAAGCGCGCAGCCCACCGTGTCAGCCGGGCGCGGCCCTTTTCCCATTTTCCGGCAAAGCGCAGCGAGAGATAGCCAAGGCAGGCGCGCAGCGCCATCTGGCCGGCGGTGATCTTCTTCGGCAGCTTCGGCGGGTTGGCGTTGAGCAGGTCGAGTGCCGCCGTGATCTTCGCCCACTGGCGATCGAGCCAAGGCTGATAGACCATCTCCTCGGGCCGCGTGCGCCGTTCATAGACCATCGACAGCGCGCAGTCGCAAATGCCGTCGGCCAATGCCTCCAGCACTTCCGCCTCGAGCCGCTTGTCGGGATTGCGTGGAAAAAGCGCGTTCTTCGACAAACGGTTGAGATGCTGGGTGATGGCGCGACTGTCATGGATGGAGCGACCGTCGTCGAGCACCAGAACCGGGATCTTGCCGAGCGGGTTGGCGGTCATCAAGTCGGCCGGCTTCTCCTCGGTCTTGATCGGCACCAGATCGACAGCGATGCTGGCATAGGCTGCTGCCATTCGCACCTTGGAACTGTAGGGAGAAGACGACGCATAGAGCAGTCTGGGCATGATCGGTTTCCTGTTTTGCAGGCCGGCAGTGTTGACCGATCAGGCGCGATCGAGCAATGGCCAGAAGCGGAAAACCCAGCCGCCAGCGAGCGGCGCATCGGCCAGGGCCGTTTAGCGAGCGCTCCGTGAAGACGGCGCTTCATCACCATGGTCGCCGAGTTGCCGGAATCGCAGGGATCGCTCAGCCGGCAGGCAAGACCGAAGAGCCTCGCGCCGATATTTCATCACCCGCATGAATGACACAAAAAAAGCCCCACCGGACTTCGCCCTATGGCGAAGTCCTGGGAGCTGCGAAAAGATATCCTCCGTCCGCCTCTGTTCTCGCCTTCCGACTGCCTAAACAGCGAGCGGGGCGCCTGTCAGGCACCCGCCCTTGACTGTTTCGGCACCGCCCCGGCGAGGGAAGACGCGACTACTTCTTGCCGGCCTTCGCGGGCGCTGCCTTCGGCTTGGCCGCAGGTGCCGCTTTCTTCACCGGTGCTGAAGATTTCGCTGCCGCAGCCTTCTTTGCCGGAGCAGCCTTCGCAGCCGGCTTCTTGGCAGGTGCAGCCTTGGCAGCCGGTTTTTTGGCAGGTGCTGCCTTCTTCGCTGCGGGTTTCGCGGCGGCTTTCGCTGCAGGCTTCTTGGCCGGTGCCGCCTTCGCAGCCGGCTTTGCCGCTGCCTTGGCAGGTGCTGCCTTCTTCACTGCCGGTTTCGCAGCAGCTTTCGCTGCCGGCTTCTTGGCCGGTGCTGCTTTTGCCTTGGCCGCCGCGGCCTTCGGCTTGGCAGCGGGTGCTGCTTTCTTCACTGCAGCTGCGACCTTTGCCGTCGCTGCTTTTGCGGGTGCTTTCTTTGCCGGTGCCTTGGACGCCGGCGCTTTGGATGACTGCTTAGCCATGCGATGCCCCTTCCTTTGTGCCGACGGCCGTAATGACCCGGCACGCTCATGCATATCTGACTCGCGGCTTGCTAGCCAGCGAAGCAATAGACCGATTTTCGCAGCTTAAATTTCGGTTACGATCGGCACATGGTCGTGCTGACCGTCGCAGAAATTCACTGCTGATCTTCGACCAATGGCTAGAATGTGTCGCCGACATTCTCCACACTCCGCGGGACCGCTCCTCTCGTGAAGCTCCCAAGATCAGTGAACAGCTTTGCATGTCGATCGTCGGTCGCCGATATCATGACCGCCGCCTCATCGGTGCGATCATCTCGTGCAGGCGCACGATCTATACTGCAATGCGACAGCCGGTCGATGCATCGTCTTGTCAAGCACGATCGCAGATCGGCTTGCTCGTGAATTGACAGATAACTCTACATGACAGAGTATTCTGTACAGCATGCGGGAGCACTTCAATGTCGATCGCACAGGAGCAAGCGGCGCTGCCGCCGTTCCAGATTGCCAAGACGGTCCGCCACGGCGGCAGCATGGTTGTCCGTGGCCTCCGGCTTGGCTGCGCCGGAGCCAATCGATGAGTGCCGACGAAATCATCCACCAGAGCACTCGGCTCAGGATCATGGCCGCGCTGAGCATGCTGGAAAGGCGTCAAACACTGGACTTCACCGGGCTGAAGGCCATCGTGGACGTCACCGACGGCAATCTCGGCGCGCACCTCGATACGCTGGCCAGGGCGGGTTATGTCGACATCGAAAAGCTGTTCGTCGGCCGCCGGCCGCAGACGCGCGTCAAGGCGACGACGAGTGGACGGCGCGCGTTCCGCGGCCACGCCGCATTCCTGCGCAAAATCCTCGATCAGGCCGAGGCGGCGCCGCGCAGGAAATAGCATGGTGACCGGGCAATCCTGCGCGATCCGCAGTTCCGTCACGGCTGATAACCGAGGCAGATGGCGCCGAGCGCGACGATGGCGCAGGCGCCGACCCGCCGCGGCGTCAGCACCTCGCCGAGGAACAGGCGTCCGATGAAGGCCGCGAAGACGACGCTGGTTTCGCGGATCGCGGTAATCGGCCCGGCCGGCCCGAGCGCGAAGGCCGCGACCACGACACCGTAGGCCAGAAGTGCAAACAGGCCCCCGCCCAGCGCCTTCCAGGTTTCAGACGCGCGCAGGTCGACAATGAGCCGGCCACGGCAGGCGACGAAGGCCGCCGGCAGCAACGCGCCGTAGATCAGCAGGACCCATGCGGTGTAGGCGCCGGCGTTTCCCGCCGCCCGAACGCCGAGCGCATCGACCGTCGCATAGGCGGCGATGATAGCTCCCGTTGCCAACGCATAGAATATCGATGTCGTGGCGGCCCTGCCCCTTCCGAGAGAAAGGCCCATGATGCCGCCCGCAACCAGCGCGACACCAATGGTCTGCGGCAGAGTGAGCTGCTGGTTGGCCAGGAAGAACCCGCCGAGCGTGACAAGCAGCGGCACGCTGCCGCGAACGATCGGATAGACCTGCCCCAGTTCGCCATATCTGTAGGCGGCCACGAGAAACAAGCTGTAGCCAACCTGCAGGCAGGCCGAGAGCACGATATAGGACCAGGCCGGCGCGGCCGGAAGGTCGTGGAAGAAGGCGAAGGGGATGGCGAGCGCCGTGCTTGAAAAGCTCATGACGGTGACGGTCCACAGCCTGTCGGCCCCCGTGCGCAGGAACGCGTTCCAGCTTGCGTGCAGGATCGCCGCAAACAATGCGAGCCCGATGACCAGCGGGCTCATTGCGGCCTGCGCGAAGCAGCGACGATGCCCATGGCCGCCTTGCGGGCGTCGCGAATGGCGGCTTCGGCCTGCCCCATCTGCGCCAGCAAGGTCGCACCTTCGATCAGCATAAGCAGCGTCGCCGCCACGCTCTCGGCGCGGCCGCGCGGCATCATATCTTCGAGGATAGACCGCATGCGCCGCTTGAGGCCGTTCTTCTGCCTGACAACGGCTTTGAAAATCGGATGCCTGGGATCGCCGAACTCGGCCAGCGCATGTGCGAACAGACAGCCATGGAAATCCGGGCTGCGGAACCAGCGTGCATGCCAGTCGAAGATTCTTCCGATTTTCTGTTCCGGCGGAATGCCCTCTTGGGCGAGCCGGTCGAGCTGGCGGTCGAAACGCATAGCGCGATAGCCAAGCACCTCGAGGATCAGTTCGTCCTTGCTGGGAAAGTGGCGATACATCGTCATCTTGGCCACATCGGCTTCGGCGATGATCCGGTCGATACCGGTCGCATGGAAGCCGGCGCGCTTGAACAGCACGTAGGCCGTTTCAACGACGTGCTGGCGCTTATCGGAAACGGGCGATGGTGTCATGCGTTTACCGAGTGGTGAGACAGGTCTGTCTCATAGCTATGCGACGGATCGCGTCTGCTGTCAACGCGGCACAAAAAACGCCTGCAGCCGATCAAGCCACAGGCGCGAAAGAGATTGGAAGGGGAGACCGGGTTTAGCGCAGAATGCGGCAGCGGCCGTTGTAGACCATCCAGCGGTCGAAGCCCGAGACGCAAAATTCGACATTGTCGCCGATCGAGGCAAAGCCCTGGCCTTCCTCGATCAGGTACCAGATGGTGCGATCGCGGCCGTCGGACAGACTGACGGTGGCGCCGCAATAACGGCGACCGATCGGCCAGGTATCGTTGGCCGCCAGATAGCGATGCTGGTGGATGCGCCGGAAATCGGTGATCTGCACGTCAGGCAGATGCGGCACGTGATGCACCTGATAGGAAAAGCGGCTGGTGATCTTGTTCAGTACCCAGGGCTGACCGCAGACCCCGCTGTCTTCATCGGAATAGACCGTAAGATCGGCGGCCTGCACGGTCTGGGTGATACCGAGAGGCGCGGCAAGCGGGGTGCAGAGCGAAATCAGGGCGGCAAGGGCGGATTTGGCGAAGCGAGTCATGGCAGCCTCTCAAGGTCGATTGCGCGCACTGTGCGGATTCGCTCGGCGGCGGTCAAGCGGTTGCGTTGACAATGGTTTCCCAGTTTGAAACCGCTTTTTGACCAAAGCCGAGTTTGCACGCACCGGAATGGCTCTGGCACGTTCATATCCAGACCCAAGAGAGCACGGTCCCTGGGTCATCGATGAGCCCGCCTCAAGCCTGCTCGCCGGCCAGCCATTCCAACGACCAGTGCGCCGGCCGCCCCACCGCAAGCAGCCTGTGCAGGGCCGGCAGCAGCGTCCGCAGCTCGCCCTCCAGCGTGAACGGCGGGTTGACCACCAGCAGACCGCTGCCGTCGAGGCTGGGTTCCGAAGAGGCCGGCCTGATCTCGAATTCGATGTCGAGCAGCTTCGGAATGCCGGATTGCTTCAGCGCCTTGCGGAAGGCGATGATCGCCTTGCGGTCCTTGATCGGATACCAGAGCGCGTAGATGCCGCCGGGCCACCGCTTGTGCGCCCTTATAAGCCCGTCGACAAGGCGTTCGAACTCACCCGCTTCCTCGAATGGCGGATCGATGAGGACAAGGCCGCGCTTTTCCTTCGGCGGCAGATGGGCGCCGAGCGCCAGCCAGCCATCGAGCTCGATGATCCGGGCCTGGAAATCGCCGGCAAAGAACGTCCTCAGCCTCGCGGCATCCTTGGGGTGCAGCTCGATCGCCGTCAGCCGATCCTGCTTGCGCATGAGATGGCGCGCAATCAACGGCGAGCCCGGGTACTTCTGGATGCCACCCTCGGGGTTGAGCGACCGTATTGTCTCCAGATAAGGCGCGAGCAGCACCGCCACCGGCGCGGCAAACGAGGCATCGATCAGCCTGCCGATGCCGCCTTGCCATTCACCCGTCTTCTGCGCTTCGACGGACGACAGGTCGTAGCGGCCAATACCGGCATGGGTGTCGACGACCCGAAACGCCTTGTCCTTCTGCTTCAGATACTCGAGCAAGCGTGTCAGCACGACATGCTTGACGACGTCAGCGAAATTCCCGGCATGATAGGCGTGGCGGTAGTTCATGGTTTTGTACCGTTATGCACGTCGTTGTCCCAAACCGCTGCACACTTTTGGGCGACATGCATCAGCCCCTGCCCCAGCGCGGCGGTGGCGGCTGCGAGTTGGGATTTTCCGGCCGGCCGCCACGAGTGCGCAAAGTCAGCAAGAACCCGATCAGGCCGATCGCCATCAGCGCGAAGCCGACCGGCCGTGCACGGCTGTCGATCTCGCCGGCGCCGGAGCGCAGGATGAGATCGACCGCCCGCATCGGTATGTCGTCGGCATCACCCGGTCCGACGGTGAAGATGTAGGGACCCGGGCTGACGGTCGCGATCACGCCGGCCTCGTCGCGAAAGATCTTGTCGGGCAGTTGCGGGCTGGCCTGGCGAGGATTGTCGGAATGGTTGAACTGCAGCGTCGAGGCGAGCACCGTGCGGCCATTGCTTGCAGCGGTCAGCGTCAGCACGGTGCGCTGCTGCGAGACGATGCGCTCTGCTCTTGCGGTCAGGTCGACCAGCACCCGCACCGGCGCGTCGCGGCCGGAGAGCGGCACCGTCAGCGGCTTGAAGCGGCCCTGCTCATAGACCCGCCAGGTGCCGATCTGATGGCCGGAGAAGTTGCTCATCGCCCAGGGATAGACGACACCGATGCCGGCGCCGACGAGCAGGATCAGGACAAACAGAAAGCGCATTCACATCACCACATTCCATCGTGACCTTGCCAATAGCGCCCCAACGATCAAAAGGCGATGGCCAGCCGGGTCGCCACCCCAGGCGATCGAGTTAGAGGTGCGCAAGTAACAACCCGGTGGCGGCGTGGCCGCGCGCCAGTGCGGAGTTCTACCTATGCGCTTAAAATTCGTTGCCGAAGTGGCCTCTCCTCCACTATGAAATGAACACGCGCATGCGCTTTTCGGCGAAATGGGCCATCGGCGCGCCTTGCGAACCAGAGGCTTTGATGCGCAAAGATCATGAACAGCGGCACCAAAAGAGGATGAAGTCAAAATTCGTTCCTGTGAATGAATTTGCTTACAAAGCTTTAGCCCTTGCCCTTCTTCCCACTATAGCCAGCTGCGGCGTGCCTCCGATAGTTCAAGCCCTATGGTATGAATATTCGCGCCCTGGAATTTATATTTGCACTCCGAGCGGTTTCGGGCAGCAATCTCGTTGCTATCTGAAATTTTCCCGTCGCTTGGGTCGTTAAATCCACTTTCGGCTGGATCCATCCCGACCTCGCCCTGAATTGCGCAACCCCTCATTCATGGCGATCTTGGCTGCCAAGCGCTGATTCGACATAACAAACAGCGTGTGGCGCCGACGGCCAGCGACCGACCCAATACGCTGATTCAAAATGAGGAACTGCTCTGGACATCTCCCGGTTCAGCTCGGGGCCGATGCCGGCCCGTGATTAACCATTCGCAAACAGATATGGTTAAGAAACATCTAATTTAGTTGACTATGATTTCCACAGGTATATTTTCGATGCGTTGGGATGTGCAATTTGGGCGAGCAATCGACGATGGTGACACCGAGCGTGTAATCGCGATTTCGGGGCGCAGAGAATGCTGAGTGGCAGCACGGAGGTTGTGTAGTCGCACCAGCTTCGCGAAAGCCAAAGAACAATTGACGTACATCAGTGATGGCGGTTCCGCAGATGCGGAGGTTTGCCACGTTCTGAGGAACGTGGCCGGGCGATGCTTTGTCCCGGCCCGGCGGTAGCGTGTGCGGTGCGTATGAGGAAAGCATGAGTAAGCTTGTCAAGGTTCTGAAACTGGAATCCGGCAGCCAAAGGGGCGCCAACCAAAGCCGACCACGCGCCCTTGTCGCCGGAGGAGCGGGATTTTTAGGATCGCATCTGTGCGAACGTCTTTTGCGGGACGGATACGACGTTGTCGCGCTGGACAATTTCCACACCGGCAAAAGATACAATCTCAATACCCTTCTGCATAATCCGCGCTTCAGTTGCATCGAGCACGACATCGTCGATGCATTGCCTTCGGATCTTCAATGCGACGAGATCTACAATCTCGCCTGCCCCGCCTCTCCGCCGCACTACCAGGCAGACCCGATCCACACCTTCAAGACAAGCGTGCTTGGATCGCTGAACCTTCTGGAACTCGCGCGACAGAACAAGGCCAAGATATTCCAGGCCTCTACATCCGAAGTCTATGGCGATCCCTTCGTGCACCCACAGCCCGAGAGCTACTTCGGCAACGTCAACACGCACGGACCGCGTTCCTGCTACGATGAAGGCAAGCGCTCGGCCGAAACCCTGTTCTTCGATTATTCGAGGACCTATGGCCTCGATATCCGTGTCGCCCGCATTTTCAACACCTATGGTCGCCGCATGCAGCCCGACGATGGGCGTGTGGTTTCGAACTTCATCGTCCAGGCGCTGCGCGGCGAGGACCTGACCGTCTATGGCAGCGGCCAACAGACGCGCTCTTTCTGCTATGCCGACGATCTGATCGAGGGCTTTATCCGACTGATGAACGCGCCGAGCGCGCCCGCCCACCCGGTCAATCTCGGCAACCCTGCCGAATTCACCATCATGGAACTGGCGACGCTGGTCGTCGATTACACCAACGCCCGATCGAAGATCGTGCATCGGCCGCTGCCCGTCGACGATCCCAGGCAGCGCAAGCCGGACATCTCCTTTGCCAAGGCCAATCTCGGCTGGGAGCCGAAAATCAGCTTGAGCCAGGGGCTCGCGCGTACCGTCGAGTATTTTGATGCCCTGCTTTACGGAAGCCACATCGCCAGAGGAGCTGCCGCTTCATGAGCCGGCCGGCAGTCCTGGTGACGGGTGGAGCCGGTTTCATCGGCAGTCACACCTGCAAGCAGCTGGCCGCCGCCGGCTACATGCCGGTGGTTTTCGACAATCTGAGCCGCGGCAATGAGAGATCCGTCGGCTGGGGTCCGCTTGTCGTCGGCGATATCCGGGATCAGGATGCACTGCGGCGGGCTATGGAAACGTACCGGCCGACGGCCGTGATCCATTTTGCGGCGCTGGCCTATGTCGGAGAGTCCGTTCGCGAGCCGGCCGAATATTATTCGACCAATGTGACAGGCACCATCGCGGTGCTCGATGCCGCACGCGCGAGTTCGATCGAAAACATCATCTTCTCCAGCAGTTGTGCGACCTACGGCGTGCCGGAAGCGTTGCCCGTTCGCGAGACCTCCTCGCAAAATCCGATCAGCCCCTACGGGCGCTCCAAGCTGATGGGTGAACAGATCATCGGCGACTATGCATCGGCGTATGGAATGAAATTTGCGATCCTGCGCTATTTCAACGCTTGTGGCGCCGATCCCGACGGCGAGCTCGGTGAGTGGCATTCGCCGGAAACCCATCTGGTTCCCAGAGTGCTCATGGCCGCATCGGGCATCATCGACGCGATCGAGGTTTTCGGCACCGACTACGACACGTCGGACGGCACCTGCGTAAGGGATTATATCCACGTCACCGATCTGGCCCGCGCTCACCTGAAAGCGCTCATCTATCTCGAGGGTGGCGGGCGAAGTCTTGCGGTCAATCTCGGCACCGGGCGGGGCATCTCCATCAAGGAGATCGTCAAGGCGGTCGGCCGAATGACGTCGAGGCCGGTTCCGGCAGTGCTCAGGAGCCGACGCCCTGGGGATCCGGCGGAGCTCTACGCCGATCCGGGAAGCGCACGCGAACATCTTGGCTTTGTGCCGGAGCTTTCAGACATCGACACCATTGTCAGGACGGCCGCTCCCTTTTTCGGACTGAAGACCAAGCCAATGAAACTGCCGCCAGCCAGGGTGGCAGCGTCGGTCGTCGCTCGACGAGTCAGAGATAGCGGGGGTGACAGCTCGCGCGCTGGCCAAATCCGCTAGGGCTGCAGATATAAGGCGAGCCGCCCGAGAACGTGCTGCCATCGCCCGGATTGAACGAGATTTTCACCGGCGCCGGCGTGCTGGCTTTGATCCGTTGCGGTGGTGCAAAGGCGTAGGCACTTTCAGTTGCTATTGTGCTTGTCATCTGGATCGGATGGTCGGCACGGAGCGAGCGCACGAGAAATGTGGCCTGCACGGGCTGGACCGCGGACTGACTGCGGACCGGGTGGACTATGGGCCTGATAAGGACCGAACCGGTTTCAGTTGCGTCCATACCTTGACAACCTGCAACCATAGAGCTCAACGCTACGGCCGCGGCAATAGATACGACATTTTTGCTTGAGCGAAATACGCTCGCGGAATTTCTCATCCTCTGTCCCTTGCTATCAAGTATAAGCCAAGGGCGCGTTGCGACATACTATACTTGGGCCGCTTTCACGCCGCATGAGTGACCACTCGCACATCACACGCTATATTAGATATCACTAATTATTAAATTTCATCAAACCGTATGGCAGGCCATCGTCTCGTCGTCTGGCTGATGCAATTGAATGCGACTAGATGCGATCGGCGCGACGACCGCGCCTGCCGAGCCGCTGAAGGCTTCACCATAAGCGATTCGCGGGTTCCGCGACAGGCACACGGCAAGAACAGCCAGGCCATCTCAGCGCGGCTGGAAGCATGGCCTAGTTCTTGGCATCGACCAGCTTGCGGGTCTCTTCGAACTGCGCGCCCTTGGTGTCGCCTGCTTCGAATTTCTTGTATTCGTCGGAAGGATCCTCGGGAGATCGCTTGAAACCGTACCATTCCCCGTCCGGATCCTTGCGTTGCTCGATGTTCCGGCCCTGAATGCGATGGCTGTAGCAGGTGCGGTGCTGGTCGCCGGTGTAGCTCTTCGATCGCCAGGCGAGCTCCATGCACATCTTGCCGTCCTTGGTCACCAGCCATCTGCCCTCCGCGACGGTTGCCGTGTCCTGCCCGGACGTCCAGGCCCTGAGGTGTCGATTGTCCCGCGCGAAATAAGCTGCTCCGTCCTTCCATATCCATGTGCGGCCAGCATACAGAAGCTGTAGTTCGTAAGCAGTCGGAACAGCGGCGGTAACGGGTTCCGCCGTGCTTTTGTCGTTGGCGGCGGCCGCTTGCGCCGCTCCCGAAACAGCCACCTGACCGCAGAGAGCCAGGAGCAGCACAAGTTGCTTGAAACTTGCACGCAGGCGGGGCCCCTTGCGATTCCGACGGCCGACATCAAGCGGCAGCGATCTGATCAAAGCTGTCGGCATAGCTGGCACTCGCATGTTTATTCAGTCCAGGGCGGCGTCGTCAGCGCTTTGACGGCCACGCGAACCATTTAACAGTCGTGAGAAAGGCGGTGTCAACCGCCGCAAAGCATGCGGGCAACAACTATTCGCGACACGCGCATTGTCCATCAAGACGGCAACATCGCGATTGCGCATCGGGCTTATGGATCCGGACAGCCGGCCGACCTAAATCAGCAGCCATCGATGAAACCGAGGCCATAGTCGGGTCGGAAAGCAGGCCAATGCCGGAGGTTCAGCGGCCGCCTGAAGTTGCGCGGATGCGCGCTCGCAAGCCAGGCAATGCGGTCGATCGGAAAGGCTTGGGCCGCTACCAATGGCGTGGATTTTGAGATACAGCACGCCGCGGCCGACGGAATCCGATAGCGCAAGCCTGCGCAGGAATTGTTGAATTGTTGAAACGAGCTGCCTCAATAATCGTGAGCCTGGCCCTGCTGGCGTGGGTCGTCAGCGACTCGCGCTGGAAGATGGTGGGCGATGCTTTCGCGAGCATCACGCCCGGCGCTTTCGCGGCGGTGGCGCTTGCGCTGTTCGTCACCTACGTGCTGCGCGCGCTGCGCGTCTGCGACGAGTTCCGCGACGAGGTGCATGGCCGTTTCGGTGCCTGCCTGCGGATCATCCTGATCCACAATGCAATGATCAACGTCGTGCCCTTTCGCGGCGGCGAGACGGCCTTTCCCCTGCTCCTGCGCCAGGTCTTCGGCATACCAATCATGCGCGCCAGCGCCTCGCTTCTGTGGTTCAGGCTGCAGGATGCCTTCGTCGTCGGCGTGCTGGCCCTGGCGGTGTGGCCGGGCCTGCACCCGGCGACAAGGATCGCGGGCGTGGCCGCGGTGATCGCTGCCGCCTGGTATCTGCCGCGCTGGGCGCGTGCGCCGCATGACTGGGCAGGCCGCGGCAAGATCGTGGCGAAACTCGGCAGGCTGCGCGATGTCTTTACCGAGGCGACCGGCCGATCGCGCTATGGCTGGTGGTGGACGATCGCCAATTGGTCGCTGAAGCTCACCGTACAGGGATGGTTGCTGGCAATGCTGCTGGGGACATCCTTTTCGACCGCCTTTCCAGGCGTCGTCGGGGCCGAAGGCGCCGCCATACTGCCGGTGCAAGGCGTTGCCGGCTTCGGCACCTACGAGGCGGGTGCAGCGGCGGCGCTGCTCACCTCCGGCATTGCCATGAAGAGCGGCCTTCAGGCAGCGCTGGCACTGCATCTGTTCATCTTCTGCTCGGCAATCGCCACGGGTGCGATCGCCTGGCTGTTTCCCTCGAAATCGACGCTGCCGGGGAACCCGGCCGTCGGCCCTGCAAGGAAACCATCCCTATGAGCGTATTGCCCATCCCTGCTTCGGGACTGCCTGACGGCACGGTGATGCCGGACCATACACTGTCCATCGTCGTACCCATGTACAACGAAGCCGAAAACGTCGAGCCACTGCTGGCACGGATTCACCAGGCTATGGAACGCTACGAGCAGCCATGGGAGGTCGTGCTGGTCGATGACGGCAGTACCGACGCGACGGTGAGCGAGATCAGGCGCCTGGCGGCGCATTACGGCCCGCATGTGCATGCGGTCGAGCTGGTGCGCAACTACAAGCAGACCGCCGCGATGCAGGCCGGCATCGACGCGGCGCGCGGCGACGTCATCGCCACGATCGACGGCGACCTGCAAAATGATCCCTTCGACATTCCGCGTATGGTCTACCGCCTGTTGAGCGAGGATCTCGACCTGGTGGTCGGCTGGCGCAAGGATCGCCAGGAAGGGTTTTTCATGCGCAGGCTGCCCTCGCGCATTGCCAACGCGCTGATCGCGCGCGTCACCGGGGTGCGCCTCAAGGACTATGGCTGCAGCCTGAAGGTCTATCGCGGCAACGTCATCCGCAGCGTCAAGCTCTATGGCGAGATGCACCGCTTCATCCCGGCATGGCTGGCCACGGTGACGACACCCAGACGCATCGCGCAGGAGGTGGTGACGCACCATGCCCGCATCCACGGCCAGTCCAAATACGGCATTTCGCGCACCTTCAGGGTCGTGCTCGATCTGGTGTTCATGTATTTCTTCATGCGCTATCGCACACGGCCCGGGCACTTCTTCGGCGGCATCGGCATCGTGCTTGGCGCGCTGGGTTCGCTGATCCTTGCCTACCTGCTTTGCCTGAAGCTGCTTTTCGCCGAGGACATCGGAACACGCCCGATGCTGTTCACCGGCTTCTTCCTGCTCATCGCCGGGGTGCAGATGGTGACGTCGGGCGTGCTGGCTGAAATGCTGGCACGGGTCTATCACGAAGCGAATGGAGCATCGGCCTATGTCGCGCGGCCACAGCCGGCGCCCGGTGACAATGACGGCTGGCTCCCCCCCAGCCGGCCATCGTGACTTGATCGGAACGCCATGGAAGCTCCGCGCCCACAGCGCTGACCGGAGCGGTGGCTTCATCAACAGCTTGCTGGGTGGGATTTTGGTTTCAAGGCCGACAGTGGACCGGCAGGGTTCGTCGACGCCGGGAATGGCGGCCTGAGGGCGAGGCAAGGCGCAATATCCTGCGCCAACCCCTCGCCCTCGACTCGCGCCCCCGGCGAAGACAAGAGCGGCGGATCCTTCATTCAAATCGCGCCGCCACTTTTGGGTCCGATGGTCTAGTAGCGCGAACGGCAGCTGGCGCGCTGGCCGAAACCGCTCGGGCCACAAATCCAAGGCGAATGACCGAGGAACGGGCCGCCATTGCCCGGGCTGTAGGAGACCTTCACCATCGCCGGCCTGCCGACCCGCTGCGGCCGCACGAAGGCCGCATAGGTCTCCTCCCTCGTCCGCGTCACCATGGCCGTCTGAGTGAGCGGCTTGCGGTGAAGAACCTTCTTTCCGACGCGATCGAGCTTCCTGACGTGCTGGACCTTCTTGCCAAAACCTTGATCAACGATCCGTCCGTTGATTGAACTGGTCTTGGTCGTGTCCATCGTCTGGCAGCCTGACACCATCGAGGCCAATGCGATTGCAGCAACAGCATAGGCAAATTTTCTGCCTGTATCGGTCAGATTGTCCATAAACTGTTTCATTATCTGCTCCCTGCCCTGTAATGTAACGTGATTGAAAGCAAAGAATATACTTCGAATCCGTCGTTTCTAATCGCTCGTGAGTGGCCGTTTTCTACTCATATCGTTCCATCATATTAGAAGAGACTTATTAAAATTCGTGCAAACGTCATAATGAACGCAGCCTTTCACGCTTCGCTCGAATTTGAAGGAAATTCGGTTGTCGGATCGGCTGGCAGACGGAGCCTTGCCAAACGGCACATCGGCATACGCGACGGACTCGCGCCCGCGGCAAACAGAAGCCGGCGCTCGGGCTGTCAGGGATGTTGCGATGTATAAACGCTCAGCGCCGCAACCGGCGCCGGCAGGGCTGACTGCCCCAAGCTCTCTCCAGCCGACAAAAAGGGGCCGGCGATCCTTATCGCCGGAAGTGGCTGGATGCGGCGGCCCGCTTCAGGGTGCCTATGCCGCTATATGCACCCCTCGACAAATGGACCGCTGACCCACAGCGAGCCGCTGTTGAACATGCTGGTCCCGCTGTCATCGATGAACCCTACAGTCTTGTTGTCGACATGCAGCTTGCTCTTCGGCACCACTCGGCCGTCTATCTTGATATTCTTGACGAACAGGTTGCGATCGCCAGCCTTGCCCTGCCCCGCCCACAAGTCGTTGGCATAGCGGAGTTCGATTTTCCGCGGATTGGGCACGGCGCTTAGATTGAAGCGAAATGGTACGGTATGAGCGGACGCTGCCTTCAACTCCGCGACGATCGATTCTGCTGTGATCGCCGTGCTTTCCGTCCCCAGGACGTCCGCCTGTCCAACCGGCTTTCCGTCGACAAGCACGTCGAGCCGAGGGGAACCCTCGAAGCTGGTACCGGCCGCGTCGATCTCGAGGCTGGCAATGCTGCAACGCGCCGCGTCTTTCGTCGCATCGGCGATCATATCGGCAACGCGGCGCTTCTGCGACTGTACCCATCCCGCGATCGGCTGCAGGATGGCGGTGCGATCGCCGGTGCCGGCCTTGATGAGGTTGACCTTTTCCGTAGGATCCGTCTTGAGGTCATACGCCTCGATGCTGCCGGTGGTCGCGTTGAAGGTGACCTTTCGATCATCTTCGCGGTAGCCGAATTGGAAACCGCTCCAGGGAATGAAGAAGAATGTCTTGTTCGGCCGCTGCTCGCTGAACAAGCTGTGACCCTGCCAGGATCTTGGAAGCGGAAGGCCGAGTATATCGAGGATGGTCGGGGCTATGTCGATAATCCCACCGACAGCATGTGCGACGTCATCATGGAAAAGCTGCTTGTTGATCATGATAAGCGGGATATGGATATTTTCTTCGTAGAGAGCACTGGCATGAACGTAGTTCCCATGCTCTCCAAACGCTTCACCGTGGTCGCCGAGTATGACCACAAGCGTCGAATCGAGTTTGCCGGACTGCTTGAGTGAATCGAGTATCTGTCCCAGCGCCTGGTCGCCGACCTTCAGCGCGTTGAGGTAGGCGTTGAACTTCTCGTCATCGGAATAGTGAACTTTCGAGCCGTCAGAGAGGTCGGGGATCTCTTTCATCGCCGTAAACAGCGGGCTGTCGATGAGATACGGGTAATGGGTCATCGCCGTAAACATCACCGCGAAGAAGGGATTTTCGGCATCCTCATTCACCCAGTTGATGACGGATTGAGCGGTACAGAGATCGCTGTTGTAGTCGAAATTCTTCCATTCCTTGGAACTGAGCTTGAATGTGGGAATATCGCATTTCTGCCCACGGTAGTCCTGAATGACATCAAGCCCCTTGTTGAGCAGAAACTCATCCACGCGCTGGAACCGTGAATCCGCACTCCAGAAAAATCCGGTGCGAAAGCCGCTTGCGGTCAGAGTGTTGGATATTGAACTCAGCGGCAGATCCGGATGGCTCGCGGTCATTCCATAGTAAGATATGTCATTGTACATCGAGCTGAACAACGAAAATATCGAATAGTTTGTAGAGGGAGTGTGCGCATATATATTGTCGAAGCGTATCGAGTCACTTGAGTAGCTCTTTATGTTTGGTGTAACAGTATACTTTCCACCAAACGTCTCGACGTATCGGGATGGCACCGATTCCATCATGAAAACCAGCACGTTCTTTATCGGATTTGGTGATTGCACCTTGAAGCTGGACGTCTCCGCCGGACGTTCCCCAACGCTGGCGACGTCAACGTCCACCCCGGTATTCACGGCGAAAACGACGGGGGTCGGACTGAACAGAGCCGATTCAACAAAGTACACGATAGGGTTGGCAACCTTTGCCTCTGGCAAGGCCGTCGCCCGAACATGGTACCCGGTGCCGACCAGTCCAGCACCGACGCACAGGAAAAGCGTCCCCAGCAATACCGCTCGAGCAGTTCCCGCCAGCCGCACGCACAGCCCTGCTGTCGCATAACCCAAGACCAGCGCCAGAACTATGGACAACGACGAGAATGCGAAATCCCTTGGGTTGAGCGCGTCACCTATGGCGTTCTTGGCGTCGGCATTCTGCAGGAAGTCGCCATAGATCAACCACTGGAAAGTAAACGGCTCGCTCAGCATTTTGACGAGATTGATGTTGGCAAACCCCCAACATAGCGAAATCAGGATGGCGAGATAGAAAGTGATGACCACGACGACGCCGAAGAGGCGGCTGGCCTTTGCCAGGAAAAGCAGGAGCAGGGCTGCTGCCGTCAGCGACGAAATGAAAATCAGATCGTGGTAGCTTGACGCTATCCCGCTGGGGATAGAGGCCAAGCGACCCTGGAGCGTCGATTGGGGATCGATGATGAAGCCGCGGTAGACACCCAGAAGCACCCAGGAGAAAAACCCGGTGCAAGCGATCAGCAGGCCTGCGCGGAGGAAGCGCTTGGAACCTTGTGAACCGGGCTGTGTCTTCAATTCCATCTGACCGTTCCGTGCATAACCGCGATGACAACCGAAAGAGCAAAGGGCCTGATGCTACGTTGCAATCTCAAAGCCGCTGCCATTTTCCAAGTGCCAGGTTCACTCGCCCGGCGAACCGACAGATCTCGAATTAGCCACCGCTTCCACCCCTGGGGTCGAGAAATCCCCGTGCCTTGGGTGTTTTGTCATGGCAATTCCTGAGTTGGCGGGCGCCAGGCTCTTCCAGACTATCTGACGATTGGCCGATCCCAGGCGGGGTCAAGATGGAATGTGCGGGTTCCGCTCCCACCACGCCCGGCTCCGGAAACCGGGTAGGCCACGCTGACGATGCGCACACCGCCTGCTCCCTGCTGGAGCCCATATATGCCTTCCAGGCCGCGGTCATAAAACGCAGCGCCCGGGACGAAGAGCGCAACGCCAGCGAGCGAGGCCTGCAAGGCGAGTTTCGCGACGTTGCGCCGCAACGAAATTCTGTTCTCCGCCAGGTGCCTGGTGATGATTACGACCACAAGCAACCCGTAGACGAACGCATTGAAGGCAGCGAACCAGTAGAAGCCGGTGGCATCCGACGCGCGGTCCACCAGAAGGACCGGCAGCGAAGCTCCGATTGCAAGTGCCACATACGGAACGATGACGCGGGCAGGCAGCAGATTTTTCGGGCCACTGCCCTTGGGGGTAACACGAAAATCCACGAACGACTTGGTCACATAATCACGGATCGACGACAGCGTGCCCGCCAGCACCCACGGCCAACGCGCGAAGAATGAGAACAACATTCCCTCCCAACTGATCGTCCTGGCAGTGAGCGGGCGCGACAGGTCGAATGCCTTCAGCAACATCACCAGCATAATCAGGGAAATAGAGTTCGGAGCATAGTATAAAAGGAAATCAACATATGTCACATTGGCGAAGCTCTTCCCCGTCAGAAGCGCGTACATAGGCATGACGTACATGACAAGCGAAAACACGGCGAAAAGCGGATACCAGAGCTGGCGAAACAGGAACTGGAATTTCAGCCGTGGCGATAGCTTGGAAAGGTATATGGGCGAGTATTCGAGCATGATCGTCATCAGGCTCCGCGACCACTGGAACTCCTGCGTGACAAGATCGGCAAAGGTCTGCGGGCCATCGCCATGGGCAATGGCGTCTATGGCATGCACACCGCGCCAACCAGCCGCAATGAACAGCATGGACGTCGAGTGATCTTCGGCCAGTTCCGGGCCAAGGCCGCCGACCTGCTTGAGCGCTGCGGTTCTCACGGCATAGTGCGAGCCGATGCAGAGCGGCGTTCCGTCGCCCGTATGGCCGGACTGCAAGGGTCCGTGGAACATCCCTTCCGGGAACAGTCGGCCGCGTGCCGACCAGCTTTCAGCGGCATTGTTGTCGCATATGCTCGGCGCCGATACATAGCCAACCGCCGGGTCGGCAAAGGCGACCAGGATTTCCCTGAGATAGGTTGGTGTCGGGACGTGGTCCGCATCCATCTGAGCGACGAAGTGGTAGCGCTCATAACCATAGTGGTCGTAGAAGAACGCCAGGTTTCCCTCTTTGCAGCGCGTCCGGCGGGGCCACACCTTGCGGTGATAATCTTCCCGCCCGCGCCGCGTCGAAATCATGACGTTATGGGCATCGCACCAGGCAATCGTTTCCTCTGACGGGTCCTCGTCGGCCAGCCAGGTATCATGCGGACAGTCCTGCGCCAGCATCGCTTCGAGCGTTCGCGCAACCACCGAAAACGGTTCGGACGGAGCCTTGGTCACCACCATCGCGACCCGCGAACGTTCCGGGATCGTGTGAAGACTGGACGGCTTTTTCATCGCATGCACGTTCAAGAGAAAATACATCGGCATGAACGTCAGCCATACGAGCGTCAATGTCGCCAGCATGTATGGAATGACATGTTCGATGTGCCCGGGCTGCAGCCACCAGAACCAGAAAAATCCGAACGTTACCGACCAGCAGGCAAGTCCCAGCCTCCAGATCCGCCGCTGGGTGGCCGACAGCACCGGCACCAGAAAAGGAGGCTTCTCCGCCGCCTTCCCCGGAGCCGCCCCACGCCCCCGTTTCGGCATGGTCTTGCCGCTGATGATCCCCACGTCCGCGGAAACACTCATACACGTACCGCCGCCACCCGAGCATCAGCCGAACGACGGCAGACGCGCCTTGAAAACCCGCCCTTAGAATCCACTTGGGTGTCTTAGAGTCAACTAAATTAAGTGTTGGTTAACTATACTTCTTGCGAATTGGTTAACTTAACATCTTGAATCGGGAGGGTAATTCCGTGGACGCCTCCCCCGACCAGCACTGCAATCACAGCCGGCAAAAGTTTCAGCGTCGGAGAATCCGTCGAAGGGGCCGAGGCTGTCCGCAGGAAGAAGCGCCCAAGGCAGCGTTAACCATGTTGCGAACATCATGGTTAAGCAACCATTAATTGCGCTTGACTCTTTGGTCCGCCCGGCTCTTAAATTAGACCGGGATGATATATCGGAATATTGACGCGAATTTGTGAGTATCGCGGCGAAACTCTCTCGACGGCTCCTTCTGTGTTGGCGCCTTGAGAAGTAATTTTGGGTGGGCTTCGTGCGAAGGTTCGCACAACCGCCAATGATCGCTCCGAAATCCCGCAGATTCCGCCAATGGAGCCGACAGGTTTTTTGGGTAGCCGTATCGATCAGGCATCGATGCGCACGGGCGAAGCCTTAACTTCCGCGAGAAGTCGAGGCCATGGGAGAATCTATGATGACACACTCCGCGGCAAAGGCACTTGCAATCGCGCTGGTATTGGGCGGAAGCGCCGCCTTCCCTACTGCAGGAGGGGCCGGCTCCGTAACCGCGACCGACCCCGTTCAGACGAGCAGCGCTGCGTCGGCGTTCGGTTCCTATGATCCCTACGGGGACTTCAGCACCGACAAGAGCGCCAGCATCGAAGAGCTGTTCCTGCCCTGGGAAGACGTCGATCTGTCGACGCTGCCGCTTGCCGACGCTTATGCGCTGCAGCGCGGCCGTTCGCTTCTGATCACGATTGAGCCGTGGACATGGTCCAAGGACTGGCGCATCACCCCGCCCGAATTGCGCGACGGCATTTTGAGCGGCAAATATGATGCCAACATGCAGGCAATCTGCGGCCTGGTGGGACAGATGAAGAGCCCGGTGACCATTCGCTGGGCTCAGGAAATGGAAGACAAGAACGGCCGCTTCACCTGGGCCAACTGGGCTCCCAAGGACTGGATCTCCGCTTACAAGCGCGAAGTCGACATCTGCCGCAAGGCTGCCCCCGCCGCCAAGTACATGTGGTCGCCCAAAGGCGAAGAGGGTTTGGAAAAATACTACCCCGGCGACGACTATGTCGACGTCATCGGCCTGTCGGTGTTCGGTCTGCAGAAAAAAGACGGTGACGAGACCGGTCGTGACCGCACCTTCGCTGAACTGCTGAAGCCCGGCTATGACCGCGTTGCGGTGTTCAACAAGCCGATCGTCGTTGCGGAACTCGGCTATGTCGGAAAGCAGGACTATGTCTCGAAATGGCAGGAAGATTCCCGCAAATCCTACGCGGAGTTCCCGGCTCTGACTTCGGTCGTCTACTTCAACCAGAAGGAAGTGTGGCCGTGGCTGGGCGGCTATGGTCTGCCCGACTGGAGGGTGACCCAGCATGTCTTGCCCTAGAGCATGATACTGAAAAAGTGAGAAAGCGGCTTTTCGGACAAACGGGGCACCATCTGTCCAGGCATCATGCTCCATCTCTTTGATTTAGTGGCGGATTCAGATTTCAGGATTCACCTGAAATCATCTCAAGCGTTCTCATAAACTGGGCGTGGCGTAACAGTAGGGGTAGGGGTTGTGAAACGAGTACTGGGCAATTGTATCGGAACGGCACTTGCCTGTTCCATTGGTCTGTTTGCTTTCCAGATTCCCGCAACAGCCAAGACGGCGACGAAAATCGCCGAACAGGCCATGCGGGCAGAGGTGGTGCCGGACAAAGGCATCTACCAGATGTACCAGAACCGCTCGTGGCTCTGGGGTCGGGAGGGTGCCGGATATTTTGCCGTCCAGCGCCGTCAGTTCAGTGCCTGGACCTCGGACAAGGCGCGCAAGCTGGGCTACGGTGACGGCATCTGGTTCATTCCCGGAGGAGGCAAGCTGTGCTTCCGCGCAAAATGGCACGGAGCCGGAGGCGACTCCAACGCTCTTTCCTGTTTCGAACATCGCCAGGCAGGCAGGATTCTCTACCAGCGCCGGGTTCCAGATGGAGA
This sequence comes from Mesorhizobium sp. M0715, assembly GCF_040320355.1. NCBI lineage: Bacteria > Pseudomonadati > Pseudomonadota > Alphaproteobacteria > Hyphomicrobiales > Phyllobacteriaceae > Mesorhizobium > Mesorhizobium sp. M0715. The sequence continues at coordinate 56,457 of NZ_JAMYPL010000019.1, read as the reverse complement.
ATGGTACGTATTCAGGAGTTCGCACCGCAACCTTGCGGACGCGTTCATGAAATTGAAACACGGCGACTACGTCAGCCGCAAACAGAGCCGGATCAAGGCAAAGTAGTAGAGACTTTCATCCGGGACAGGGCACTGGTCCAAAAGCGGGTCGACTGAACGGTCAGCGACCTGCCTCAGTCACGTTCAGGCGACCTGCCTTAAGCCTTGCGCTCCCAGCGGCGATCTGGCGTCTGTTGCCAATAGGTGACGGCGTGGCCAGCGCTCTTCATCACCTTCCAGTGCCCTCGCGCCGCCTCGAGCTGGGCGGCATCGTGGCCATCGAACAGGAACACGGCGCGCTCGTAGCCGCCAAGGTCAGGCGGCACCGCGCCGTCGACCAGGAACCTTATCTTTGCGTCGTTGGGATTGCTGTCGCCGGTGGTCAACAGAATCGGCTGTTCGCCGGGATGAGCCTCACGATCGGTCGCGTGCGCCAGGAACGAATCGTCCCGGAAGGTCCAAAGATGCTGGTCGAGCGCATCGCGGCGTTCCTCGGTGCCTGTCTGCACCACGGCGCGCCAGCCACGGTCGACGCTGCGCTCCAGGAGGCCTGGCAGCGCATCCTCCAGCGTCGATTCGGTCAGGTGGTAGAACAGGACGTCGGCCATCGCTTCAGCCTATAGTGATTGAACCCGTTCACTGCTCATAATTGTCGCGCACCAGCCGGTCGAGCAGCCTGACGCCGAAACCGGAACCCCAGGACTGGTTGATCTCGTTCGACGGCGCCCCCATCGCCGTGCCGGCAATGTCGAGATGGGCCCATGGCGTGTCCTTGACGAAGCGCTGCAGAAACTGCGCCGCGATGGTGGCGCCGCCAAAACGGCCGCCGATGTTCTTCATGTCGGCGTTCTTGGAATCGATCAGCTTGTCGTATTCGGCCCCCAGCGGCATGCGCCACAGCCGTTCCTGCGTCGCCTGCCCCGCCGCCGCCAACTTTTCGGCCAGTTCGTCATTGTTGGAAAAGAGGCCGGCATAATGTTGACCGAGCGCCACCATGATGGCGCCGGTCAGCGTCGCCAGATTGACCATGAATTTCGGCTGGAAGCGGTCGTTGCAGTACCACAACGCATCGGCCAGCACGAGGCGGCCCTCGGCGTCGGTATTGAGCACCTCGATGGTCTGGCCCGACATCGAAGTGACGATATCACCGGGGCGCTGGGCATGACCGTCGACGGCATTTTCGACCAGTCCGATGATACCGACGACATTGGCTTTCGCCTTGCGGGCCGCCAGCGCATGCATCAGGCCGGTAACGGCGGCGGCACCGCCCATGTCGCCCTTCATATCCTCCATGCCCGAGGCCGGCTTTATGGAATTGCCGCCAGTGTCGAAAGTGACGCCCTTGCCGACGAAGGCGATCGGGCTGTCCTTCGGCTTGCCGCCGTTCCACTGCATGATCGCCATGCGGGCGCCGCGCGGCGATCCTTGCGCGACACCGAGCAGCGAGCCCATGCCGAGCTTCTTCATTTCCTTCTCAGCCAATATCTCGACCTTGACGCCTAGTGCCTCGAGATCCTTGGCGCGGGCAGCGAACTCGACCGGCCCAAGCACGTTTGCCGGTTCGTTGACGAGGTCGCGCGCCAGTAGGACGCCGTCTATCACCGCCTCGGCATCGGCGAAGGCCTTCTTCGCAGCGGCCGGATCGGCGGTGTGGATGGTCACCTTGACCGGCTTCTTCGGCTCTGCCTTGCCGTCGTCCTTGTCCTTCCTGGTCTTGTACTTGTCGAAGGAATAGCTGCGCAGGAGAATGCCCGCGGCAAGGCTTGCCGCGTCTTTCGCGCTCGGCGAGGCGCCGGCCACATCGAGGACCACCGCCACTTCGGTCGCCTTGCGCAGCGACGCGGCAACGGTGCCGCCAAGCTTCAACCACGCATATTCGTCCAGTCCCGATACCTTGCCGGCGCCTATCGCCACCAGTCTGTCGAGCGATGCTCCCTGCGGCGCCAGAACTTCCACCGTGCTGGCGAACTTGCCCGTGAACTCAGCCACGGGAAAGGCCCGCTCCAGTGTCTTGCCGGGATCACCGGCCTTGGCGACGTCGCTCAGGCCGCCCTCATCCGCCGCGAGCACGAAGACCGTGCCCTTCTTGTTCACCGCGCTCTGGGACCCGGAAAATTTGGCGAAGGCGATCGACGGTCTTTGATTCATCATGTCCTGCTTTCAGGGAATGCGCGACTTTTGGGGAAGCGGTTCGAAACGATGCGCGACATTTGGTCGTTTTCCGGCATTTGGCAAGACTTTGCCGAATTGGCATCCCATATGACCTATGGAATCGATGACGATTCGTCGCGGCACGGCCCCGCTTTTTGCCGCAACCTGTTGTTAACCATCGATGTTCGCCCTTTCTTATCCATTCCCGCCGACACTCCGCCCAGCCGGGGGGCGTGATGTGGGACAGAACCCGGATAGACCATCTGATGAGCCAGTTGTGCAGGCGCTGCCGGACAGCTACCTTGTTCGGTGGCATGATGCCGTTCGAAAAAATCGAGAAAAGCCTTCATGAAGGTCGTTGAACGCTACATCATGCGCCGCGCTTTCGTGGTCTTCATGGCCGCTCTTGTGTGGACGCTGGCGATCGTATGGACGACGCAGGTGCTGGCAAAGATCGATCTGGTCACCGACAGCGGCCAGTCGGCGCTGACCTTCTTCGAAGTCGCCGCCCTCATCCTTCCGTCCATCATCCCGATCGTGGTGCCTTTTGCCCTGGTGGTAGCGGTCGCACAGACACTCAGTGTCATGAATTCGGATTCCGAACTCGCCGTCGTCAACGCCGCGGGGGCCTCGCGCTGGACGATCGTGCGGCCGATCATGTTGCTGGCGCTCGCCGCCGCCGTTTTTTCCTTTGCCGTCGACAACGGCATCGACCCTTACGCACGGCAGAAGAACCGGGCCCTGGTGGCGTCGTCGCGCGCGGATCTGTTGTCGCTGATCATCCAGGAAGGCACCTTCCGCAAGATTGACGACGGGTTGTTCCTGCAGATCGGCGAGCGCCTTCCGAACAATCGGCTGGGCGGCATTTTCGTCGCCGATTCGCGCGAAGAAGGCGTCAACCTCGTCTACTACGCCAAGACCGGAAGCATCATCGAACGCGGCGGTGAAAAGGTGTTGATGATGAATGACGGCGTCATCCATCGCAAAACGCTGACCGGCGATCTCTCCGTCATCCGCTTCACCTCCTATGCCTTCGACATGTCGGCCTTCATGGCGGCGGCTTCGGCGGTGACGCTCCTGCCCAAGGACCAGACGACGCAGTACCTGCTCAACCCGGGCGCCAACGACAAGTATTATCAGCAGAACCCCTACGAATACCGGGCCGAGGTCAACCAGCGGTTCTCGGAATGGACTTATTCCATGGTTTTCGCGCTGATCGCGCTTGCGGTCGCCGGGGATGCGCGCTCGCACCGCGAGGCGCGCGTCAATCCGCTGATCACGGCGATCACGATATCGCTGTTCGTGCGTTGGCTGGGCTTTTTTGCCGCCAGCAAGGCGGATGAGGTCCCGCAATATGCGTATATGGTCTATGGCGTGCCGATCGTGGCTTCCGCGGTGGCGATCTGGTTCATCGTCTCCAACCGGACACTGGAACTGCCCGTGACCTGGGCGGACTGGATGACAAACTTCGCCACGCGCATCGCTGACAGCTGGAATGCTTTCAAATTGCGTTTGTCCAGGCGCGGCGCATCAGGGCAAGGGGTCGGCTGATGGGCTGGACACTGGGCCGCTACTTCTTCTTCCGCTATGTGACGATCACCATCTGGTTCTTCATCGGCCTCCTGGCATTGGTGTTCCTGATCGATTTCACCGAGCTGTCCGGACGCACCACCGGCCTGCCCGGCTTCACCTACGGCACGGCGGTAGCCATTTCAGGCCTCCGTATGCCGATGATCATGCTGCAGACGGTGCCGTTCGTCGGTCTCTTCTCGGCGATGGCGACGCTGGTATCGCTGAACCGGCGTTACGAACTGGTCATCGCGCGTTCCGCCGGTGTTTCCGCCTGGCAGTTCCTCTTGCCCTGCTGTGTCGGAGCCTTGCTGTTCGGCGTCCTGTCGGTTGGCGTCATCAATCCACTCGCCGCGCACGCATTCTCCTGGTCCGAGCAGATCGAAACCCAGCTGCGTTCCGGCAAATCGAATACGGTCTCGGCCGATGCCGCGCCCTGGATCCGGCAGAAAACCAGTTCGGGGGACACCATCATCGGTGCGCGGGCCATCCTGAACCAGGGCCTGGAAATGGCCGATGTCGTATTTTTCATTCTCGACCCGCAAGGCAACATCGTCGAGCGCAAGGACGCCGCCCGTGCCTTCCTGCGCGACGGCTATTGGGAATTGCAGGACGTCAAGACGTTCCAGAACGGCACGATCCAGGCATCGGCAACCGATCGCGTACCGACCAATCTGAAGCCGGAATTCGTGCAAGAGCGGCTGGCGCGCCCCGAAACCATCCCCTTCTACGACCTGCCCGGAAAGATCGAAGTTGCCCGCTCCTTCGGCCTCAAGGCAAATGCCTTTGCCATGCAGTTTGATTCGCTCGTGGCGTTGCCGTTCCTTCTCGTCGCCATGACGCTGATCGCGGCAACGGTTTCAATGCGATTTGCCAGGATGGGACAGTCGGCGACGATGATTCTGGGTGGCATCATCGCTGGCTTTCTGCTTTATGTCGTTTCGGTGCTGGTGAAGGCATTCGGCGTGGCGGGATTCGTGCCGACTGTCGTAGCCGCCTGGGTACCGGTCATGGTGGCTATGTTCTTCGGGGTGACTTTCCTGCTATACAAGGAAGACGGCTAGTGAGGGAGGCGTTTTTGCCCAGCAACAGGCAGGCCGGTTTGGCGCGCCTCTATGCGGCGACCGCCTTGGCGTGCGTGCTTGCCTACGCCGTTCCGGCACCGGCGCTTGCGCAGGACGTCGGCGACATGGCGACATCGGTTCCGGCCGGCTCGCAAATGCTGCTGGCGGCCGATACGCTGGTCTACAACAACGACAACCAGACCGTGACCGCCGTCGGCGGTGTGCAGATCGACTATGGTGGCAATCGCCTTGTCGCCCAGCGCGTCGAATACAACCGCAACACCAAGCGGATGGTCGCGAGCGGCAACGTCGAAGTCATCAACAGCGACGGCACCAAGATCAATTCGCAGCATATCGACATCACCGATGACTTCGCCGACGGCTTCGTCAACGCGTTGCGGGTCGAGACCATCGACAAGGCCTATTTCGCCGCCGAAAGCGCCGAACGCATGGGCGGCGTGCTGACCACCTTCCACAATGGCGTCTACACCGCCTGCGAGCCGTGCGAGGATAAGCCGGACAAAGCGCCGACCTGGCGCGTCAAGGCCAAGAAGATCATCTGGAACGGCGAGAAGAAGACGGTTCGCTTCGAGAATGCGAATTTCGAGTTCTTCGGTTTTCCGCTTGCCTATCTGCCTGCATTCGAGATTGCCGACCCGACGGTGAAGCGCAAGAGCGGCTTCCTGATCCCGAGCATCATCTACAAGAGCGATCTCGGCGTCGGCGTGAAAGTCCCCTATTATCTCGCATTGGCGCCGACCTACGACCTGACCGTCACCGGCACCGGCTATACCAGGCAGGGTTTCCTCGGTGAGGCCGAGTGGCGTCAGCGCTTCGACAATGGCGAGTACAGCTTGAAGATCGCCGGGATACACCAGCAGAATCCCGACGCCTTCCTCGACACCACTGCCTTCCCATCCAGCTCTGGCCACAACGTCAATTCGGGCAGCGCCGGCGATCCCAACAAATTCCGCGGCATGATGGGTACCCAGGGGCAGTTCGCCATCAACTCACGCTGGAACTTCGGCTGGGACGTGCTGTTGCAGACCGACAAGAACTTCTCGAACACCTACGGCATCGACAAGTACAATAGCAGCGTCCACCAGTCGTCGGTCTACTTGACGGGTCTCAACGGCCGCAACTATTTCGACGTGCGCGCCATGCATTTCGATGTGCAGGAAGATACGCCTGACGACAATATCTCTGCGCGAAGCGGACAACAGCCGTGGGTGCTGCCGTCGCTCGATTACGCCTATATTCCTGATGCCTCGGTGGCCGGCGGCCAGCTGTCCCTCAATGTCAACGCGCGTGTCATCCGCCGCGACGATGTCGATGAGACCTTCGTCCAGCCCTACAATGCCCTCACTCCGACGCAGCGCGTCCGCGGCATCGAAGGCGAATCGGGCCGTCTCACCGCCGAGGCCGAGTGGAAGCGGAGTTTCGTCACAGATGACGGACTGGTGCTAACGCCGTTGCTCGCGCTGCAGGGCGATGTGGACTACCTCAACGCATCGTCGGCTTCGCTAGACGCCATCGACCGAATGGCAACGCATTTGGGCGAGCAGGACGATATGCGCTCGTCATTTGCCCGTTACATGGCAACCGCGGGCCTCGAGATGCGTTGGCCGGTGCTGTTTTCCATGGCCAGCGGGTCCAGCCATGTCATCGAGCCAATGGCGCAGGTCTTCATGCGTCCGAACGAGCAATATGTCGGCGGCCTCTCAGTGCCCAACGAAGACGCCCAAAGCATGGTCTTCGACGCGACCACCTTGTTCGAGCGCGACAAGTTCTCCGGTTACGACCGCGTCGAAGGCGGTTCGCGCGCCAATGTCGGCTTCCGCTATTCCGGCTCGTACAACAATGGCTGGGGCACCAATGCGATTTTCGGCCAATCCTATCAGATCGGCGGCGAGAACTCCTTTGCCGCGCCGGATCTGGTCAATGTCGGCGCCAATTCCGGCCTCGACACGACCAAGTCCGACTATGTCGGCCTGTTCGGCATCAACAGCCCCAACGGCTTCGCGGCCTCGGTCAGCGGCCGTTTCGACGAACAGAGCTTCGAGATCCGCCGCGCCGAGGTGAAGGCCGCCTATTCCGGCCTGCCTGTGTCGCTGAGCGCCAAATACGCCTTCATCCAGGCTCAGCCCCTGTACGGCTTTACCACCGACCGCCACGAGGTCACGCTTGGTGCATCGACGCATCTCGCCGAAAACTGGCGCGTCTTCGGCACCGGAACATACGACCTGCAGCAAAGCCTGCTGGTCAAGGACGGCGTCGGCTTCGCCTACAACGATTCCTGCTTCACTTATTTGATGACCTACTCGCAGTCGCGCGATCTGAACACCAGAGAGGTGTCGCAGACCATCGGCTTCAATCTGTCGTTCCGCACCCTCGGCGATTTCGGCTCGTCGACCAGTGGCGTCGACACGATCCAGTAACAATCGGCGACATCGTTTCGCCGCATAGGGCTGGCACGGATTTCGCGCACCTGGAAAGATGAAATTGGGCGGGACCGGGATAGAATTGGGATACCAACGATGAGGAAATACCTCTTTTCAGCAGGTTTCGCGTTGCTCGTGGCGGCGACGTCCGTGTCGATCACTGCAATGACGCCGCCGGCTTTCGCCAGCGAGATCAAATACGTCGTCAACGACATTCCGGTCACCAGCGGCGACATCGCCCATCGCGCCGCCTTCCTGAAGCTGCAGCGCAAGAAGGGCGATGCCGGCCAGGAAATGATCGACCAGACGCTGCGTATGGCCGAGGCCAAGCGGCTTGGCATCCGCATCAGCGACGCACAGGTCGAGGCGGCGTATCAGCGCTTTGCCTCGAGCAACAAGATGCAGCTCAGCCAGCTTGACGGCGTCATGGAGAAGTCAGGTGTCACCAAGAGCCACTTCAAGGAATTCATCCGCGCCCAGATGGCCTGGAACCAGGCTTTGAGCGCACGCTACCGTTCCGGCGACGGCACAGGTGCCGTCAGCGAGCAGGATCTCGTGAGGAAGATGCTCGAAAAAGGCGGCGCCAAACCGAGCGCCACCGAATACATGCTGCAGCAGGTCATCTTCGTGGTGCCGGCGGCTGAACGCAGCGCGACGCTGGGCAAACGCAAGCGCGAGGCCGACGCCATGCGCGCCCGCTTCAACGGCTGCAACACGACGCGCGAATTCGCCAAGGGCTTGATCGACGTCACCGTTCGCGATCTGGGCCGGGTGCTCGCGCCGCAGCTGCCGCCGGACTGGGCCGAGCAGATCAAGGCTACCAAAGTCGGCGGTGCCACCGCCACGCGCGAAACCGAGCGCGGCGTCGAATTCATCGGCATCTGCTCGTCGCGCGAAGTGTCCGACGACAAGGTCGCGCAGATGGCGTTCCAGGCCGAAGGCTCTGGCGGCGACAAGGATGCCGACGCGCTCAGCAAGAAATATGTCGACGAGCTGAAGGCAAAAGCCCGCATCGTCAAGCGCTGACGTGAGCAACGCAGTGACTGCGCTCGCGTTGAGCGTCGGCGATCCGTCCGGCATTGGGCCGGAGATCGCCATCGCCGCCTTTATGGCGCGGGAAGCTGCCGACCTGCCCCCCTTCTACCTGCTCGCCGATCCGGCACTGATCGCCTCCCGGGCGCGCCTGCTCGGCATTTCGCTGCCGGTCGTCGAAACGACATCAGCGCAAGCGGCGCAGGTCTTTGCCCGCGCCTTGCCGATCGTTCCACTAGCCGCCGGCTGCATCGACAGCCCCGGCCGGCCGGATCCGGCCAATGCGGAAGCCACCATCGAGGCCATCGACCGCGCCGTCGCCGATTGCCTTGCCGGCGAAGCCTCGGCCGTGGTCACCTGCCCGATCGCCAAGAAGCCGCTCTACGATGCCGGCTTTCGCTTTCCCGGCCACACCGAGTATCTGGCGCATCTGGCGGCCCGGCACAGCGGCGTCGAGGCGATGCCGGTGATGATGCTGGCAGGACCCGACCTGCGCACCGTTCCCGTCACCATCCACATCGCGCTGGCCGAGGTGCCGAAGGCACTGACCACCGAACTGATCGTCGCCACTGCGCGCATCACCGCTGCCGATCTCACCGGCCGCTTCGGCATCACCAAGCCGAGGCTGGCCATTGCCGGGCTCAACCCGCATGCCGGCGAAGGCGGCTCCATGGGCCTCGAGGACGAGCGGATCGTGCGCCCGGCGGTCGACATCCTGCGTGCCGAGGGCATCGACGCTTTCGGCCCTTTGCCGGCCGACACGTTGTTCCATGTCCGGGCGCGGGCGGGCTACGACGCGGCCCTTTGCATGTATCACGACCAGGCGCTGATCCCGGCCAAGGCGCTGGCTTTCGACGAGGCGGTCAATGTCACGCTCGGCCTGCCCTTCATCCGCACCTCGCCCGACCACGGCACGGCCTTCGACATTGCCGGCAAGGGTGTGGCGCGGCCCGACAGCCTGATAGCGGCGCTGAAGCTTGCCCGGCGGCTGGCCGACACGAACACGAAGGCAATCGCCGTATGAGACCTCGGGCATGAGCATCGACGGGCTGCCGCCGCTACGCGAGGTGATCGAGCGTCATGGGTTGCAGGCGAAGAAGGCGCTCGGCCAGAATTTTCTGCTCGACCTCAACCTCACCGGCAAGATCGCGCGCACCGCCGGCGACTTGTCCGATGTAACAGTAATCGAGGTCGGTCCTGGTCCCGGCGGGCTGACCCGCGCCTTGCTCAACAACGGAGCGCGCCATGTGATCGCCATAGAGCGCGACGAACGTTGCCTGGCTGCTCTTGCCGAAGTGTCCGATCATTATCCCGGCCGGCTGGAGGTTGTTTCCGGCGACGCGCTGAAGACGGATTTCGCAGGCCTTGCCCGTCGAGCGACCGGGGGCTCGGTAAAGATCGTGGCCAACCTGCCCTACAACATCGGCACGGAGCTGCTGGTGCGCTGGCTGACGGTCAGCGACTGGCCGCCTTTCTACACCTCGATGACTTTGATGTTCCAGCGCGAGGTGGCCGAGCGCATCGTCGCGCCCGCCGGCAGCGACAGCTATGGCCGGCTGGGGGTTCTTGCCGGCTGGCGGACGGAGGCGAGGATCGCCTTCGACGTACCGCCACAGGCATTCACGCCGCCGCCAAAGGTCACCTCCTCGGTGGTGCATCTGGTGCCGCGCCCGACGCCCCTGCCCGCCGAGGTGAAAAAACTCGGCCGCGTCACAGAAGCCGCCTTCGGCCAACGTCGCAAGATGCTGCGGCAAAGCGTGAAGAGCCTCGGCGGCGAAGCCCTGCTCGAACGCGCCGGCATCGATCCGACACGCCGCGCCGAGACGCTCAGCGTCGAGGAGTTCGTGCGGCTGACCAATGCGGTGTAAGAAGCTGCCGATCTCCCCCTTGAGGGGGGAGATTGGCGCTTCACCGCCTCAGCCAGTCTTCTCGTCCAACAGTCCAGAGACGAAATCGAACAGGCCTGGCCGGCGGTCGCGTCTTAGCCGCTCGGCGACGACGATACCGCGAACTTCGGCGAAGGCGCGGTCAAGGTCGTCATTGACGATGACGAAATCATATTCCTTCCAGTGCTCGATCTCGTTGCGGGCGTTTTTCAGCCGCGTCTCGATCACCGCCTCCTGGTCTTCAGCGCGACGTTTCAGCCGCGCCTTCAACTCCTTCATCGATGGCGGCAGGACAAAGATCGAGACAATGTCGGCGCGCATCTTCTCCTTGAGCTGCTGGGCACCTTGCCAGTCGATGTCGAACAGCATGTCGCGCCCCTCGGACAGCGCCAATTCGGCCGGTTCGCGCGGTGTCGCATAGCAATTGCCATGCACCTCGGCCCACTCCAGCAGTGCGTCGGAATCACGAAGCCGCTCGAATTCGCGCATCGTCCGAAAATGATAGTGGACGCCTTCGATCTCGCTTCCGCGGCGCGGCCTGGTGGTGACCGAGACCGACAGTTCGAGGCTGGAATCGCTTTCCAGAAGATTGCGCGCGATCGTCGACTTGCCGGCGCCGGATGGCGACGACAGGACGAGCATCAGGCCCCGGCGGCGAATGCGGGACCCCAAATCCTTGGCAACCATCGGCTACTCCAGATTCTGGATCTGTTCACGAAATTGGTCGACCACCGCCTTCAGGTCCAGGCCGATCGCGGTGACGGCTGCGGCATTCGATTTGGAACACAGCGTATTCGATTCGCGGTTAAATTCCTGTGCCAGAAAATCGAGCTTGCGACCGACCGCACCGCCGCCCAGCAGCAGAGCCCGGCCGGACGCGACATGCGTTTTCAGCCGGTCGATCTCTTCGCGAATATCGGCTTTGGTGGCCAGGAACGCCGCCTCCATGTGCAGTCGGGTGGCATCCAGATTGGCGGAAGCGTCCATCAGCAGCCTGACCTGCTCGGCGATGCGTTCGCGAATCACCGTCGTCTCGCGGGATGGATCCGCCTCGGCTCGCAGCGTCAGCACCTCGATCGTGTCGATATGACCCGACAACAGCAAAGCCAGCGCGGCTCCTTCGCCCTGACGTGCCTGTTCGAGCCCGTTCAAGGCCACTTCGAGCGCGACCATGATCGCGGCATCGAGCGCGGCCCTCGCCTCCTCGGTTTCGACGGTTTCAGGAATGTCGAGCACGCCGCGCAGCGAAAGCAATCCATCTGACGTCGCCGCAGCAACGCCGAATTGCTCCTGCAGCCGTTTGGCGAGCCCAGCAAGGTCCTTCAGGAAGGCTTCGTTGACGACCGGCTGCGCCTGCGCGCCAACGGCACGGCCGATGGTCAGCGTCGCCTGGAAATTGCCGCGTGCAAAACGTTTCTGAAGTATCTGCCGGACAGCAGGTTCCAACCGTTCGAAGCCTTGCGGCAGCCGCAGCCGTACCTCGACGCTCTTGCCGTTGACGGACTTGACCTCCCAGGCGATCGAAGTGCCTTCGTGCTCGGCGACGGCACGTGCAAAACCGGTCATGCTCTGCAAATTCATATCGCCCACACGTCCCTGGCACATCGCCCTGAACCGGCTTTCCGGACAGGAGCGAGTGCGGCTTGAAAAAAGACTGCGCCGCAGGCGCGTCGAAATCGGACGCGCGGCGCTCTTCCAAATGTCAGGGCGTTGCCTGTCGGGCAACGCCTTTCTTCATTTACTGGGCAGCGCCCGCGTCACCGCCGCTGGCATCGCTGTCGCCGGTGCCAGTCGTCTTGGCGGCTTTGGCGGCATCATCGGCCTGCTTCTTCAGCAACGCGCGATAGCGGGCGACATTCTCGTTGTGCTCGTCCAGCGTCGCGGCAAAGACGTGCCCGCCGGTGCCGTCGGCAACGAAATAGAGGTCGGCGGTCTTCGACGGATTGGCCACCGCCTCCAGCGCTGCACGACCCGGATTGGCGATCGGCGTCGGCGGCAAGCCATTGATCACATAGGTGTTGTAGGGAGTCTGTTTCTGGATGTCCGACTGGTAGATCGGCCGGTCCGCCGGCTTTCCCTTGCCGCCGAACAGCCCATAGATGATGGTCGGATCGGATTGCAGGCGCATGCCCTTGGCAAGCCGGTTCAGGAAGACGGCGGCAACTCGCGAACGCTCGTCACCCTTGCCCGTCTCCTTCTCGACGATCGAGGCCAGCGTGACGAACTCCTCGACGTTGGCCAGCGGCAGGTCAGGCGCGCGCCGCTCCCAGACATCGTCGACCAGCTTCTTCTGATCCGCCAGCAGCTTGTCGACCATCTGCTGGCGTGTCGCGCCGCGCGTGAAGCGCAGCGTGTCGGTGGCGAGGCTGCCCTCCGGCGGCGTGGTTGCCGGCATGTCGCCGCTCAACGCAGTCTCCTCGGCGATGCGCTGCAATGCCTGGTCGACCGTCAGTCCCTCAGGAATGGTCAGCGAATACATCACCGACTTGCCGCTCTTCAAAAGCTCCATGATATCGCGCATGGAAGCCCTGGGCTTGATCTCGTACTCGCCGGCTTTCAGCGCGGAATCATTGCCGAAGGCCCGCACGCCAAGACGGAATACCCGGGCGTCGCTGATCAGCCCCCGGCGTTCGAGCTGGTCGGCGATATCCTGGACGCCGGTGTTCGGCTTGACCAGGAAGGTGTCGCCATTAGCCGAAGGTCCGGGTTCGGTGAATTCCTCCTTGCCGAAATAGACCGCGACGCCGGCCGCCAGGACCACCAGCATCACCGAGGAGATGACGAAGTTCATGAACACGACGACCTGGCTGCGTGACGCACGCGAGCGCTTCGGCGGCGGCGTGCCAGCCTCCGGCCGCAACGCCTCGCTGGCCGTTTTCGGCACGATCGGGCCGGATGTCGGCGGCCGTTGCCCGAATTCTCCGTTGCCTGCCGGATTTGTGTTCATTTCGCCCTACCGTTTGATCGCCCAACGAATCCCCAGCGGCAGAGTAGGGGCGAATATGGCAAAATTGACGGCACGCCAAAGCGCCGCCCGGCAGCCGGACGATCAGCCATTGTATCGCTGGAAGACCAGCGACGCGTTGGTCCCGCCAAAGCCGAAGGAATTGGACAGCGCCACGTCGATCTGGCGGGCACGCGGCTTGTTCGGCACCAGATCGATCGCGGTTTCGCGTTCCGGGTTATCGAGGTTGATGGTCGGCGGCGCGACATTGTCTCTGATGGCAAGGATAGAGAAGATCGCTTCGGCGGCACCCGCCGCTCCAAGCAGATGGCCGATCGACGACTTGGTTGACGACATCGAAATCTTCGATGCGGCATTGCCGACAAGCCGCTCGACGGCACCGAGCTCAATCGTGTCGGCCATGGTCGAGGTGCCGTGCGCGTTGATGTAGTCGACATCGGCCGGCGTCAACTTGGCCCGGTTCAGTGCCGCCGTCATGCAACGGAAGGCGCCATCGCCATCCTCGGCGGGCGCGGTGATGTGATGCGCATCGCCAGTGAGACCATAACCCGTCACCTCGGCATAGATCTTGGCGCCGCGCGCCCTGGCATGTTCGAGCTCCTCGAGCACGACAACGCCGGCGCCCTCGCCCATGACGAAGCCGTCGCGGTCGCGATCATAGGGTCGCGACGCCGTTTGCGGCGAATCATTGCGTTCCGTCGACAGTGCCCGGCATGCGGCAAAACCGGCGATCGACAGCCGCGTCACCGGCGCTTCGGCGCCACCGGCGACCATCACGTCGGCATCGCCCCACATGATCAACCGGGCAGCATCGCCAATGGCGTGCGCGCCGGTCGAACAGGCCGTGACGACGGCATGGTTCGGGCCTTTCAGCCCGTGCCGGATCGAAACCTGCCCGGAGACGAGATTGATGATCTGGCCCGGGATGAAGAAAGGGCTGATGCGGCGCGGGCCGCGCTCCTTGAGGATCATCGCGTTCTCGGCGATGCCCTCGATGCCGCCGATGCCGGAGCCGATCAGGACGCCGGTGGCACACCGCTCTTCATGCGTCTTGGGTTCCCAGCCGGAATCCTTCAGCGCCTCGTCGGCGGCGGCAATCCCATACAGGATGAAGTCGCCGATCTTGCGCAGTTCCTTCGGCTCGAGCACGGCCTCCGGATTGAAGGTGGCATTGCTGCCGTCACCACGCGGAATGACGTGGGCGATCTTGCAGGCAAGATCCTCCACCTCGAACTCAGTGATGCGCTTGGCAGCGCTGCGGCCGGTCAGAAGTTCCTTCCAGCTGTGCTCGAAGCCCATGCCGAACGGCGACAGCAACCCAAGGCCCGTGACGACGACACGCCTCATCGCAGGTCCTCCCCGGTGATGACTGCGGAAAGCGTCAGGCCGAAGCCTTGTCGATGTACTTCACGGCATCGCCAACGGTCAGGATGGTCTCAGCCGCGTCGTCGGGAATCTCGACGCCGAATTCTTCTTCGAACGCCATGACGAGTTCGACCGTGTCGAGGCTGTCGGCGCCCAGATCATCGATGAAGCTCGCCTGCTCCGTCACTTTGTCGGCATCGACGCCAAGGTGCTCGATGACGATCTTCTTGACGCGCTCTGCGGTGTCACTCATTTGGGCATCCTCGTCTTTTGTTTGTCTGTCTTCGTTAGCGGGCAGAATGCCGCTAATCAAGCTGAAAGATGGTCCTGCCGGAAACGCAACGACTACGAACCGGTTTTTGCCCGAACCGCCGGGTTGCGGGCCGCATTACACGAAAAATAGCTGAGGTCCAAGCCGAAATGGTCTCTTTTCACAACCCGCCGGACCTTGTTTAGAATTCGCCCTGCCGAGTCATATGGTGCGGTTTTCGAGAACCGGAGCGGAGCGTACTTTCAGTACGCGAGCACCGGAAGCGCAGATAACCGCGGCAGATGGCCGGCAGGGTAGAATTATCAACAAGGTCCGTCAGATCATCGCCATGCCGCCATTCACGTGGATGGTCTGGCCGGTGACGTAGGCGGCTTCGTTGGAGGCGAGATAAGCGACGGCGGACGCGACTTCAACGCTGGTGCCCATGCGCCGCGTCGGGATCGCCGCCATGATCGCCTCTTTCTGCTTGTCGTTGAGCTTGTCGGTCATCGCCGATTCGATGAAGCCCGGGGCGACGCAGTTGACGGTGATGTTGCGGGTGGCGATCTCCTGTGCCAGCGATTTGGAAAAGCCGATCATGCCGGCCTTTGAGGCGCAATAATTGGTCTGGCCGGGATTGCCGGTGACGCCGACCACCGAGGTGATGTTGATGATGCGGCCATGGCGGCGGCGCATCATCGGATGGGTGAGTTCGCGGGTCAGCCTGAACACGGCGGTCAGGTTGACTTCGAGCACGGTGTCCCAGTCGGCATCCGACATGCGCACGAACAACCCGTCCTTGGTGATGCCGGCATTGTTGACCAGGATGTCGACGCCTTCGAGATCGGCCTCGGCTTTCTGGCCGAGCGCCTTGACCTCGTCACGGTTCGACAGGTTGGCCGGGAACAGCTTGACCCGGTCGCCAAGCTCGCTGGCCAGCGCTTCCAGTTTCTCGACGCGGGTGCCATGCAGGCCGACGATCGCGCCCTGCGCATGCAGCATCCTGGCGATCGCCTCACCGATGCCTCCCGATGCGCCGGTGACGAGCGCCTTGCGGCCAGTCAATTCGAACATGTCTTTTCCTTCTCTCAAACCGGATAACGGTTATCTGTAGACATCACAGCCCCAGAAGTCGTCGCCTTTCATAATACCTTCCTCGCCGCTCCTGATCCGTGCCAGCACCTCGGCGGCAAGGTAGTAGTCTTCTACGTCCTCAAGGCCGCGCTCAATGAACTCACGCATATGATAGGCTTTGCTGCGCCCAGTCTTGGACGCGAGAACATCCAGGCGCAGCCTGATCTCAGGAGAAAGACGGATCGATGTGGACATGCCGCACCTTAGTTGCGATGCACGTATTCATGTGGCCGCGCATCAGCGAATTCAGTCAAGCCGTTCAACCAAGCGCCGCCAACGCCGCCTCGACCTCAGCCGCGGAGCCGACCGACGCGGTGGCAATGTCGCGGTTGATGCGCCGCGCCAATCCTGAAAGCACCTTGCCGGCGCCGATTTCGTAAAGCGTGGTGATGCCGTTCGCGCCGAACCACTCCACCGTCTCGCGCCAACGCACGCGGCCGGTTATCTGTTCGACCAGGCGGCGGGCGATCTCGTCCGGATCGCTGGTCGGGCTAACCGTGACATTGGATAGGACGGGAACCACCGGCGAATTCTTTGTCACGCCGGCCAGGGCTTCCCGCATGACGTCGGCCGCGGGCGCCATCAGCGCGGAGTGGAAAGGCGCGGAAACCTGCAGCATCAGCGCTCGCTTGGCGCCCTTTTCCGTGCACAGTTTCGCCGCCAGTTCGACCGCAGCCTTGGTTCCGGAAATAACCAGCTGACCGCCGCCATTGTCGTTGGCGATCTGACAGACCGACCCTTTGGATGCCTCGGTGCAGGCTGCTTCGACATCGGCCTGTTCCAATCCGATGATCGCCGCCATGGCGCCCTCGCCGGCCGGCACCGCCGCCTGCATGGCATTGCCGCGTATGCGCAGCAACCGGGCGGCATCGGCAACCGAAACGAAGCCAGCAGCGGCCAACGCCGAATATTCGCCCAGCGAATGACCGGCGACATAGGTGACCTTGCCTTTCAGCGAGAAGCCGCGCGATTCCAGCGCCCGGACCACGGCCAGGGACACCGCCATCAGTGCCGGCTGCGCGTTTGCGGTCAGCGTCAACGCCTCTTCCGGCCCTTCCCAGATCAGCTTCGACAAGTTCTCACCAAGTGCGTCGTCGACTTCCTGGAAGACCCTGCGCGCTTCGGGGAAGGCGTCGGCGAGATCCTTGCCCATGCCGACCGCCTGGCTGCCTTGTCCGGGAAAGGTGAATGCGACGGCCATGCGAGGGCTCCCAAGGGCTGGTTTTGCTTGCCTGAAGACGGGTTTTTCTTGCCTGTGAGGCATGGCGGGGCGCCAAGTCAAGCCCGGTTCGACCCTGCCCGACGGCCGCCTCATCCGCCGAGTGCCTGTTCCGAAAGGCTTTTTGGCGATCACTCCTGATGAAAACCGCTCACGATTCGTTTGCTGGCTCTTCTTATTTTGGCCACAGGCGCTAGCTTTGCGTGACAATTCCATGACAATCGAGTGACGTGTTTGTCGCTGGGTGGGGAAGTTTAAGTGGCAAAGAGTTACAAACGCGCCGGCAAGCCCGCGCCACAGTTCCTGGAAGACGACCCCTCCACCGGCTATCTGCCGGGCAGGAGATGGCCGGTCGTGCGCTATGGGCTTGTCAGCCTGGCGATCGCGGCCGTCCTGGTGTTTGCGATCGAACTGATCGTGCGCGGCGATTTTGCTGGCACCGTCTCCTTCTTCCTGCAGCCGCTGAAGCCCGGCTGGACCACCATCGTCGTCTTCGCGCTGATCCTGATCGGCCTCGATGCGGTGCTCGGCCGCAGCCATCAGAGCCTGATGATCGTCGCGCCGCTGACGCTATCCCTTGCCTTCGTCGGCCACCAGAAGTCGCATTATCTCGGCGATCCGCTCTATCCCACCGATTTCCTCTATGCCCGCCAGATCTTCGCGCTGCTGCCGCTTTTGGTGCGCGACCGGCCGATGACCGCGCTCGCCATGGTCGTCGGCATCGTCGCCGGCCTGTCACTGCTCGTCTACGGCTGGCGGCTGTGGCGCCGCAAGGTTCCCGCGCTCAGCCGCAAGGGCCGCCTTGCCCGGCTGACGCTGGCCGTGCCGCTGCTCGCCTTCTTCGTTTCGATCATGGACTACGCCACCTTCTCCTGGACCAGGGACCGGCTGCAGATCATCCCGATCATGTGGGACCAGAAGGAAAACTATGCCTCCAACGGTTTTGCGCTGGCCTTCGCCCTCAATGTGCCGATGGCGCATGTCTCGGCGCCGCCAGGCTATACCGACAAAGCGATCGCGGCGATCGGCAGACCTGATGTAACCGCCTCGGTGCCGGCCGAGAAGCCCGACATCATCATCGTCATGAGCGAATCCTTCTGGGATCCGACCAAGCTGCCCGGCGTCACCATCACGCCCGATCCGATCCCCAACGTGCGGGCGCTGCGCTCGGGCTCGATGTTCTCGCCGGAATTCGGCGGCATGACCGCCAACATCGAGTTCGAGGCCCTGACCGGCTTTTCCAACGCCTTCCTGCCGGCCGGCAGCATCCCCTATCAGCAATATGTGCGCACGCCGACGCCTTCGCTGGCAACCTTCCTGAAGAGCCAGGGTTACCGGGCGCGCGCCATCCATCCCGGCACCAACTGGTTCTGGAACCGTGGCGCGGTCTACGCCGATTTCGGCTTCAACGACTTCAAGTCGGAAGAGACGCTGCCGCCCATGCAAAAGCGCGGGCCGCTGGCATCGGACGCGGCGATGACCGACGAGATCATCAGCGAGGCCGACGCCAGCGACGAGCCAGTGTTCTTCTTTGCCGTCAGCCTGCAAAACCACGGTCCTTACGAGCCGAACCGCTATTACAATCCGACGCATACGGTGAAGGCGCCGATCAGCCAATGGGCGCGCGAATCGCTGCTTAGCTATGCCGAGGGTTCAGCCGATGCGGATCGCGGCCTTGAACGCCTGGTCGAATGGGCGAAGAAACGCTCCCGTCCCACCGTGATCGCCTTCTTCGGCGATCATCTGCCGCCGCTGGGGCCGGTCTACGTCGAAACCGGCTTCCTCAAGGACAATGTCGCGCCGCGCAAGGAACCGTCGCCCGAGGCCGCCCTCGAACACCACGAGACGCCGCTGGTCATCTGGTCGAACCGCACCGGACCGGCTGAGCACATGGGTGCCGTCAGCCCAGCCTTCCTGCCCTATCATATCCTGAAAACGGCCGGGATCAGCCATCCCTACTACACCGGCTTCCTGGGCGAGATGAGCGAACGCTACCGTGTCGTCGACCGCAATCTTCTGCTGACGCCGGCTGGCGAAGCCACGCCCGATTGGGCGCGACAAAAGGAGATCGATCCGGCGATCCGCGATTTCCGCCTGCTGCAGTACGATATGATGTTCGGCAAACGCCACGCGGCACCCGACTTCTTCCCCGAAACGGTCGACAAGATTGTCGCCGCCCATACGAGTTGAGACCGCCTTTAGTTCGTCAATTGCAGCTTTGAGAACTTGTTGGCAATCTGCTGGAAGACGTCCGGCAATTTGGTCGGATCGTTGACTGCATAATAGCCGCTCGGATCAGAGGCGCAGGCGCTGTAAAGCGCACGGTTGGCTGCGGTGTCGGACTGCAGCACCATGGTGTAGATCTGCACGCCCTGGTCCTTCAATTGGGTGCAGACGCTTTTGGTCCAGCCATCGACGTTGCGTGCCGCCGTCGTCTGGTTATCCGATCCGAAACGACCGCCGGCCAGATAGCCATATGATGTGTAGTCAGACTTCGTCGGCTGTTGGCTGGCGCCATAGACGACGTTCTCACCGTCGGTGAGCAACAGCACGATCTTGCTGATGCCGGGCGTCTTCCACGGCGCTCCATCGGTGTAGGGCGCGGCGGGCGACAGCACCCGCATACCCCATGACAGGCCCTCGGAGACATTGGTGCCCGAACCGTTCCACTCGGTCATCTGACTGGCTGCCTTGCGCAGCTTGTCGAAATCGTCGGTCAGGGCGACCACCGGGGTCGGACACGCACGGTTCGGGCCGATAGTGATGGGAGAGCCGGTCTCGGTGATGAGTTCCTTGGCGGGCGCAACATATTTGGCGATCTTTTCCCTGGCAGCCCTGTCATCGGGTGACAAAAGGTCGATGAGGTTGCCGAGCAGGTTGCTGAGATCGATGCCCAGAATGTTGATGCCCGACTGGGCAAGCCTGGTTTTGTCGCTGACATCGTTGAGGTAGGAGTTGTTGTAGTATTTGTCCGAATTGCCATAGGCGCCAGACGGCTTTTGGGCGTCTTCGGGATCGTCCGGCGCAAAGTACGGCACGAACAGCGTGTCGGGCTTGGCCGTGTCGGGTGGCGTGTCGGAGATATTGTAAGCGCCTGGCCGCGCCTCGACACAACCCTTCCATCCGGTGCCATTCCATCCGGCATCGGTCCATCCGGTCTTCTTGAGCTGTTTGAAAAGCGCCATGTGGTTCGGTCGCTTGCCGTCGATGACGGGAAAATTGACGCCGTTGGTCGAGGACTTGCCGTCCATGTCGATCCAGGACGGATCGAAGCCGTCGCCATTGACGTTGACAGCGGTTACGAAAGGAACCAGCGAGGCGCGGATCTTGCGCGTCGGCGATTTCGCCGCTTCGAGCGTGTCGAGCAACGATTTTGTCGCCGTCCTCAACGCCGTCATGCGCGCGCCGGCCATCGAGCCGGTGTTGTCCAGCACCAGCACGACTTCGAGCTGGTTGTTCGATTCGACCGCCGAGGCATCGACGACGATGCGCTTGCTGTCGCCGAACAGGAAGGCGAAGTTGAGATTGACGTCCGCCGAGGCAACCGCCTTTGTCTTGACGAAGTTGACGCCCTTGTCGACAGTCAACGTCGCCTGCGCATTGCCGAGCTCGCCATGACCGACGATGTTGGCTTGGAAATAGCGGTTGAAAGCGTCATTGCGGGTGATGTCGAGATCGCCAAGGTGCGAGGAAGCAAGGTTTGCCGAATCGAGAGCGTTCTGCAAATTGCTCTTGGCCCGCATAAGGGTCGAGACATCGGTTGCGAAAGCGACTGCTGTCAGGATGACCGGCAAACCCAGTGCCAGCACAAGCGTGAAATTGCCGCTCTTCGAGCGCCAGAATTTGTCGAGAAGCATCCTTACCCCCGGAAATGCTTGCCGCTTTTGTGCGGTCGTCCGGGCTTTTGCGCCTTCCATGATGAATCGACCGTTGACGGCTGGGCTTCAACTCCACACAACCTTCTAGTGTGGTTAAGACGTGGTTCCCGGAAACCACAACTTCCGCCGTTGCTGCTCCCCGATCGTCACGTGGGACACACGGGAATGCCGCTTGCCCTTGCTTTACGGTCGGATTGCTATATAGACGCCCGCAATCTGCCGGTCCTTGCTGGGGGCTGAACGGAGGGCCGGAGGTTTTTTAGAACCTTCGTGTGAAGCCGGAAGTGCTTCCGCCTCCCGTGTCTCCGCTCTCGACCGTCTCGTTATGCTCCTTTCTTCCCCCTGCCCCTTCGAGGGTTTGCGGGTCAGAGAAGTTGCAGAGGCTTTTGCCGCCGGGAACCGGGAGAGAAACGAAGAAAGGCATAAGACATAATGGCTCTTTACGAACATGTGTTTCTTGCCCGGCAGGACCTCTCGCAGCAGCAGGTCGATGCTCTTGTCGAACAGTACAAGGGTGTCATCTCCGCGAATGGCGGGTCCGTCGGCCGGGTCGAGAATTGGGGACTGAAGTCCCTCACCTACCGGGTCAACAAGAACCGGAAGGCTTACTACACGCTGATGGACCTGAATTGCCCAGCGGCCGCGCTCAACGAGATGGAGCGCCAGATGGGCCTGTCCGAAGACGTGCTGCGCTTCCTGACCATCAAGGTCGAGGCGCATGAGGAAGGCCCGTCGGCCATGATGCAGAAGCGCGAAGAGCGCTCGGAACGCGGCGGCTTCGGCGACCGCGACCGTGGCGATCGTGGCCCGCGCTCGTTCGGCGACCGTGATCGCGGCGACCGTGGCGATCGTCCGCCGCGCTCGTTCGGCGACGCCGGTGCCGATCGTGGTCCGCGCCGTCCGCGCGAAGGCTTTGAAGGGGGTGCAGAATAATGGTCGACATCAATCAGATCCCGACCCGGCGCCCGTTCCATCGCCGCCGCAAGACCTGCCCGTTCTCAGGCGCCAACGCGCCCAAGATCGACTACAAGGACGTGCGTCTCCTGCAGCGCTACATTTCCGAGCGCGGCAAGATCGTGCCGTCGCGCATCACCGCCGTCAGCCAGAAGAAGCAGCGCGAACTCGCCAAGGCAATCAAGCGCGCCCGCTTCCTCGGCCTGCTGCCCTACGTGGTTCGCTAATAGCGTCAATGCGGGCGGCTCGCCGCCCGCTCCTCTCCCACGGCGACGGGCGCCGCAGGGTTGGACATCAAATCCCGGGTTGAGGTCAAAAACCTCTAACTGCCGCGACAGGCAGGACAGCGACACCAGCGCCCCCGGGCGCTCAAGCTTCCTGACCTGTTCCAGAGACATTCGGCGTCGATCTCATCGATTGATTGGCGCCCAACCGAAGGAACAAAACCATGGACGTCATTCTTCTCGAACGCGTTTCCCGCCTCGGCCAGATGGGCGACACCGTCAAGGTCAAGGACGGCTTTGCCCGTAACTTCCTGCTGCCGCAGGGCAAGGCGCTGCGCGCCAACGAAGCCAACAAGAAGAAGTTCGAAGGCCAGCGCGCCCAACTCGAAGCCCGTAACCTCGAGCGCAAGTCGGAAGCGGCCCAGATCGCCGAAAAGCTCGACGGCAAGAGCTTCATCGCCGTCCGCTCCGCCGGCGAAACCGGGCAGCTTTACGGTTCCGTTTCGACCCGCGACATCGCCGATCTGCTGACGGCGGAAGGTTTCTCGATCAACCGCAACCAGATCCTGCTCAACCAGCCGATCAAGACCATCGGTGTCACCAATGTGGCGATCGCGCTGCATCCGGAAGTCGAGGTCACCGTCACGCTCAACATCGCCCGCACGGCCGACGAAGCCGAGCGCCAGGCCAAGGGCGAGACACTGACCACTGCCGAAGCCATCTATGGCGACGACATCAACGACAACGCCCGGCCGGAGAACTTCTTCGATCCGAACACCGAGTTCGAGGGCGGCGAAGACAACGCCTGATCACACTTCGCAAGACGATTGGAGCCATGGGCTGATCACGACTTAAAGCCAAGCTCCGATCACTTTGCCGTCATCCAGCCATGCTGGACCAATGCCCGGGTCTCTCGCCCGGGCATTTTTGTGCCAAATGGAACTTTTCGAACCCCTATATATTGTTGCAGACTATGGCGTAGCGCGTCCTTTGGCCGCGCAAAGCACGCTGTGCAACTTTGGTTCGGCGCAAGACCCCCGGCGAAATCGATACCGATTTTCGCGGTCACGCGCCAAGGCAGCCTGTCTGGCCGAGAGGGGACATTTGGTCATGAATATTCTGTTGAAGCGCGTTCTCGACCGCCTGGTGCGCACCGGCAATCTCAAGGTGACCGGCCCCAAGGGCTCGGCTGTGATTTTCGGCGACGGCAGCGGCGAACCGGTGCACATGCATATCAAGACGGCGCATGCCGAGCGCGCCATCACCTTCGATCCGATGCTGGCAGTGCCAGAGTCCTACATGGACGGCGAACTCGACATCCTCGAAGGCGGCGTGCTGGGCGTGATGCGCATCGCCTTCCAGAATATGGGCAGCGGCGGCATCGACGCCACCTGGTCGAAGGCCATCGAAGGGCTGCGCCACGCCTTCCGCCGCCTGCAGCAGATCAACACCGCCTCGCGCTCGCGCCGCAACGTGCAGCGCCACTACGATTTGTCGGGCGACCTCTACCGGCTCTTCCTTGACCAGGACATGCAGTATTCCTGCGCCTATTTCGAGCAGCCGGACATGACGCTGGACGAAGCGCAGGCCGCCAAGAAGCGCCACATCGCCGCCAAGCTCCGGCTGAAAGCCGGCCAGACGGTGCTCGACATCGGCTCCGGCTGGGGCGGGCTTGGCCTCTACCTCGCCAAAGCGTTCGACGTCGACGTGCAGGGCGTGACGCTGTCGACCGAGCAGCATGGCGTCGCCACCGACCGGGCGCACGCGCAAGGGCTGGAAAGCCGCGTGCATTTCGAGCTCAAGGACTACCGCGAACTCAACGAGCGTTTCGATCGCATCGTCTCGGTCGGCATGTTCGAGCATGTCGGCGTCAACCACTACCGTACGTTCTTCGACAAGAGCGCGACGCTGCTCAAGCCCGATGGCGTGATGCTGTTGCACACGATCGGTCGTTCCGGCGTGCCGTGGGCGACCAGCGCATTCATCCGCAAATACATCTTCCCGGGCGGCTATATCCCTTCGCTCTCGGAAGTCATGCCGGCGATCGAAAAGTCGGGCCTGGTCGTCACCGACGTCGAGATCCTGCGGCTCCACTATGCCGATACGCTGAAGCACTGGGGCGAGCGCTTCGCTGCCAACCGCGACAAGGCCAAGGCGATCTATGACGAGCGCTTCTGCCGCATGTGGGAATTCTATCTGGCGGCCTCGGAAGCCGCCTTCCGCTGGCAGGACCTGGTCATCTTCCAGATCCAGATCACCAAGAAGAACGATACGCTGCCGATGTCGCGCGACTACATGGCCAAATGCGAAAAGGCGCTCGAGATGCGCGATATGGGGCATCGTGAAACGGCTCCCGTCAAAAAGAGTCCGACCGCCAAGCCGGCTCGTCGCCGCAAGGTTGCGGACCAGGAATAGCATTGCCGCTTGCCATTGCCGGCGCCTGCACTGAAAAAGGTCCCGTGACCGTCGCGGGACCTTTTTCATGACCTACGTCCTCTATGCCGCCGCCGCTCTGGCCGAGATCGCCGGCTGCTTTTCGTTCTGGGCCTGGTGGCGGCTGGATAAGTCGCCGCTTTGGCTTCTTCCCGGCCTCGGCTCGCTTGCCCTGTTCGGCCTCCTGCTGGCGCTGGTCGACACGTCAGCCGCCGGTCGCGCCTACGCCGCCTATGGCGGCATCTACATTGCGGCATCGCTTGGCTGGCTGTGGCTGGTGGAGGACGTGCGCCCCGACCGCTGGGATTTTGCCGGCGCGGCGCTCTGCATTGCCGGCGCTTCCGTGATCCTTCTCGTCCCGCGGGGCGCGTGAGATGGAGTTGCCGGCATCCCTTCGCCAAGGTGTCGAGCGCTTGCTCGAAAACGTTCCGCTGGCTGTACTCAAACAAGCGGCAAAAACGCTGTCCGACCGTTATCGTGCCGAATTGCGCGACGGCCGTCTGCACATGGCCGAGGATCTGGCGGTGAAAGCCTATCTGGCGACGCGGCTGCCGGCGACCTATGCCGCGATCCGCACCAGTCTCGATGCGCTGAGCGATGCCAAGCCCGCCTTCCAACCCAAGAGCCTGCTCGATGTCGGCGCAGGTCCTGGTACTGCGCTTTGGGCCACGACTGAGCTGTGGCCCGATCTCGAACAGGCTGTGTTGTTCGAAGCCAGTGCGGCGGTACGCAAGGTCGGCGAGACACTTGCCGCCGGTGCGATTGCCGCCCAGACGAGGTGGCTGGCGGGTGATGCCACCATCGACCTTGCCGACCTCAAGTCGGCCGATCTGGTCACTTGCGCCTATGTGCTCGATGAAATCGCTCCCGCATCACTGCCGAAGCTCATCGACCGCCTCTGGCAACTCACCGCCGACACGCTGCTTGTGGTCGAGCCGGGCACCCCTGCCGGCTGGCAGCGCATCCTTGCCGTGCGCCGGCAGTTGATCGAGGCGGGCGCGCATGTGCTAGCGCCTTGCGCGCATCAGGCGCCCTGCCCGCTGATCCAGCCCGACTGGTGCCATTTTTCCCGCCGCGTCGCCCGCTCGCGCCTGCATCGGCTGGCCAAGGATGCCGACGTGCCGTGGGAAGACGAGAAGTTCATCTATGTCGCGGCTTCCCGAGAACGGCCCACTTCGCACCAGGCGCGGGTTCTTGCGCCGCCGAAATCCGGCTCCGGCAAGGTTCTGCTCAAGCTTTGCCAGGACGACGGTACCGCCGCCGAGCGCTTGTTCACCAAGCGCGACGGCGCCGACTTCAAGCTCGCCCGGCGGCTGGACTGGGGCGACAGGCTGGGTTCCGAATAGGCGGCAGTGGCGTTTCGAACCGCTCCGAAGAAAAATTCGGAGCGATGTCGAATCCAGGCCGTGCCGTTCGACCATTGGCGTTCTCGGATCTTTCGAGACGCCAAGAGTGTCAAACGGCATCAGCCAACAGGAGAGACGCAATGAGCTATATCGCAGGATTTGTCGCCGCGGTGCCCGCCGCCAACAAGGAAGCCTATCGCAAGCATGTCGCCAAGGCGGCATCGATGCTGAAGGAGTTCGGCACCACCCGGATGGTCGAGGGATGGGGCGACGACGTGCCCGGCGGCAAGATCACCGACTTCAAGGGAGCCGTGAAGGCAAAGCCGGATGAGGTCATCACCTTTTCGTGGCACGAATACGCGGACAAGGCGGCGGCGGACGCTGCCTATCAGACGATGATGAGCGACCCGCGCATGGCGGAGATCGGCGCGTCCATGCCCTTTGACGGCAAGCGCATGATCATCGGCGGTTTCACGCCGTTCATCGACCTGAACACGACCGGCAAGACCGGCTATATCGATGGCTCGCTGGTGCCGGTGCCGGCCGCCAACAAGCAAGCCTACCTTGCCGTGGCGGCGAAGCAGGCCGCGGTGATCAAGGAACATGGCGCAACCCGCGTCGTCGAGGCGTGGGGCGACGATGTTCCCGACGGCGAGATCACCGATTACCGCAGCGCCGTGAAAGCGACGGGCGATGAGGTTGTCGTCTATGCCTGGGTCGAATGGCCGTCGAAGCAGGTGCGTGACGACGCCTGGAAGAAGGTGATTGCCGATCCGCGCATGTATGCCGACACCATGCCCTACGACAACCAGCGCCGGGTCCACGGCGGCTTCGCACCGATCCTCGACGCCTGATCCCAAGAACCCTAGACAATCCTGGAAAAGGAAACCCACCATGCGTTATGCCTGTCTCATCTACTACCACCCCAAGACGCTGTTCGGCGGCAGCCCGCAAGCCAACGCCGTGCTGGCCGAATGCGCCGGATATGACGAGGTGCTCAGGGCCAGCGGCCACTTCGTAACCGCCGAGGCCCTGGTGTTGCCGGAAGAGGCGATGACCGTGCAGGTCCGCGACGGCAAGATGTCTTCGGTCGACGGCCCGTTCATGGAGACCAAGGAAATCCTGGGCGGCATCATCGTCATCGAAGCCCGTGATCTCAATGAAGCGGTGCGGGTGGCGAGCGGCCATCCGCTGGCAACGATCGGCTTTATCGAAGTCCGTCCGGTCGTCGACTTCAGCCAGCCGCCGCCGGTCCTGTGAGCACCGCCGGCCCGCGCGACGCCCTGGAGGCGGCCTACCGCACCGAGGCGCGGCGCGTGCTGGCGACCTTGATCCGCCTGCTCGGCGGTTTCGACGCGGCGGAGGAGGCCTTGCATGAGGCCTTCACTGCTGCCGCCGAACAATGGCCGCGCCAGGGTGTGCCGGCCAATCCCTATTCCTGGCTGGTCTCGGCCGGCCGCTTCAGGACCATCGACCGCTGGCGCCGGGAAGCGCGGCTGGCCGGGGCTCTGCCCGAGCTCACGGCTCTGGCCGAGCCGACACCGGAGCCGGCCATGCCGGAAGACATCCAGGACGATGAATTGCGGCTCATCTTCGTCTGCTGCCATCCGGCGCTGGCGCCGGATGCACGCATCGCCCTGACCCTGCGCGAAGTGGGTGGTTTGACCACCGAAGAGACCGCCCGCGCCTATCTGACGCCGGCACCGACCATTGCGCAACGCATCGTGCGGGCCAAGGCGAAGATCCGCGACGAGGCCATCCCTTACGAAGTGCCGGACCGCGACGACCTGCCGGCGCGTCTCGAGAGTGCGCTGCAGGTGATCTACCTGATCTTCAATAAGGGTTACGCGGCAACCGAGGGGCCGAACCTGACGCGGGCCGATCTGTGCGCCGAGGCGATCCGGCTCGGCCGGCTGATGGTCGAACTGCTCGACCAGCCGGAGGCGCAAGGGCTGCTGGCCCTGATGCTGCTGCACGAGGCGCGGCGCGCGACGCGGGTCGACGCCAGCGGCGACCTTGTCCTGCTAGAGGATCAGGACCGCACGCTGTGGGACCGTTCGCTGATCGCCGAGGCCGACGGCCTGATCGGTCGGGCGATCGCCTCGCGCCGCATCGGACCTTACATCCTGCAGGCGGCCATTGCTTCCGTCCACGCCGAGGCGGCAGGCACGGCGGAGACCGACTGGGTACAAATCGTCGCGCTTTACGATGTGCTCGGCCGCGTCGACCCCTCGCCGGTCGTGGCACTCAACCGCGCCGCGGCCATAGGCATGCGCGACGGCCCGCAGGCCGGACTGGCGGCAATCGAGGCGGCCATGGGACAAGGCGGGCTGGACGGCTACCATCTGGCGCACGCGGCGCGAGCAGAAATGCAGCGCAGGCTTGGCTTGACCGAAGCGGCAAGGACCTCCTACCGGCGGGCGATCGAGTTGACCCGGCAACCGGCGGAACGCCGGTTCATCGAGGGGCGACTCGGTCAGCTTTGAGCGGGATGGCTGCACAGGGCACCATTCTTGTTTTCCCGTTTTGTTCTCCCTGTAGATGCGCTACAATCGTTCTTTCGATTCGAGTCAATTGTGATTCTTTCCACCGAAAAAACTCGGCTGTGAATCGCGGGTATCAAAGCTGATTGGACAGGCACTGGTGCAGATAAGTCAGCATGGACTTGTCACGTTCTGATATCGAGAAGCCGGGATCGAAATCGGGGACATCATGGCAGAAGCAGCGCGAAAATTCGGCGTCGCGGAAACACCGCTTTATCGTGAAGCGCCAAACAACATCGAGGCCGAGCAGGCGCTGCTCGGCGCGATCCTGGTCAACAACGATGCCTTCTACCGCGTCTCGGACTTCCTCAAGGCCAGCCATTTCTACGAGCCGCTGCACCGCAAGATCTTTGAGGTGGCGTCCGAGTTCATCCGCATGGGCAAGGTCGCGACGCCGATAACGCTAAAAACCTTCCTGCCGGCCGACGAGAAAGTCGGCGACATGACGATGGCGCAATATGTCGTGCGGCTGGCGGTGGAGGCCGTTACCGTCGTCAACGCCACCGACTATGGCCGCGCCATCTATGACCTTGCGACGCGCCGCGCGCTGATCACCGTCGGCGAGGACATGGTCAACATCGCCTATGACGCGCCGGTCGACATGGCGCCCGGCGAACAGATCGAGGACGCCGAACGCCGCCTGTTCGAGCTGGCCGAAAACGGCCGCTACGATGGCGGCTTCGAGAGTTTTTCCGATGCGTTGAAGAACGCCGTCGACATGGCCAGTGCGGCTTACATGCGCGACGGTCACCTATCCGGCATTGCCACCGGCCTGCGCGATCTCGACCACCGCATGGGCGGCCTGCAGCCATCCGATTTGATCATCATCGCCGGCCGCCCAGGCATGGGCAAGACGTCGCTGGCCACCAACATCGCCTACAACATCGCGGCCGCCTATGAGCCTGCCCAGCAGGCCGACGGTTCGGTCAAGGCGGCCAATGGCGGCGTCGTCGGCTTCTTCTCGCTCGAAATGTCGTCGGAGCAGCTGGCCACCCGCATCATCTCCGAGCAGACCGAGATACCATCTTCGAAAATCCGGCGCGGCGATTTGACGGAAGCCGATTTCGGCAAGCTTGTCGCCTACACGCAGGAGAACCACAAGCGCCCGCTCTACATCGACCAGACGGGTGGTATCTCGATCGCCCAGCTCGCGGCGCGCGCCCGCCGCCTCAAGCGGCAGCGCGGGCTGGACCTGATGGTCATCGACTATATCCAGCTGATGCAGGGTTCGTCCGCCAAGGCGTCGCAGAACCGCGTCCAGGAAATCACCGAGATCACCACCGGACTGAAGGCACTCGGCAAAGAGTTGGGCGTGCCGATCATCGCCCTCTCACAGCTCTCGCGTCAGGTCGAAAGCCGCGACGACAAGCATCCGCAGCTGTCCGATCTGCGCGAATCGGGCTCGATCGAGCAGGACGCCGACGTCGTGCTGTTCGTGTACCGCGAGGAATATTACATCAAGAACAAGGAACCGGAGAAAGGCACGCCCGAGCACCTCGCCTGGGAAACGAAGATGATCGAGGTCCAGGGCAAGGCCGAAGTGATCATCGCCAAGCAGCGCCATGGCCCGACCGGCACCGTCAGCCTTGCCTTCCAGGGCGAGTTCACCCGCTTCTCCGACCTCGCCGAGGAGCATCATCTGCCGGAAAGGTTCGAGTAGCTTTTTGACCTACCGTCGCGCTCTGTCACACCCCCCTCTGTCCTGCCGGACATCTCCCCCGCAAGGGGGGAGATTGGATGTCGTTACCGATTTCGCCAATCGCCGACGTGGCAGAGATGGTGCTGTAGTCAAAACTGCCAATCTCCCCCCTTGCGGGGGAGATGTCCGGCAGGACAGAGGGGGGTGTGAAGGAACGCCCCGCTTTCCCAATTTTCAGCCTGCGGCGACGTAATGGCAAAGTCACGCGTCCAATTCATCTGCCAGAGTTGCGGATCGGTGCATCAGCGCTGGGCCGGCAAATGCGATGCCTGTGGCGAGTGGAACACGCTGGTCGAGGAAGGCACGTCCGGCGGCATCGGCTCGGGACCAGCCAACACGCGCAATGCCCGCAAGGGCCGCGCGGTGGTGCTGACCACGCTGTCCGGCGATATCGAGGACGCGCCGCGCATCATCTCGGGCATTGGCGAACTCGACCGCGCCACCGGCGGCGGTTTCGTGCGCGGCTCGGCGTTGCTGGTCGGCGGCGACCCCGGCATCGGCAAGTCGACGCTGCTCACCCAGGCGGCCGCGGCGCTGGCATCAAAAGGCCATCGCATCGTCTATGTTTCCGGCGAAGAGGCGGTCGCGCAGATCAGGCTGCGGGCGCAGCGGCTTGGCGTCGCCTCTTCTCCGGTGGAACTTGCCGCCGAGACCAATGTCGAGGACATCCTGGCGACGATCGCCGACGGCAAGCGGCCTGATCTCGTCATCCTGGATTCGATCCAGACGCTGTGGACCGACCTTGCCGATTCGGCGCCTGGGACCGTCACACAGGTGCGCGCCGCCGCCCAGGCGATGATCCGTTATGCGAAATCCACAGGGGCGGCGATCGTGCTGGTCGGCCATGTCACCAAGGAAGGCCAGATCGCCGGGCCGCGCGTCGTCGAGCACATGGTCGACGCCGTGCTCTACTTCGAAGGCGAAGGCGGCCATCACTATCGCATCCTGCGCACGGTGAAGAACCGTTTTGGACCGACCGACGAGATCGGCGTCTTCGAAATGTCGGACAAGGGCCTGCGCGAGGTCGCCAATCCGTCCGAGCTTTTCCTTGGCGAACGCCATGCCAAATCGCCGGGGGCGGCGGTTTTCGCCGGCATGGAGGGGACAAGGCCGGTGCTGGTCGAGATCCAGGCACTGGTCGCACCCTCCTCGCTCGGCACGCCGCGCCGCGCCGTCGTCGGCTGGGACGGCGCCCGGCTGTCGATGATCCTGGCGGTTCTCGAAGCCCATTGCGGCGTGCGCTTCGGCACTCACGATGTCTATCTCAATGTCGCCGGAGGCTACCGGATTTCGGAGCCCGCGGCCGATCTGGCAGTGGCGGCCGCCCTGGTTTCCTCGCTCACCGGTCTTGCCCTTCCCGCCGATTGCGTCTATTTCGGCGAAATCAGCCTTTCGGGCGCCGTGAGGCCGGTTGCGCATGCGCAACAGCGCCTCAAGGAAGCCGAAAAGCTGGGTTTTGGAAGCGCGGTTCTGCCCTCGGGCAGCGGGGAACTGGCCGGGGGGATCGGGGCCGGTTCTTTCCAGCCGACCGAGCTTGCCGACCTCGTGGCACGCATAGCCGGCTCACGCCGAAGCCGCGTGGACGAAGAAGATTAGAGCATCGGACCCAGAACCCGATGCTCCGCGCTATAATGCGGCTCATGGAGTGGGGCGAAAGACATGCCGATTACGCTGCTTGACGGAATTCTCGTCGGCTTCACTCTGGTCTCGGCGATGCTCGCCATGGTTCGCGGCTTCTCGCGCGAAGTCCTGTCCGTCGTCTCCTGGGCAGCGGCGGCAGCGGCGGCGTTCTTCTTCTACAAGCCGGTTGTGCCTTACCTCGCGCCCTACATCGAGAATGAAAAGGTCGCCATGGCGGCGGCCGCCGGCGTGGTTTTCATCATCGCGTTGATCGTCGTCTCGGTCATCACCATGAAGCTAGCCGACTGGATCATCGATTCCAGGATCGGCGCACTCGATCGTACGCTCGGTTTCCTTTACGGCGCCGCGCGCGGCATCCTGGTCGTTGCCGTCGCCCTGCTGTTCTTCAACTGGCTGGCCGGTGCCAAGGCACCAGCCTGGGTCACGGAGGCCAAGTCGCGGCCGCTGCTCGAACAGATCGGCGCCAAGCTCGAAAGCCTGCTGCCCGAGGATCCGGAAAACGCGATCCTCAAGAAGCTCAATCCGAATCAGCCGGCCGCCGAGACACCAGCTGCTCCGGACGCACCGGCGGCGGATGCTCCGGCGGGCGGCGACGATGCCAACACGCCGGCGCCTGACGACAATGACGCAACACCACCGGCCAACAACGCTCCGGCACCGACGGCACCGGCAAACTGACGCCGAAAACGACGTCAGGATCTGACGATGGTGTGAACGACCGCACGGCCCGCGTTGCTTTCGGCGCGAACCCGCATTATATGGCGATTTTAGCGGAGCTTAAGATGGCAGACGCAGACGACGTGCTTTCCGCCGAGGCCGACGACCATTTCCACGACGAATGCGGTGTGTTCGGCATTTTCGGCCGGCAGGACGCGGCAGCCATCGTCACACTGGGCCTGCATGCGCTGCAGCATCGTGGCCAGGAAGCGGCAGGCATCGTTTCTTATGACGGCAGCCAGTTCCATGTCGAACGCCATGTCGGCCTGATCGGCGACACCTTCACCAAGCAGCGCGTCATCGACAGCCTGCAAGGCAACCGCGCCATTGGCCATACCCGCTACGCCACGACTGGCGGCGCCGGCATGCGCAACATCCAGCCCTTTTTCGCAGAATTGGCCGATGGCGGCTTCGCCGTCGCCCACAACGGCAATCTGACCAACGCCATGACCGTGCAGCGCGCGCTGCAGAAGCAAGGCGCGATCTTCTCCTCCACCTCCGATACCGAGACGCTTTTGCACCTTGTCGCCACCAGCAAGGAGCGCGATTTGAACTCGCGTTTCATCGATGCGGTGCGGCAGGTCGAGGGCGCCTTCTCGCTGGTGGCGATGACGGCCAAGAAGATGATCGGCTGCCGCGATCCGCTCGGCATCCGGCCGCTGGTGCTCGGCGATCTCGACGGCGCCTGGATCCTGGCCTCCGAAACCTGCGCGCTCGACATCATCGGCGCTCGTTTCGTTCGCGACCTGAAGCCCGGCGAGATGGTCGTCGTCACGTCCAAGGGTATTGAAAGCCTGTTCCCCTTCGAACCGCAGAAGACCCGCTTCTGCATCTTCGAATATGTCTATTTCGCGCGGCCGGATTCCTCGGTCGAAGGCCGTAACGTCTATGAGGTGCGCAAGCGCATCGGCGCCGAGCTGGCGGTTGAAAGCCCGGTCGAGGCGGACATCGTCGTGCCGGTGCCGGATTCGGGCACGCCGGCGGCGATCGGCTTCAGCCAGGCCGCAGGCATTCCCTTCGAGCTCGGCATCATCCGCAATCATTATGTCGGCCGCACCTTTATCCAGCCGGGCGATTCGATCCGCCACATGGGCGTCAAGCTGAAGCACAATGCCAACCGCCGCATGATCGAGGGCAAGCGCGTGGTGCTGGTCGACGACAGTATCGTGCGCGGCACCACCAGCCAGAAGATCGTGCAGATGGTGCGCGACGCCGGCGCCAAGGAGGTGCATATGCGCATCGCCTCACCGCCGACACGCGCCTCCTGCTTCTACGGTGTCGACACGCCGGAGAAATCGAAGCTCCTGGCATCGCGCATGTCAATCGAGGAGATGGCCGAGTTCATTCGCGTCGATTCGCTCGGCTTCCTCACCATTGACGGGCTCTACCGCGCCGTCGGCGAAGCCAGCCGCGACAACGACCAGCCGCAATTCTGCGATGCCTGCTTCACCGGCCAGTATCCAACCCGCCTGCTCGACTTCGAAGGCCACGACAATGTGCGCACGCTGTCGCTGCTGGCGACGAGCGGGACGTAGGCCGGACCGTCATCAGCGTTAGTCAAATTCCCGGAATCCATCGCATGACCCTCGACCTTACCGGCCGCGTTGCGGTCGTCACCGGCGCCTCGCGCGGTATCGGCTATTTCATGGCCAAGGAATTGGCTGCCGCCGGCGCGCATGTCATTGCGGTGGCGCGCACTGTCGGCGGACTGGAAGAGCTCGACGACCAGATCAAGACGGCCGGCGGCCAGGCGACACTGGTGCCGCTCGACCTCGCCGACATGGCCGGCATCGACCGCCTGGGCGGCGCCATCCACGAACGCTGGGGCAAGCTCGACATTCTCGTCGCCAATGCCGGCGTTCTCGGCGTCATTTCGCCGATCGGTCATGTCGAAGCAAAAACCTTCGAGAAGGTGATGACCATCAACGTCACCTCGACCTGGCGGCTGATCCGCTCGGTCGACCCTCTGCTGCGGCTCTCCGATGCTGGACGAGCGATCATCCTATCTTCCAACGCAGCGCACTCGGCGCGTGCCTTCTGGGCGCCCTACGCGGCGTCCAAGGCCGCGGTGGAGACGATGATGCGCTCCTGGGCGCATGAGACGCAGAGCCTGCCGCTCCGGGTCAACGCCGCCGACCCCGGCGCCACCCGCACCGCCATGCGTGCCCAGGCAGTGCCGGGCGAGGATCCCGAGACGTTGCCGCACCCCGCCGAGATCGCCAAACGCATCGTGCCGCTGGCCAGCCCGGAGCTGAAAGAGACCGGATTGATCTTCCAAGCCAAGCACAATCGCTTCGTCGCCTATCGCCAGCCGGAATAAAACTAGAGCCTTTTTGACGCATGTCGGTTTCCCAAAAACCGCTGCACACTTTTAGGCGACATGCGTAGGGATTAAACAGGCCTCCGGCAACGTTTCTTCTGATGTAACCCGTCGAAGACCAACCGGAGGACCGACATGCGTAGACTGCTTCTCGCCACCGCCGCCACCCTGATCGCAGCCGCGGGCGCCGCTTACTCGCAAGATGCCAAGATGAGCTTCTTCGTTACCAGTGTCGGTTCCGGCAAGGGTGCCGACCTCGGCGGCCTCAAAGGCGCCGACGCGCATTGCGCGTCGCTGGCGGAAGCCGCTGGCGTCACCGGCAAAAGTTGGGCCGCCTATCTGTCGACCAGCGACACCGACGCCCGCGACCGCATCGGCAAGGGGCCATGGGTAAACGCAAAGGGCATCAAGATCGCCGACGATGTCGCCTCGTTGCACAGCGATGCCAACGGCATCACCAAGCAGACAGCGCTCAACGAGAAAGGCGAAGCGGTCAACGGCCGCGGCGACACGCCCAACCGCCACGACGTGCTGACCGGCTCCAAGCCCGACGGCACCAAGATCGCCGACCAGACCTGCGGCGACTGGACGATGAGCGGGGCGGAAGGCGCCGCTATGATGGGCCATCATGACCGCGCCGGCCTCGACGATTCGGCAGCGGCCAAATCCTGGAATTCCTCGCACGCTTCGCGCGGCGGCTGCAGCCAGGAGGCGCTCAAGGGCACCGGGGGCGACGGCTTGTTCTATTGTTTTGCCACCAACTGAGCCGATTGGGCTTCGAAATTTGGGCTGGAACCCATCGTCCCATCACGCGGCTGTGATGTGACGATGGAAGGCTGCGCCGCCGTCATGCTTTCGTCATTTCCGTGGAGTTGGTAAGGATCACAGCGACTCCCACAACAAGCGCCCACTGGCAGAATGAGGAAATCCCCATGGCTACGACCGCAGCAGCGTTGGTCTGGTATCTGGTAATCGCCGGCCCGCAAGGCGGCATGGTCGTGCTGCCCAGCACCTTCGACAAACGCGAACAGTGCACCGCCGCCATCACCGAATATCAGAAGCAGCCGACACCGGCCGGCTGGTCGGTGCAATGCGTGCCGAGCGCCTCGCCCTTCACTGACGAGGGCGACGCCGAAGAACCGTCAGCGCAGTAAGCGTCAGCGGCGCGCGCTCACCGTCAGCTCCGGCTTCTGGCTGATGGTCTGGAATACCACGCAATAACGCTCGGTCAGCTTCAGCAGCGAGTCTATCCGCTCCTGCGGCTCATCGGTGTCGAGGTTGAAATTGAGCCGGATGGCGCGAAAGCCGACCGGCGCATCCTTGGCGACACCGAGCGTGCCGCGAAAATCGAGATCGCCTTCGGCTTCCACCGTGGCAGCGCCGAGCTTGAACTCGAGCGCCGTCGCCACCGCCTTCAGCGTCACCCCGGCGCAAGCCACCAAGGCCTCCAGCAGCATGTCGCCCGAGCAGAGCTCAAGCCCTGAGCCGCCTGTTGCCGGATGCAGTCCGGCGATGGCGAGCGCCCTGCCCGTCTCCACCTTGCAGGCAACCGACTGGTCGTCGATCGAGCCCTTGGCGCGAAGCGTGATCAGGGCCTGCGAAGCATCGTCACGATAGGCCTGCTTCAGCGGCGCCTGCATGGCCTTCAGTTCGGTCGCATCCATCCGCTTTCCCCTTTCGTCGACTGCTTGCGTCACCGGCATACGCCGTCCGGTCGAGATTTGCGCCGATCACCGTGGGAAGGCAATGCCGTTCCGCAACAGGAGACAGCCGCCAACACCGATATCCCAAATGGGACATTGACGGACAAGGTCCCAAAACGTCTGATCCGGGCAAGTCATCACTCCATTTCCCGGCGGTCCCCAGATGCCCCGTACCCTCTCGACAAGGCCGAAACAGGATGGGTTTCGCGCGCCCGGCGAATTCGAACCCAAATCAGGCTGCTGGATGATCTGGCCGGAGCGACCGGACACCTGGCGCCTCGGCGCCAAGCCCGCGCAAAAGCTGTTCGCGGATGTCGCCGGGGCGATCGCGCAAAGCGAGCCGGTGACGGTGGCGGCCTCTGCTCGCCAGTGGCAGAATGCCCGAGCGCGATTGCCCGGCCATGTGCGCGTCGTGGAAATGTCCACCAACGATTCCTGGCTGCGCGACAGCGGCCCCAATTTCGTCGTCAACGATCAAGGCGACGTGCGTGGCGTCGATTGGATCTTCAACGCATATGGCGGTTTTGACGGCGGCCTCTACGCGCCATGGGACCTCGATGATCTGGCCGCGCAAAAAGTGCTCGAAATCGAGAACATGGATCGCTACCGCGCACCTCTGATCGCCGAGGGCGGCGGGTTGCAATGTGATGGCCAGGGCACCCTCATCACGACGGAGCAATGCCTGCTCAACCGAAATCGCAACGCTCATCTCGGCAAGGCCGAGGTGGAACGCCAGCTTGGCGACTATCTCAGTGTCGGCACCGTCATCTGGCTGCCACGTGGCCTCGCTTTCGACGAGACCGACGGTCATGTCGACGACGTCTGCTGTTTCGTGCGCCCCGAGGTCGTCGTGCTGAGCTGGACCGACAATCGGGAGGATCCGCAATACGAGATTGTGCGAGAAGCCGAAGAGGTGTTGCGTTCGGCCCGCGACGCGCGCGGCCGCGCGCTGGAAGTTCACCGGCTGCCCCACCCCTTGCCGATCGAGATGACGCCGGAAGAAAGCGACAGCGTGGACCGGCTGGATTCGACCTGGGCGCGACCGGCCGGAAACCGGATCGCGGCGAGCTACATCAACTACTATCCGGGCAACAGCGTCGTGGTGGTACCGCAGTTCGGCTGCGATCTCGATGTGAAGGCCAAGCAGACGCTGGCCGAGTTGTTTCCCGATCACCGAATAGTCGGTATCGAAAACTCGCGCGAGATCCTGCTAGGCGGCGGCAATGTCGCCTGCATCACCTTGCCGGTCTATGCCCCGCAACGGCGTTGAAGGACGGGGCATGCCCAAAACAGATAGCGAAAACGGAGGACATTTATGCGCGCTCTGATCTTCTCAACCCTGCTTGCCTGCGGCATCTGCGCAAATGCGGCTTCGGCTGACGAGGAAAAGATCGTCAACGTCTACAACTGGTCCGACTACATCGCGCCGGATACGGCCGAGAAATTCGAGAAGGAGACGGGCATCAAGGTTCGCTACGATGTCTATGACGGCAACGAGGTGCTTGAAACCAAGCTGCTCACCGGCGGCTCGGGATATGACGTGGTCTACCCCTCAGCCTATCCGTTCCTTAAGAACCAGGTGAAGGCGGGGGCGTTCCTGGACCTCGACACATCGAAGCTTGCCAACCATTCGAAGGTCGATCCGCAGGCCCTGGCGCTGATCGCGGGCGCCGACCCACAGAACCTGCATGCCGTGCCCTATATGGCCGTCACCGACGGTATTGGCTACAACGTCGCCGCGGTGAAGCAGAGGCTGCCGGACGCGCCGACGGATTCCTTCGCCATGGTCTTCGACGTCGATGTGGTCAAGAAGCTCTCCGACTGTGGCGTGGCTATCATCGATGCGCCGGCGGAAGTCATCCCGATGGCAATGAACTATCTTCACATCGACCCCAGATCGACCAGTCCCGACGACCTCGCCAAGGTCGAGGACCTGCTGGGCAAGGTGCGGCCCTACATCCGCTATTTCCATTCGTCCAAATACATCAACGACCTCGCCAACGGCGACATCTGCGTGGTGTTGGGCTGGTCGGGCGACATACTCCAGGCAAGGACCCGTGCGGCGGAATCCGTGAAGAAGCTGGAGATCGCCTATTCCATCCCCAGGGAAGGCACGCTCATCAACTTCGATACGATGGCGGTGCCGAAAGATGCGCCGCATCCCGGCAACGCCCAGGCCTGGATCGACTTCAATCTGCGGCCCGATATCGCCGCGGCCAATTCCAGCTATGTCTCCTACGCCAATGCGATACCGGAATCTCTGCCGCTGATGGACAAGGCGATAGCCAGCGATCCCGGCGTCTTTCCGTCTGATGCCGTGAAGGCCAAGCTGTTTGTGGTGGACAACAACGACCCAAAGCTGCTGCGATCACAAAACCGCATGTGGACGCGCATCGTGACGGGGCAATAGAGCAATTCCGGGAAAAGTGCGCAGCGGTTTTTCCGGGAAAGCGCGTAGCGCTTTTAGCGCCGCTCGGAAGCCGTCAATCCCGAGCGACGTCGCGGAGGGTCGCCAGCAGCTCGACCTGGGAGTGCACGCCGAGCTTGCGGTAGATCTGTTTGATGTGGTTGCGGACGGTGCCGGGCGAGACGGCGAGACTTCGCGAAATGGTCTTGGCGTTGCCACCATCGACCAAGTGCCGCGCAATTTCGGCCTCGCGCCTGCTCAGCCGCGAGCGAGCGTCACCGATTGCGGCGCCCTTGTGCCGGAAGCGGCACAGATGAAGCAATCTTTCCAAAATGAGCCTTGTCGCGCTGCTTGCCGCGCAAGCCGTTGCCAGATCCTGCTCGCCAAACGGTTCTGCCCCGTTTCGCCTGAGAAAAGTGACATAGCCAGCGGTCAGCCCGTCGAGATTGAACACACCGGTGATCTCGTCGAAACTGTCGGAAGGGCCGAAGAATTCGCGATAGTAGGGGGTGCGCTGGAAGTCGCCATTGCGGAGTGCCGACAGCGGCAACAGGAAATCCTGCCTTGTGCTGGCGAACCTCTGGAAGAAGGGATCCTGGCGATACAGTCGTGCATCGTAGTCGCGGTTCCAGCGATCGGGGCCGGCATCGTCGATGGTCAGGGACGTGATATCGCGACGGTAAAAGCCGACATAGGCGCGGTCGGAGCCAAGCAACTCGCTCGCCGCTGCCGTGAAGCGAGCCGACAATTCTTCGGGAGTCGCGGCAACGGCCGCAGCGGCCACACCGCCGCTCCAGCGTCCAAACTGATCGAGGGAAACGTTCGACTGCATTCCGGCTCACACTAGCGCAAGCCGTTACAAGTTCAAAACAGCCATTTCCTTTGACTTCGAACCTCTCGGCCATACCTATGCGGGAGTCGTTGTCGCGGAGCCATCATGCCGGTCAAGCTGAAACTGATCTGCCTTATCCTGCCGATGCTTGCCGTCCTGGCGCAGCCCGTCCTGGCTGAAACAGCGGAGCGGCCGGCGCCCTCGGGCGGCGTTCTGTCCCTGCTGCCGCCGCCGCAGACAACCAACCATTCGATCACGCTGGCCGGAAGAAAGCTGGATTACCAGGCAAAAGCCGCCACCCTGTCGCTGCTTTCCGGCAAGGGCGACGTCACGGCGGAGATCTTCTATGTCGCCTACACGCTGGAGCCGCCGGCAAGCGGGGCCAAAGACCCGCAGCGGCCGATCACCTTCGTGTTCAACGGCGGCCCTGGAGCAGCGTCCGCCTATCTGCACATCGGCGCGCTCGGCCCGCGTATAATCGCAATGGGAGCCGACGGCGAATTCCTGCCGTCACCGCAAAGACTGATCGACAATCCCGACAGCTGGCTCGACATGACCGATCTCGTCTTCGTCGATCCGGTGGGAACCGGCTATAGCCGCGAGGCACCGGGGCAGGACACGCGCGATTTCTGGGGCGTCAACCAGGATGCCAGCTCGATTGGCGCCTTCATCCGGCTCTATCTCGCGCAGAACGGCCGCACCGGGTCGCCGCTGTTCCTCGCCGGCGAAAGCTATGGCGGGTTCCGCGCGGCGCTGCTCGCCAGGACATTGCAGGAAGATATCGGCATCAGTCCGAACGGCATCGTGCTGATCTCCCCGGCGCTGGAGTTCACGCTGGTGCAGCCCGACGAATTCGAGCCGCTGCATTGGGCGCTCGAACTGCCTTCACTGGCGGCGGTGCGCCTGCGCGCCGAAGGCGTCAGCGGCGATGCATTGCGGGAGAAGCTGGCAGACGTCGAACATTATGCGATGGGCGATTACCTTACGGCGCTCACCAGCGGACTGGAGCAAGGCAGGCGGCTGGCCAGTCAACGCGTGGCTGACATCACCGGCCTGCCGCTCGACCTGGTGCAGCGGAACTCCGCCCGCATTCCCACCGGCCTGTTCGCAAGGGAGTTCGCCCGCGCCAGCGGCAAGGTGCTCAGCCCCTATGACGCCACGATCGGCACGGCCGACATCGCGCCCGAGAGCGCTCGCATCGCCGGCCCGGATCCGGTGCTCGACCGCAGCGTGCCGGCGCTGACGTCGGCGTTCGTCGGCTATATCAGCGACGAACTGCATTTCCGCACCGATGTCAGCTATCGGCTGCTCAATGGCGAAATCAGCCATAATTGGGACTACGGGACCAGCGCGTCACGGCAAGGCTATGCCGGGGTAATGGACGATCTGCAGCGAGCACGCTCGCTGAACCCCTCGCTCGGCGTCGTGATCGTCAACGGCTACAC
Source organism: Mesorhizobium sp. M0715 (assembly GCF_040320355.1). NCBI lineage: Bacteria > Pseudomonadati > Pseudomonadota > Alphaproteobacteria > Hyphomicrobiales > Phyllobacteriaceae > Mesorhizobium > Mesorhizobium sp. M0715. The sequence goes on along the minus strand of NZ_JAMYPL010000019.1, from coordinate 15,200 downwards.
CGACCTGGTCACGCCTTACCTCGCCTCGCGCTACCTGGTGAACCAGATCCCGTCGCTCGCCAATGCCAAGCCTATCCGTCTCGATGTCGTCGAGGGCGGGCACATGATGTATTTCCGATCCGATGGTCGGCGCGCCCTGAAAGAGGCCGCTTCGGAGCTTTACCAGGCGACGCAATAGGCTTGGCGACAGTGCAACTCGCCATGGACCCCTGCCCCAACATAAGCACCGGGCTGGCGTAGCGCCGCAGCGGTTTTCGCCCGTATAGCTTGGTGCCAAGGGAGCTGAATTCACAGTTCCCTTGTGTCGCTCCTCACAGCATTTCTGCCGCTCCGGCAATTTTGGTCCCACGCGCCTTATGGCCGATATCGCCATTCTCGAAACACGCGAGCGGGTTCTCGCAGGCATCCTGCTGACCGGTGCGGCCTATCTGCTGTTTTCGACACAGGATGCTTCGATCAAGCTGTTGGTCGTCGGCATGAGCGTCTGGCAGATCATGTTCTTCCGCAGCATCACCATTCTGGGTGCGTGCGCGGCGATCGGCGGACGACAGTTGTTTGCTGACACGATGCGCTCGCCGATCGTGCGGCCGATGCTGGTGCGCAGTGCCTTCACGCTTGCTGCGTGGCTCTGCTACTACAACGCGGCGCGCAGCCTGCAGCTCGCCGAACTGACCACCGTCTATTACGCGGCCCCAATCATTGTCACCGTGCTTTCGGTGTTCCTGCTCGGCGAAAAAGTGCCGATGCTGCGCTGGCTGGCGGTGCTGATCGGCTTTGCCGGCGTGTTCATCGCTTGCGATCCGACTCATCTCGGCCTGTCCGTGCCGGTGCTGCTGGTGCTGGCGGCCGCCTTCTTGTGGGGCATCGCCATCGTACTCTTGCGCAAAACCGCCCTTGCCGAGCGCTCGATGATCCAACTCCTGCTCAACAATTTCTATTTCCTGCTGTTTTCGGCGGTACCGGCGTTGTTGTGGTGGCGGACACCGGACGGGGCTCAGTTGCTGCTCCTTGCCAGCGTCGGCGCACTCGGCGGCCTGGCGCAGTATCTTCTCTTCGAGGGCATGAAGCGCACACCGGCCTCGGTGCTGGCACCGCTGGAATACACCTCGCTGTTGTGGGCATTCGCACTCGGCTTTGCGATCTGGGGCGACGTGCCGCGTCGCGAGGTGTTCCTGGGCGCTGCGCTGATCGTCGCCGCCGGCCTGTTGATCGTCGGCACCGAGCATTTCCGCAAACGCCTATGATGTGGATCACCATCATTGCTGACATTACGATGTCAGGACCAAGCGGCGTAGGCTGGCCGCATGACTGAGATTGCAGCTACCATCGACACCGCCGCGGAGCGTACGCTCGGCATCATCCTGGTGTCGTCCTCGGCGGCTGTGTTTGGCCTGACCGGCGTTCTGACCAAGTCGATCCATGCCGACCCGCTGACCATCATCTGCTGGCGCGGCTTCGTCGGCTCGATCCTGGTCAGCCTCTATGTGCTGTGGCGGCGCCACCGCTCCGGCGGGCGTGATAGCCTGCGGCTTGGCTGGCGCGGCTGGCTGCTGGCGGTGGAAGGGGCTCTCGCCAGCATCGCTTTCATATCGGCATTCAAGTTCACCTTCGTTGCCAATGTCGCCGTCATCTATGCCACAGCACCTTTCGTCACCGCGCTGCTGGCCTGGGTTCTGACGCGCGAACCCTTCCGGTTGCAGACGATGGTCGCCGCCGCCGTGTCACTGTGCGGCGTGGCGATCATGGTCTGGTCCGGCTTCGGCACCGGCAATCTGTTCGGCGACGGACTGGCACTGCTGATGACCATCGGCAGCGGCCTCTACATGATCATGGTGCGCGCCTTCCGCGACACGCCCGTGGTGTGGGCCGGTGCGGTTTCGGCTTTCCTGTTGTTCGTGCTCGGCTGGTTCGTCGCCGATCCGCTGGCGGTTTCGCCAAGGGACGCCGTTCTGCTCGCCACTTTCGGCGCGTCCTTCGCACTCTCCTCGATCCTGTGGACGGAGGGCGCGCGGCTCATCCCGCCGGCCGAATCCGGGCTGCTCGGCTCGGCCGAAGTGCCGTTCGCGATCCTGTTTGCCTTCCTGTTCCTGGGCGAGATTGCCCCAGCCGCCAGCATGATCGGCGGCGTCATCGTGTTGTGTGCGGTGTTTGCCCATGCGGGGCGGGATTGGCTGATGGCCCGCTCGCAACGCTTAGCATCAAATATTTCTTAAAAAAGTGACGCGGTCACGGAACCATCATCCGGGTCAGGCATTATTGCTGCGACGGGCCATCCCCAAGTCCCCCCAAACCCCTCGGCCCGTCCTACTCCAAGCCGACCGTAAGGTCGGCTTTTTCTTTGCCCCCAAGCCGACCGTAAGGTCGGCTTTTTCTTCATTCAACCGCCCGACAGGGCAAGGTTACCGCCGAGCAGGGCCGCCAGATCGCCCGCCGGACCATCGGCGCCAGCGCGCAGCCGGATGGCGAACTCAGCCATTGGAACCTGTGGCAGGCCAAGCTCGCGCGGTGCCTCGACAATGCCGGAATGGGCAAAGCGGGCCGTTCGCAGCGTCAGCGCGACACCGGCGTTCACCGCCGTGCGCAGGCCGGCCAGGCTGGCGCTGCCGGCAGCAATATGATAGCGGCGGCCGGCAGCATCGAGTGCGGCAAGTGCTGCTTCGCGAAAACCGCAATATGGGTCGAGCAGCGCCAGCGGCAGTTCCTCCTGCCGCGTGGCCAGCCCCTTTTGTGAGCATAGCCATATCATCGGCTCGCGCAGCACACCGACTTCGTCCGGCGCTGCCGCCTGGCGCATGACGATCGCCAGATCGAGGCCGCCAGACTGCAGCGCCTGCGCCAGTTCGGCGGAGCGGCCGACCCGCAGTTCGATCCTGACGCGCCGATGGCTGCCGGCGAAGGCACGCAGCAGATCCGGCAGGCCGCTGTCGGCGAAATCCTGTGTCGTGCCGATGGCGACGCGTCCGGCAGCGCGGGCGCCCTTAAGCGCCAGCCATGCCTCGCGATGGGCGGCAAGGATCCGCCTAGCATGGCCGACGAGGTCTTCGCCTGCAGGGGTTAAGCCGCGCCCTCGCCCTTGCGGCGCCAGCAGCGGCTCGCCGACGATTTCCTCCAGCCGCTGCATCTGGGCGGTCACCGCCGAGGGCGAACGTGCGACGCTTGCAGCCGCCTTGGCCAGTGAGCCGCTGTCGACGAAAGCTAGGAAGGTTCGGAGCAGATCGGGATCCAGCGTTTCCATACTTCGATCTTATCGAATCTTCCGTTAAAAACAATTCGATTTTTTTGATCGAAAGATGGTGGCATGGTTGTTTCAACGGCGATCGGACGCCGCTCAAGCCAAGGAGAAGAAAAATGCCCATCATCAACATCAGCGTCACCGGCAAACCTGACGCGGCTCTTTCCGCTCGCATCGCAAAGGAGGCCACCGAAATCACCGCGACGCAGCTGCGCAAGGACCCGACGATCACGGCAGTTGCCGTGTCCTACGTGGATCCGCAGCACTGGTTCGCCAGCGGCATGTCGCTGGCCGAGCACGGCACCAACACGTTCTGGCTTGATATCAAGGTGGTCGACGGCACCAATACCAAGCTTGAACTGGAGGCCTATCTGAAGGCGATCTTCGCAGCCTTCGGCCGTCTGCTGGGCGGCGTGCATGAGGAGAGCTACGCCTTCGTGCATGAAGTGCCGGCAGCCGCTTATGGCTATGGCGGCAAGACGCAGGAATTTCGTTTCATCAGTGGACGGCTGCAGGCGGCGTGAGAAGCAGCTTCCCGCACCAAGGGAAGCAAAAGCTCCGCATTGACCTTGCTCCCACATCGTCTAGGTTCTGGCCGACACGGCCGCAAAGAGCCGAGATGCTAAAAAACGTTGGGAGAGACGCGGCATGATCCTGACACTGGCGCTGCTTGCGGGTCTTGTTCTGGCCTGGCTGCTGATCGGCGTGGCGGAAAAATTCCGCCTCGGCCTGCGCTTCACCCAGGCGCTGCTCTATGTGCCGTTCAAGCTCGCCTACCGGATCGGAGACAGCCGCATCCGGGTCGCCCGCAAGGCGCAGGCTCCAGTCATCTACGTCATCTCGCATCAATCGCGCTTCGAGCCGGCGCTGATGCTGTCGCTGCTGCCGGAAGACACGCTGCATATTCTCGATGAGGTCTCGGCGCGCTCGCCGTGGCTCGAACCTTGGCGCGAGCTTGGCCGTACCATCGCCTTCAACGCCGAACATGTCTTCGTCAGCCGCCGGCTGGTGCGCGTGCTCAAAGGCAAGGGCCGGCTCGCCGTCTATCTGCCGGATGCGGTCGAGCCCGACGTCAAGACGTTTCGGTTGTTTCGTGCCGTCACCCGCATCGCCATGCAGGCCGATGCCAAAATCGTGCCGATCTTCGTCGGCGGCGCGCGCAGCCTGCCGGTGTCGCTGACGCCCGCGGACAAGGCGCCACGACACTGGTTTCCGCAGCTGTCGATCAGCGTGCTGGAGCCGATGACCATCGCCGAACTGGTGGCGCGCAACCCCGAGCAGGCCTCGAACACCAACGCGCTGTTCGACCGTGTCGCCGAGGCGCGGCTCTTCGGCACCAACCTCGATCGTGGCCTTTTCCTGGCCATGCGCGATGCCGCCGACCGCGTCGGCGCTTCGCACACGATCATAGAAGACGTCATCTCGGGTGCGTTGAGCTACCGCAAGATGTTCATCGGCGCCCGCGTCCTGGGCAGGCGCTTCGAGGCCGTCACGGCGCCGGGCGAAGCGGTCGGTGTGATGCTGCCCAACGCCAATGGCGTCGTGCTGTCGCTCACCGGCCTTCTGTCGGCCGGCCGGGTGGCGGCGATGATCAACTATACGGCCGGGCCGGCGAGCGTCACCGCGGCCGTGCGCACGGCGGTGATAAGGACCGTGATTTCGTCCCGCGCGTTCGTCGAGAAGGCCGACCTTGCCGATATCGTCGCGGCGATCGAAAAGGGCGGCGCCAGGCTTCTCTGGCTCGAGGATGTGCGGGCCAGCGTCACCGCGCTGGACAAGCTTGCCGCCGCCTTGCTGTGGCGCTGGCCACTGCAGCGGCAGGATGCGGCCAAGCCGGCCGTGATCCTGTTTACCTCGGGCTCGGAAGGCACGCCGAAGGCGGTCGTGCTGTCGCACAAGAACCTTTACGCCAACGCCATGCAGGCCGAGGCGCGGATCACCATCTCGCCTGCCGACATCCTGCTCAACGTGCTGCCGGTGTTCCACTCCTTCGGCCTAACGGGCGGCACCATCCTACCGCTGGTCACCGGGGTAAAGCTGTTCCTCTACCCCTCGCCGCTGCACTACAAGATCATCCCCGAGGTTGCGCGCAAGGTAAAACCGACCATCATGTTCGGCACCGACACATTCCTCGCCAACTATGCGCGCACCGCCAAGGACGGCGATTTTTCCAGCCTGCGCTTCGTCGTCGCCGGCGCCGAGGCGGTGAAGCCGGAAACCCGCCGCGTCTATCGCGAGCGCTTCCAGGCCGAGATCATCGAAGGGTTCGGGCTGACCGAGGCGGCACCGGTGGTTGCCGTCAACACGGCAATCCATGGCCGCGATGGCACGGTCGGCCGGCTGCTGCCGGCCATGCGCATGAAGCTGGAGCCGGTCGAAGGCATCTCCGACGCCGGCCAATTGTGGCTCGACGGACCGAATCTGATGATGGGCTACATGACGTCGGACCGCCCCGGCGAGCTGCAGCCGCTGACCGGCTGGCACGACACCGGCGACATCGTTGCCGTCGACCGCGAAGGCTTCATCACCATTCGCGGACGCGCCAAGCGCTTCGCCAAGATCGCCGGCGAGATGGTGTCGCTGGGTGCGGTGGAGATGCTGGTGCAGTCGCTGTGGCCGGAAGAGCACCACGCGGCTGTGGCCGTGCCCGACAAGAGGCGCGGCGAGCGCATCGTGCTGGTCACCACCGCCGACGACGCCAATCCCGACGAATTGCGCAAATTCGGCAAACAGGCGGGTGCTGCCGAACTGATGGTGCCGAACGACATCGTTAAGGTCGAGGAAATCCCGGTGCTGGGATCCGGCAAGACCGACTATGTGTCGACGAGAAAGCTGGCGATCGACAGGCTGGGGCTCGGCGTCGCGGCGTAAATACCTCGCGGTCGTCATCCTAGGGCGAAGCAAGGAGCGAAGCGACGCGGCGCAGACCCTAGGATCCATTCCGTGACATTCACGTCACGCGCGGCCATTCAGAAGGCGACCGGCGCCAAGCGATTGCCAGTTCTCGTCCGTTGCGCTTTTTGGCTGAGGTCACGGCATGGATCCCAGGGTCTTCGCAACGTCGCTTCGCTCCTGCTTCGCCCTAGGATGACGAAAGCGTAGGTTCTAACCTATATCCGAAGGCGGCACCTTCTCGCCCTCCAGCTTGGCGCGCTTCGAATAGGCGCGCACGCTGAACGGCAGGAAGATCAGGTAGCCGGCGACCGAAGCGGTCAGCGTGTACCAGGGATAGGTCATCAACAGGAGCACGTAGAGGACGACACCCAGGATGATCGGCAACACCTTGTCGCCCGGGATTCTCAGGCTCTTGCCGGAATAGACAGGCAGCCGGCTGACCAGCAGGAAAGCGACCAGGATGGTGAAGCCGGTGGCGACGAAGGCTGCTGGACGACTGGGCTCCAGACCTGTGCGCAGGAAATAGAGATAAAGCGGCAGCATCACCAGCACGGCGCCAGCCGGCGCCGGCACGCCGACGAAATATTCGGACTGCCATATGGGGCGATCGGCCTTCTCGTCATCGAGCACGTTGAAACGGGCGAGGCGCAGCCCGCAGGCGATGGCGAACAGCAGTGCCGCGATCCAGCCCGGCGAACCGGCGCGGTCGAGCAGGAAGGCATAGAGCACCAGAGCCGGCGCCACGCCGAAATTGACGATGTCGGCCAGCGAATCCATCTGAGCGCCGAATTTGGATGTCGCCTTCAGCATCCGCGCCAAGCGGCCGTCAATGCCGTCGAGGAAGGCTGCAAGCAGCACCATCACCACCGCCGGCTCGAAGCGGCCTTCGAAGCCGAAGCGGATGCCGGACAGGCCGGCGCAAATGGCGAGCACGGTGACCAGATTGGGCAGCACCATGCGCATCGGGATTTCGCGGATGCGCGGACCGCCGCTGGCATGGGCCTCGAACTTTTTGTATTGCGTGCCCACCGGTCAGGAAACCCGAACAAGAGGCGTGCCGGCAACACCGCCGAATTCGGCCAGCACGGTTTCGCCGCCAACCGCCGTCTGGCCGACTGCAACGCGCGGCGTCGCGGTCAGGGGCAGGAACACATCGACACGCGAGCCGAAGCGGATCAGGCCAAAACGCTCGCCAGTGCCGATCGAGCCGCCGGCCTCGGCCCAGCAGACGATGCGGCGCGCCACCAGGCCGGCGATCTGGACGGCCGCGACCGTGCCATTGGGGCTCTCGATGACCAGGCCGTTGCGCTCGTTCTCGGTGCTGGCCTTGTCCAGTTCGGCATTGAGGAATTTGCCCGGCCGATGTTCGATTTTCGCAATACGGCCGCGCACCGGGGCGCGGTTCACGTGGCAGGAGAAGACGTTCATGAACACCGAGATGCGGGTCATCTCGACATTGCCGAGGCCGAGTTCGCGCGGCGGCACGGCGGGTCCGACCGCCGAGATGATGCCGTCGGCGGGGCTGACCACCAGGCGGTCATCTACCGGCGTGACGCGCTCGGGATCGCGAAAGAAATAGACGCACCAGGCCGTCAGTATCAGACCGATCCAGAACAGGATCGAGGAGAAATAACCGAGGAAAAGCGTCGCCGCGCCAAAGGCTGCGATGAAGGGATAGCCCTCGCGATGGATCGGTACGAACGCGTTCTTGACCGTATCGACAAGGCTCATCGGTAATAAACAGGCTCCGTTTCAAGTCCGGCCTCAATAGCCGAAAGCCCCCCTCGCCGCAACGCAACAATAGGGAAGGCCGTATTGGGTGCGCCGGCAGGGGTCGCGATCCGCTTGCTAGGTCGGTGTCGTTGTCGGCAGAATTCGGGACACCGACGGTTCAAGGCGCCGGAAAAGGTTGCCCGTCCATGATCCCAAATCCGAAGGCTTCTGAAGCCCGCACCGGCCAGGTGCTCAGCGTCGAAGCGCCGGCACCTGGCATCGGCTGGCGGTAGCAGCCTTGCTACAGCCCGGGAACCCTCTGATAGTTGGCGATGTCGGCGCGAACGCCGAGCCGGGCGATCGTCTCCTGCGGGTTGAAGGCGATGCGCTCGTGCGCGGCTTTGACGATCGGCACGACGTTGTCGACGGCCGCCTGGCTCTCCCATTCGACGATGGTGACGAGGTTGAATTCGCCTGGGCCTGAGAATTGCTCGAGCAGGAAATCCTGCACAAAGCCTTGTTGCAGGCGCAGCAATTCATGCGTCGTCCGGACCTTGGCGAGTATCTCCTTGCGAGCGGCGGCCGGGACGACGAATTTGTCCACCCTGAACACGCTGCCCCCGTCAACAGTCTGATTTGTCTCGCTCATTCGATTGCTCCGTTTTTTAAACACGCTAGTTGGCGGGCTCCAAGAACGGCCTACGATCTCAACTTAAGTTGAGGTCAAGCGGAAATTTTCTCTTTTCCCCTCGTTGGAGAAGGAAACGGTGTCAATTCACCTCCGACGTTCGTCGACGAACGACAACGCCAAGCTCGTCGCCCTCGCGGGCGATGCGTAGGCGCTCCTCGGCCTCGGTCGCCTCGCGCTGGCGGTCCCACATCGAGGCGTAGAGGCCATGCTTGCGCATCAGCTCGGCATGGGTGCCGCGCTCGGCGATCTGGCCGTCCTGCAGCACGATGATCTCATCAGCGGTAATCACCGTCGACAGGCGGTGGGCGATGACGATGGTGGTGCGGCCACGGCTGACCAGATCGAGCGCGGCCTGGATTTCCTGTTCGGTGTGGCTGTCGAGCGCCGAGGTCGCTTCGTCGAGCATCAGGATCGGCGGCGCCTTCAGGATGGTGCGGGCGATCGCCACGCGCTGCTTCTCGCCGCCCGAAAGTTTTAGCCCGCGTTCGCCGACCATCGACTTGTAACCGTCAGGCAATCGCTCGATGAACGGGCCGATCTGGGCGAGTTCGGCGGCCTTCTGCATATCCTCCTCGCTGGCGCCGATGCGGCCATAGCGGATGTTGTAGGCGATGGTGTCGTTGAACAGTACGGTGTCCTGCGGCACCATGCCGATCGCTCCGCGCAGGCTCTCCTGCGTCACGTCCCTGATATCCTGGCCGTCGATCAGCACCTGGCCGGACTGGACGTCGTAGAAGCGGAACAGAAGCCGCGAGATGGTCGACTTGCCGGCGCCCGAGGGCCCGACAATGGCCACGGTCTTGCCGGCCGGCACCTCGAAGCTGATGCCCTTCAGGATCTTGCGGTTGGGGTCATAGGAAAAATGCACGTCGCGGAACTCGACCTTGCCGGCGCTGACAGTAAGTGGCTTCGCGTCCGGCTTGTCGACGATCTCCTGCGGCACATCCAGAAGGTCGAACATCTGCTCGATGTCGGTCAGCCCCTGGCGGATTTCGCGGTAGATGAAGCCGATGAAATTGAGCGGCACCGACAGCTGCATCAGCATGGCATTGATGAAGACGAAGTCGCCGACCGTCTGCGTGCCGGCCTGCACTTCCAGCGCCGACATGCACATGACGATGACGGTGCCGAGGCCAAAGATGATGCCTTGGCCGAAGTTCAGCCAGCCGAGCGAGGTCCAGATCCGGGTCGCTGCGACCTCGTAGCGTGCCATCGAGCGGTCGAAGCGCTCGGCTTCCATGCCCTCATTGTTGAAATATTTCACCGTCTCGTAATTGAGCAACGAGTCGATTGCCTTGGTGTTGGCATCGGTGTCGCTGTCGTTCATGTCGCGGCGGATCGAGATGCGCCAGTCGCTGGCGCGGACCGTGAACCAGACATAGACCCAGACGGTGACCGCGACGACGACTACGTATTTCCAGCCATAGGTGTAGGCGAAGATGCCGGTGGTCAGCGCGAATTCGAGGATGGTCGGCGCCGTGTTGAGCATGATGAAGCGCACGATCGTCTCGATACCCTTGGTGCCGCGCTCGATGATGCGCGACAGGCCGCCGGTGCGGCGCTCGAGATGGAAGCGCAGCGACAGTTGGTGCATGTGGACGAAGGTGCGGAAGGCGAGCTGGCGCACCGCGTATTGGCCGACACGGGCAAACAAGGCGTCGCGCAATTGATTGAAGCCAAGTTGCACCAGGCGCACGACATTGTAGGCAACGACCAGCATGACCGGCGCCAGCAGAAAACTCGGCAGCGGCGGCACCGATTTGGCGTCGCCGGCCAGCGCGTCGGTCGCCCATTTGAAAAAATAGGGACCGGCGACCAGCGTCAGCTTGGCGACGACCAACAGAAGCGTCGCCCATGTGACCCGGGCTCTCAGATCGGCGCGATCCGCCGGCCACATATAGGGCCACAAATTGAGCAGCGTCTTGAAGGTCGAGGAGTCGGAGACGGTTTTTTCGGCCATTTCTTGTGCCTTCTTCTTATGTCTTTTTGACCATGATCTCGTCCGAGAACCGGCTCCACTTTTCGGGATCATGGTCTAGCGGCCGGAGCAGCAGGAATTGACGAGCGCGGCCACCGACGCGGAAACATCGGCAAGTGCGGCACGATCGACCTCGTAGCGCGAGCGCTGACGGTCGGGTTCGAACCGGACCAGCCCGGCTTCGACCAGTATCTTCAAATGTTGTGACACAGTGGACTGCGCCAGATCGAAACGGTCGACAACCTCGCGGCAGCAGCAGGAGTTGCTTGCGGACAGGTATTTCAGGATTTCGATCCGAGCCGGGTGCGAAAGTGCTGCCAGCCGGGTGGCAACGGCTCGGCTGTCCGGGGCGCAGCCAGGCATACCTATTTCAGCTAGGGATTCGCTCATCGTCCATCGGCGATAAACGATGGTCGACGCTGCTGCAAGCTACTCTTCTGGGCAGAGCAGATAGCGGCTAACGCTTTGGACTGGACTTCTCGATCCCCGGGATGCCGGCAATCCGCTCAGCCAGGAAGTCGACCATCAGGCGGACCCTTGCAACGCCCGCGCGCTCCGGGACGATCAGCATGTTCAAAGGGGCGGACGGCAGTGAATAATCATCCAGTATCGTCTCGAGCAGGCCCGCCGCCAAAAGATCGTCGACAAGCCATCGGTGAGCCGGTGCGACCCCTCGACCCGCGAGCAAAGCCTCGCGCGCGGCAAGCCCATGGTCGACACGCAGGCGCCCCGCGAAAGGCACCATATGGCGCTCGCCTCCGGCGCCCTGCAAGGCAAGAGTTTCACTCCCCGCCACGTTCGACATCCGGATACCCTCATGTCCAGACAGATCCGACGGGATAGCCGGTCTGCCTCGCTGCGCCAGATAATCCGGCGATGCCACGAGCAGGCGCCGTGACAGGCCGAGGGCCCGCAGCCTCAATGAGCTGTCGGTGAGCGGCCCCAACCGAAGCGCGATGTCGACACCTTCCCTGACGAGGTCGACACGCTCATCGCTGAGGCTGAGGTCAACGCCGATGTCGGGATATCGGTCCTGAAAGTCGAAGATGAGTCGGCTGGTGTGCAAGACCCCGAAAGCGGCAGTACAGGATATCCGGACGGTGCCGGCCGGCGCGCCACGTGCGCCCCGCGCTTCGTCGCCGGCCTGCTCGACAAGGCGCAGGATCTGGACGCTGTTGGCATAGTAGCGGCTGCCCTCGTCGGTCAGCGTGACCCGCCGGGTGGTCCTGCTGAGCAAAGGCGCACCCACTGCCTCTTCGAGTTCCTGCAGATGCCGCGTGACCGTCGATTGTCCGATACCCAGTTCACCGGCAACCAAGGACAGATTGCCCCGTTCCGCGACGCGAACGAAGGTGCGCATGCGTTCGAGGGTGATGTCCGATTTATCCACTATTCGGCACAATCTTATGCATTACGAATATATAGCGGATTGCGTCGATATTGCCTAGCTAAGGGACCAGTTTTTCAATCCCCGGAGTCCCCCGCATGAAAATCCTACTTGTCTTCGCACATCCCGAATCCCGCTCGCTCAACGGCGCGCTCCGCGACGTCGCCATCAGAGAACTCGAGGCACAAGGCCACGAAGTGCGGGTGACGGACCTCTACGCCCAGGGTTGGAAATCAGCGGTTGATCGGGCCGACTTTCCGGTTTTGGCGCCGGGCGCGCGGCTGATGCCTGCCGCAGCGTCAAAAAAGTCTTTCGAGGCCGACGCGCTGACAGAGGACGTCAAGGCCGAGATCGCAAAGCTGCTATGGGCGGATGCCCTGATTCTCCAATTTCCGCTCTGGTGGTTTGCCATGCCGGCGATCCTCAAGGGCTGGGTCGACAGGGTCTTTGCCTACGGCTTCGCTTACGGCGTGGGCGAACATAGCGACAAACGATGGGGCGACCGCTACGGCGAGGGAACCTTGATGGGCAAGCGCGCAATGTTGATCGTGACCGCCGGCGGCTGGGAGGAGCACTATGCCCCTCGCGGCGTCAACGGACCAATTGATGATCTGCTGTTCCCGATCAACCACGGGATCCTCTACTACCCGGGCTACGACGTCCTTCCGCCATTCGTCGTCTACAGCGTCGACCGCTTCGGTGAAGCCGACTTCGAACCCACCGCCGAGCGCCTGCGCGAGAGGATGAGAACGCTCGCGACCACGCAACCCATCCCCTATCGCCGGCAGAATGGCGGCGACTATTTGATTCCGAGCATGAAACTACGCCCCGACCTGGGGGATCCGAACATGATCGGATTCAAACTGCACCTGAGCGGCTCAGCACACCAGTAGATTTCGACCTGGACGGCCTTGGATCTAGTTGGTCTTGGCCGGCGCTGTCGTTGCCTGCTCGCCCATCGTCTTGAGGTCGGCTGCCTCGCCTTCCTTCGACTTTTCCGGGACCTTGAACACCTGCCCCGGCCAGATGCGGTCGGGATCACTGATCTGGTCCTGGTTGGCGAGGTAGATGGTCGAGAAGCGTACGCCATGGCCGTAGACGCGCCGCGAGATCCGCCACAGCGTATCGTTGCGGCGGATGATGACGGCGCCGTCGGCATGTTCGAGCTTGGGCGCCACGGTCTCGGGCACATCGCTTGGCGGCGTCGCCTCCGCCACAACGGCCGGAGCCTCGGTGGCGGGAGCAGGCGTCGTGGCCGGGGCCGTCCCGGCCGCGGCCGGCGCCTCGGCGGCGGCAGGTGCGGCCGGCTTGGGCTGAACGGGCTTCGGCGCCGAGGGTGCCACGGCGGCGACCGCTTCGCCGGGCTCGCGCTCGAACGGCACGGCTGCGCGGGCCACAACTGTCACACCGTCGGTATCGAGGCCGTCGACACGAATTGTGTAGCTGCCGACCGGAATGTCGCGCGTCGCCTCGACCAGGAAATGACCGTCCGTCGAAGTTTGCGCATCACCGAGCAGGATATCGTTGGCATAGGCGCGCACCTTGCGGCCGGCATCGGCGAGACCGGCGACAAAGATCTTGCTGCCGTCGATCTCGACCGCCTCGACGACGATCTTGGGCTCGGTCACGCCTGCAGCGGGCGGCGTCGCCGGCGCTGCAGGAGCCGGTGCTGCTTCTACCACGGCAGGAGCCGGTGCTGCTTCTACGACGGCAGGTGCCGGGGCGGCTGGTGCCGGAGCAGTTGCGGGCGCTTCGGCTGCGGGAGCAGCCGGCGCGGCGGCCGGAGCAGCCGGCTTTGTTTCGGGCGCCGGAACGGTGAGCAGTTCGGCCGGTTTGCCCGGCTCCTCGACCATTGCCAGCACCTGGCCGGCGGCATCCTTGGGAACCGAAACGACAGCGGTCTGCACCGAAGGGGTGACGACATCGCCCGTGGTCGCGCGCAGTGCGATTGTATAGTCGCCGGGCTTCAGCGGATCGTCCAGCACGATGACAAATGCGCCATCGGGACCGGCAACCGTCGAGCCAAGCACGGTCGTGCCGTTGAGGATCTCGACCTTTGCGTTGGGCGCTGCATTGCCGGCAACGACGATCGAGCCATTGCCCTCGACGCGCACGACGTCAAAGGACGGTGCGACGGGACCGGCCGCAGCCGGCGCCGCCGCGGCCGGTGCCGTTGCCTGGGGCACCGCGGCGGGAGCCGCGGGGACCTCCGCGGCGGGCAGCCGCGCTTCGGTGCCGGGATCGGCCGATTTTGGCGCTGCGGGCGACGTCTGCGCCGCCACTTGCGCCGGCGGCGTGGGATTGAGATACGGGTCGAGTGCGCCCGATACATAGGCGGTTCCCGCGGCAGCAACGGTCCCACCCGCCGCGAACAGGAACGCCTTCAGTGGATTAATTGCCATATTTCCCTACCCCTTAGCCACCTAACGCCGGTCTAGCTTGTTTTGCCAATGCCGACAAGAAAAACGGGCCGACAAGAAAAAGCCCGGGCTTGTTGACCCTTGGGGCTTGACCACGCTTTCAGACCCAATCACCAATCATCGGCATGAACACGATTCGATCCGTCTGCGTCTATTGCGGCTCGTCTCCGGGCCGTGATGAAATCTATATCAAGGCCGGAAACCTGCTCGGACGCTCGATTGCCAAAGCAGGAATGCGGCTGGTCTATGGCGGCGGCACCAAAGGCATCATGGGCGCTGTCGCCGAAGGCGCTTTGCGCGCCAGCGGCAAGGTGACGGGCATCATTCCGCGCTTCCTGATCAACAGGGAGGCAACCGAAACCGCGCTTGACCGGCTCGACGAGTTGCTGATCACCGACAACATGCACGAGCGCAAACACAAGATGTTCGAGAAATCCGACGCCTTTGTGGCGCTGCCGGGGGGCATCGGCACGGTCGAGGAGATCGTCGAGGTGATGACCTGGGCGCAGCTTGGCCATCATCGCAAACCGATCGTCTTCGGCAATGTCGGAGGATTCTGGGATCCGATGCTGACGCTGCTCGATCACATGGCCGCTGAGGGCTTCATCCACACCGCGCAACGGGTCAAGCCGCTGGTTGTCGACGACCCCGAAGCGATCGTCGCCGCCATCATGGTGGCTGGATCCTCCGTAGACGCCCCGACCGAGGGCGTGCAGTCGGTGATAGACAAGATGTAGGGGAATACGGGAGTAAGGCAGTAGGGGAATATGTGAAGTGCCTGGGAACGGCGCCCCCTATTCCCCTATTCCCCTATTCCCCTATTCCCCTATTCCCCTATTCCCCTATTCCCCTATTCCCCTATTCCCCTATTCCCCTATTCCCCT
>NZ_JAMYPL010000018.1:0-150555 GCF_040320355.1 Mesorhizobium sp. M0715 | reverse complement strand
CTCGTCGAAACCATCGAGGCAGCCGAATGCAAGAACTACTTCGAAAACGCAGGCTACGCTTCCGTCAAAATATGAAACGCTCTAGTGCACGTGGATGTGAGGGAGCGCTGTACAACGATTCAACCTCAGACTGCGAATTTCATGGTCAGCCAAGTCGAGCCATGATTTCGGATTGAATGGTCGTCGCAGTGTACAGGGAAGCATCTAGCGGCAGATTTCCAAATGCCAGTTGACAAAGCAGGTAGTTGGCACCTGCCTCTTCCAACTGACCTAACAGAGCTTTTCGCACAGATTCTGCTGATCCTACCACGCACAATTCACTCTCGACTGCCGCATCGAAGGTCAGCGGCAGGTTTGGTGGAGTGGGGATAGCGTTAAGCTCGTAAAGGAATTGGAAGCTCTTGAGCCAGCGTTCGTAAGCAGGTGCCGCGAGCGAATAGGCATGTGTGTCACAACGCCCAACCACGACCATGCGGAGCAATCCGATAAATTGCGCCTGATCCCCCGCGCCAGCGTTGTCCTCTCGATAGGCGCGGAACGCATCAGTAGTTTTGCGAACAGAAGAGGAAGGTCCTACACACGCGATATTTGTTCCATTCGCAGCCGCCCAAGCTGCGGACTCGGGTCGATTGGCAGCGACCCATGTCGGCGGATGTGGACGCTGATGAGGTCTTAGCGTCAAAGGAACGTCATTGAGATCAAAATGGCGGCCTTGATAGCATAGCGTGCCGACCTTCATCGGATTAACAAGTATTTCCATGAGGATTTCGCTGGCTTCAGCATAACGGCCCGGCACCGCGTCCGCACCAATCCCGAAGTAGCCCAATTCGATCGGGAGAGCACCGCGCCCTATGCCCAGTTCGAGCCTGCCACCGCTCAACTGGTCCAGCATACAGATCTCTTCGAACGCACGCAGCGGATGATAAAGCGCAAGCAGCATCACCAAGGGTCCGAGACGCAAGCGCCGGGTGCGCTGGGCGACGCTCGATAAGAACAGATTCGGCGATGGACCTCTCCCATGGGGAGTACAGTGGTGTTCTGCGAGATGATAGGCATAGAACCCTAGCTGATCGCACGCCTCTGCTAATATCAGGCGATCTTCGTACTGCCGACCGATGTCGCGGCCATCCTCGTCCAGATGATCGAAGATGCCGAACGCTAGGTTTGAAGGAAAGACGTTTGTCACTCGATAAGTCCCCGATTTTAAAAGCAGGCTGTTCTCTTGCTGGGATGACCAAGCAAGTCGGAAGAGATGTGTGTGATCGCCGATTAGCGTCAGCGTAACGAAGAAGCAGAGCCTGACGCTTCCCTGCCCTTGGAGCTTGGCACCATTAAGCTTCCAGCAATGTCGCCAGCGGCAGCAAGAAATGCATCCATCTGCTCTTTTGTGCCGATGCTGACGCGGATGCAGTGTTCCAAGCCTTTGTCCGGAAAAAACGCGACAAGTATCTTTTGCCTTTCCAATGCTGCTTGCCACCATGAGCCGTCCTGTCCCGCGGGCACACGGGCCAGCAAGAAATTTGCGCGGGAGGGCGTTACGGAAAATCCGAGTTGCGACAGCGCGACTGTCACTCGCTCTCGTTCATCCTTGATGTGCTTGTGGTTCTCTGCGTAGGCGCCGCGATGCGCAAGCACGCTGATACCAACGGCATGCCCGATGACGTTCATGTTGAAGACGTTCTGGATGTTTCGCAGCCTGCCAATAATTTCAGGGTGACCGAAACCGAAACCGACGCGAATGCCGGCGGCGGCATAGCTTTTCGAGAATGACCTCAAGATCAGAACGTTCGGATACTGGTTGATGAGGCGCAGGCCATGATCGGGTGCAAAGTCGACGTAGGCTTCATCAAGGACAACCAAGCGGTCTGATTGTGCTACGAGGCGTTCGATATCGCTTATCGGGAGGAATGTTCCGGTCGGATTGTTTGGATTGGCCAACATAATGAACTTGGCGTCTTTTGCCGGACCGGAAAGCAATTGCTCCATTGGCAGGGAATGAGCTTGACATCCGATTTCGAGAAACTCGGCGCCCTGAATCATGGCAAGTTTGCGGTTGAACGAAAACCCTGGCGACATCATCGCAACCTTGTCGCCAGGCGCGAGGAAAGCTCTGTAGATCAGTCCGAGCAGTTCAGACGACCCATTGCCTGCGATGACCTGATCCCTGGAAACGCCATAGGTGCTGGACGCCGCTTCCCTCAAGCTGATGTTATCGTCATCCGGATATAGATACTGGCACTTGAGGGCCGCCACTGCACTTTGCATTATGATTGGCGGCAACGGAAACGGGTTCTCATTCGTATTCAGCTTGACAAAATTTCCGTCCGGTGCTGGTCCGTTGGACGGCAGAGCATCTAACTGTCGCGTCACTGGCGGAAGAGCCGAAAGCACAGTTTGCAGTTTTGCATCGGACATATTTTAACTCCGTTTTAGTCACCAGGGGCATCCGTATGAGCTCGCAACGAGAGCAACATGGCGGACAGGATTGACGATGGAAGCGTTGCCTCTCACACGATGGTCGCAACGCAGACACGGGAATTCGGCCAGGCTGTCCTCGATGAATCGAGTGGAAGCGGACGCGGACCTGCATCGCTGCCGCAAGGCGCTAAGCAGCTCAGCTCATCTCCTCGGTTTCAGATACGCTTGATCTCGACGCCGTATTTCCTCAGCACGTAGCCAATCTGGCGCGGGGTCAGTCCAAGGAGGCGCGCTGCCTTTGCCTGCACCCAGCCACATCTTTCCATGGCAGCAATGACGCGCTCTATGTCGGGGGTCCTCGCACCAATTGGGTGTGTTGCGCCGGCACGCGGGACTGTGGTCGCGGCCGAACAGGCTGCCGCATCCGGCGGCGTGGCCGGATTCGCTGACTCCGGCAGGATCGGCGCTGGTTGCATCGCGGCCTTGCCCGATCTGCACTTCCACAGCGCCTCGGCAAAGCATTGGCCTTGGGAGCAGGCAAAGTCGTTTCTCCCGATTGATAGTCCCTCGGCCAGGATCGCTGTCCGGTGCACGCAATTTTCAAGCTCGCGAATGTTGCCGGGAAACTCACATTTCATCAGCACTTCAATCGCACACGGATCGAAGGTAAGCGTACAGCCGTTCTCGTCGTTGAACTTCTTGAGAAACTCAGCTGCGAGCAGCGGAATATCGCTGCGCCTCTGGCGCAATGCTGGTACCAGCAAGGGAACCACGTTGATGCGGTAGTATAGGTCGGCGCGGAACTCATTCCTTGCAACCGCCTCTTCCAGGTTCCTGTTCGTGGCGGCAATCACGCGAACATCGACCTTGATGGTCTGATTGCTGCCGACGCGCTCAAACTCCTGCTCCTGCAGCACGCGCAGCAGCTTTGCCTGGAACGAGGCCGAGATCTCGCCAATCTCATCCAGAAACAACGTCCCCTTGTCAGCGAGCTCAAAGCGCCCCTTGCGGGAATTGAATGCGCTTGTGAAGGCACCCTTCTCATGACCGAACAATTCGGATTCCAGGACTGTCTCTGGGAGCGCTGCACAATTGAGTTTAACGAAGGGCCGCTTGGCGCGCGGCGACAACTCGTGAATTGCCTTGGCAGCCAGCTCCTTCCCGGTACCGGACTCGCCTCGCAACAGAACCGTGGTTTTTGCCTTGGCTACGATCGCGATCTTCTCCAGCAGCGCGCTTATCGCCGGACTGTCACCAATCATCCCCTCGACATGAACCTTTTTGCGCCGGGGTGCAGGGTGCTTAACATCGGAAAATTTCGTCTGCAGCCGATCTTCCAACTCCGGCGGTCGCTCGCGGTCCCCCGCGCAGAAGCGGTGCAACTTGACTGTCTGTCCCACCATGTTGGCAATCATGGTGAGCAGTCGGACATCGTAATCGAGCCGATAGCTTGACCTGCTTTCCAAAGCCCTGTCCACAGTCAGCGCGCCTACGGCGTTCCCATCAACACGAATGGGAACGCCGATGAAGGACACGGTGTCGGAGGCCCCAAGCACCTCGATGTCAGCGGCAGTGAAGGCCGGATGCATCGCTATGTCCTCGGCGATGAGCGGCGTGTCCGTCGTCACAATCTGATCGATGGCGTTGCGCGGCACGCGCGACCGGGAGGGCTCATTGCTGTTCGTGTCGCAGTCGCTGGCCACGGTGATGTCCAGTCCGGCCTCGGCATCGCAGAGAGTGATGATGCCGTGCCGCATCTGCACTAACGAGTGCAGGAGATCAACGACCTTGGCCAACGTGAGTTCGAGCCGGGCGGGACCGGTGAGTATTTTCGATATTTCGAAGATTCCGGTGAGGGCGCGCTCGTGCAATACCCCATTCGCAGGATTCGTCTCGGACGTTGGACAACCTCTTATCGCATCCGGCAGCGATATGCCGCACTCGCTGGCATTTTGTTCTGATTTGCGAATGTTGTGGTGCATGTGATCCTCGATCTCGCGCCATCAAACGTAGGCCGGCGGCATGTGCGCCCGCGACGTCGCGAGCAAGCGCGAAAATACTCCGACGTGAACTCGTGCCGCCGCCGTTTGGTCGAGTGCAAAGCGGATCGAACCCTGATGCATCGCTTGGCTCTCCCCTCCACGAAGCTTGGCCATGGTCTCGGCTTGCACCAAGGCAACCACACGTTGTTTTCAACAGACTGGAGCGAGGCGGGATAGTCAATCGAGCTTTCTTTCATTCGTGAAAGGAAACCTCGCGGCATATGATAGAATTCATCAATTCTGTTTTTGCCGTTGAACGACGGAAATACTTGCGCCGGCGATGCGGTGCCCGAGCGGCTGACCGCGCCGAGTGTAAAAGCCGGGCCGTGCCATTCACCAGCGCCCGCGACGGAGGGGCGGAAGTGATAATAACCGCCAACGGCACTGGTCGTTTGCGGCAACCGCCATTTTGCTCGAGTTGATCATACGGCGGCGGTGTCGCGTGTGAAGGCGCGAAGCTGGCGTCGAGTACGGCTTGGTAGCCGGTGCTCGCAATTTCCAGATCGCATCGTCGTGGTCAGCGCCAACGGCGTCAATCTCTACGTCTGGACGTGGCTTTCATGCAGCGGGAGCGCTGCAAAGAGCACAGCCATTCTCGGCTCTGATGCCACCGATGAACCGCGAGCCAGAGGGATCGACTGGCAGCACTCTGTCAGTGAACATCAACGGGTCGTGCTGGACCCTCGTCGTTCCCGCCTTGTGCCAGCGCATTCATTCCATCATGGGTGCCACGGCTAGTCAGGGAAAGCGAAGCTCTCGGCCTCCTCTAGACCAACGGATTTCGTCATGTGGCGCAGGCGTTCCGGCGAGAGGAACTCGCCTCTCACAGCGCTTCCGAACAGGGGTAAGTTAGCCTGTCATCTGGACGGGCTTATGAACAGGCGACCTATTTGGTACGCGCTGGCGCCAGCGATGCGGCCCGGTCCAAAGCCGGCTAAACGAGGAACCCACCACGCTCTGTGCAGCAAAACCGCTAGCCAGAGGGATCGACCGGCAGCACTCTGCCAGAGACCATCAAGGGCGTGCCGGACCGCGGCCATCCCGCTGGTCTGACACCGCATTCCTCCATCATTGGCGAGCCCACGTCAGTTCAGGTCATGCGGATTCATCTGGCATGGGTATTGCGGCGGCGTTGGTGCAGCGTTCGACCGGAGCGCCGCGATAGGGAGAAGCCCGGGAGAAGTCACGCCACCTCGATCCGGTCAGGGAGAGAGAACCAGTGTCAGCTGCACAAGTCCGCGGCGCGAGTCCCGCGCCCCGCAAACCCTTCTACACCAAGCTCTACGCCCAGGTGCTTGCCGCCATCGCGCTCGGCGTCGCAATTGGCTATTTTTATCCGGAGACCGGCGAGAGCCTGAAGCCGCTGGGTGATGCCTTCATCAAGCTGGTCAAGATGATCATCGCGCCTGTCATCTTCCTGACAATTGCCACCGGCATTGCCGGCATGAACGATCTTCATAAGGTCGGCCGGGTCGCCGGTAAAGCGATGGTCTATTTCCTCACCTTCTCGACACTCGCGCTGATCGTCGGCCTCATCGTCGCCAATGTCGTCCAGCCTGGCGCCGGCCTCAACATTGATCCGGCCTCGCTCGATGTCCAGGCCGTGAATACCTATGCCGCAAAAGCCAGCGAGCAGTCGGTCACCGGCTTCCTGATGAACATCATCCCGCCAACGATCGTCGGTGCCTTCGCGGAAGGCGACATCCTGCAGGTGCTGTTCTTCTCGGTTCTGTTCGGCATGGCGCTTGCGATGGCCGGCGAGCCGGGCAAGCCTGTCGTTTGCTTCCTTCAGGCGCTCATCGCGCCTGTCTTCAAGCTCGTTGGAATTCTGATGAAGGCCGCGCCGATCGGCGCTTTTGGCGCAATGGCCTTCACCATCGGCAGATATGGCATCGGTTCGGTGGTCAACCTCGCGATGCTGGTCGCGACGTTCTATTTCACCGCCTTCCTCTTCGTGTTCGGGGTTCTCGGCGCGGTCTGTCGCTACAACGGCTTCTCGATCTGTTCTCTCATTCGCTACATCAAGGAAGAGCTGCTGCTTGTCCTCGCAACGTCCTCCTCGGAGGCGGCGCTCCCTTCGCTGATGCAGAAAATGGAGAAGGCAGGCGCCAGGCGTTCGGTTGTGGGTCTCGTCATCCCGGCCGGATACTCATTCAATCTGGACGGCACGAATATCTACATGACGCTGGCGGCCCTCTTCATCGCGCAGGCGACGAACACGGATCTGTCCATCGGCGATCAGGTGCTGCTGCTGCTCGTAGCAATGCTTTCCTCCAAGGGCGCTGCAGGTGTCACAGGCGCGGGCTTCATCACCCTGGCGGCTACGCTCGCCGTAGTTCCGAGTGTTCCCGTTGCTGGGATGGCACTGATACTCGGCATCGACCGCTTCATGTCCGAATGCCGGGCGCTGACGAATTGCGTCGGCAACGCAGTGGCATCCCTCGTCGTCGCCCGCTGGGAAGGAGAATTGGACCGAGCACAGATGAAAGCCGCCTTCTGCGGTCATCAGCTTGCCGAGGCATCAAACCGGCTACCCTCCTCCAAGTAAGGTGGGCGGCCCACGACCTGTTAAGTCGCCTAGCTGGTCACATGAACTGAACGACCGACCCGCAGCCTCTAAACGGCTCCTCACGGACCATGTAGCCGAAGCGCTAAATGTGTGAGTGCAAACCGTCACCGCCCTTTAAGCGAATGAGCCTTTCAGTATACCCGGCCGGTTTACGTCTGGAATGATGTTCGTCCAACACGCTGTTGGCCGTTCGTATGGGACGTTTTCACTTTGCCACCCGAAACCGAAACCCGTTAGGCGACAGAGAGCCGGCCGGCGTCAAAAAGATCAGAATAGGACCTATGACCAAGCGCCCCACAATTGCCGATCTCGCCCGCGAAGCCCGAGTCAGCGTAGCAACGATCGATCGGGTTCTGAACGCCCGCCATCCGGTGCGCGAGGAGACCGCGCGGCGGGTCCACGACGCCGCCCACGCGATCGGCTATCATGCTGCCGGGCTAATCAAGCAGCGCTTGCGGCGAGACCTACCGCACTACCGTCTGGGCTTCATCTTGAGAAAACCGGCCCAGCATTTCTACCAAGATTTTGCGCGCGAGGTCGAAGCATCGGTCAATTTGGCCCAGTCCTTCCACGGCATTCCGCTCGTCGAATTCGCCCCGTCACATATGCCGAGCGACCTGATCGCACGGCTCAAGGATTTGGGCGCACGCTGCCATGCGATCGCGATGGTGGCACCGGACCACCCGAAAATTACAGCAGCGGTTGAGGACCTCAAGGCCAAAGGCATTCCGGTTTTCTCGCTGCTTTCCGACTTCGCCGCCGGCGTACGACAGGGGTATATCGGCCTTAACAACCGCAAGGTGGGGCGCACGGCCGCTTGGATGGTGTCGAAGGTCGCAAAACGGCCCGGCAAAGTGGCGGTTTTTGTCGGCAGCCATCGTTTCCAGGGGCACGAGCTCCGTGACGTCGGCTTTCGCTCCTATTGCCGTGAGAACGCGCCCACGTTCGAGGTGCTGGATCCTGTCATGAACCTCGAGAAACGGCAGATCACCTACGAGGCAACGCTTGATCTCATGCAGCGAGAGCCCGAGCTCGTCGGCTTCTATGTCGCCGGCGGCGGCATGGAGGGCGCCATCTCCGCGCTCCGAGAAGAGGGCAAAAGTCGCGATCTCGTCGCGATCGTGAATGAAATCACGCCGGAGTCTCGGGCGGCGCTCGCAGATAATATCGTCACGATGGCGGTCGCCACGCCAATGCGCCGACTTTGCCGGGAGCTGATAACGCTGATGACGCGGGCTATCGAGACCGGCACCGCTGAAACACCCGGACAGACATTTCTCCCGTTCGACATCCATCTGCCGGAAAATATATGAAACTCATGGACTCTATCATGAGCGGGGAGTTTCCTTTCATAAACCAGAGAAAGTTGAATGATGATCCAATCCCGCGGGGTGGCCGCACCCACGGACCTCAGCCGGGCAGAATGTAGCGCCGATTAGATGAACGGATCGGCCACGCGTTCAGGCAGAAGCGCGGGGTCAATTGCCTGGGTCCGCAGCGTCAAGCTCGACCGGCTTCATTGCCAAGTGCCCGACTTTCTCGGTGCAGGGGACTGTCGTCGACGCCAGTAGCCGAGCGAGGCTGGCACAGATTGGATCGACCACGTGGACCGCCATCTCCTCGCCTGGCCGCGCGTGAAAAGCCGCGGCAAGGCCTGCGACGTTGGCATTTAAGTGGGGCTGAGCATCTTCTGGGACTCCGCAAGCAAAATCGGAGGCGGCAGTCAATTCAGTAGCAACCCCGGGCGTGTGTTCTGCTCGTTCCTGGCCCTCGTACTTGACAATCAACTGCGCCGCTCTGCTGGGCAAGGGCCCGGTGTTTAAGTGGGGCTTAACATCTTCCGGGACTTCGCACGCGAAATCGAGGTGGCAGTCGGTACCAACAACCGCAAGGTCGGATCGGCGTGCCCGAGACGCTCATTGATTTCAGGCAAAGGCGCCAGGCTAGATGCCTCCTGCAACATCATTTCCCGCATCCACATGCTTGCCGGATCAGTATTGTGAAGCTCAGGCCATTGGACGGCCTCCGTGAATGCGGGAGGAGGAAGTGGCGGCGGAAGTTGGACAATCCGCAGGGGTGTTGTTTTTGCGAAATGCTGCGCCAGCCGTAAGGGCATGGTCCCGATGCGGTTGCTGCCTGACAGGACGGGCGCGATCAGGCTAAAGCCCTGTACGACGACCTCGACACGTCTCTCGAAACCGTGCTCGAGCAAATACCATTCCTCCATGGTGGGCTGCCGGGTGTGCCTGAATTTGAGCACGACATGCCCCATGGACAAGTATCGCTCGAATGTAAGTGGCTCTGACAGCTGCTTGTTCGTGCCGCAGCCTACGCATACGAGCATATCTTCGAACAGGACTGCGCGAGGATGTTTCGACATGAACACTTCCGGCATAATCAGAAAATCAAGGTCGCCGCGCCGGAGAAGCTCCTCGGGGTCGTCGCAAATAGGCAGACATTCAAAGCGAACGGCGGGTGCTTCCCGCGCAGCACGCTCTACGATCTTCTTAAAAAATACGAGCGTGATGTAATCGGAAAGCATCATTCGGAAGAGACGATCCGATTGGGCCGGGTTGAAAGCGTCGGAGGAAATAATCGACAGCTGGATGTGCAGCAATGCCTCCCGGACTGCTGTGGCGAGCCCGTCGGCGCGCGGTGTCAAAATGAGCTCGCGGCCGTTCATCGTAAATAGCTCATCGTTGAAATAGGCGCGTAACCGAGCAACGGCGGCGCTCATGGCCGGCTGGCTCAGGTTGATACTGCGAGCCGCGGCAGTGACTTTACGCTCCCTCATCAGAGCGTCCAGCACAACGAGGAGATTTAGATCGAGTCCCTTGAAACGCATGTCATGTTCTATCCAACGCGTGGATGCGTATCATTCAAACAATCAATTTTACGAATTTACGAGCCATGCATTAGAGGAACGTTAATGAGCGACGTCAAGCTCAAATCGACGACACGGGCCGGAACTTCGAGAGAGCGTCTGGCTCACCTTCGCCAACGACAACGGCTGAATGCAGCCAACAGCGCCGCTTTGGTCGGGTAATGCGGCCGCAAAAAACTAATATGAAGAGAGGTCCTGAATGCGCCATCAGGTGCAGTGGAAGTTGTGCTGGGAAAACGAATTGCAGCTCTCCGATCACGTTGAGCTCGCCGAGTTCTTTCGTGATACGTACGGGCCGACTGGGGCGTCCAACGCAGAACCGTTCGAAGGTAGTCGAAGCTGGGCCGGAGCCAGGCCTGAACTCCGCGTGATCGCCTATGATTCAAGTGGTGTAGCGGCTCACATGGGCATACTGCGCCGTTTCATCAAGGTTGACGCGGTCGACCTGTTGGTGGCTGAGCTGGGCCTGTACGGGGTACGCCCGGACCTTGAGGGTCTCGGAATCGCCCATTCAATCCATGTCATGCTTCCAATACTGCAGGAGCTTGGCGTTCCATTCGCTTTCGGGACGGTCCGGGACGCGCTGCGGAATCATGTTGAGAGGTTCGGGCGGCGATACAGGCCTTTGGCCGTTTTGTCGGGAATTCGCGTCCGCTCGACCCGACCAGAGGCCCGCCTCGACCTGCCGCCCACACGCATCGATGACGCACTCACCATTGTTCTGCCGGTTGGACGGCCGATCAGCGAATGGCCCACGGGCACGATGATAGATCGGAACGGACCAGAGCTATGAGCCGTCCCGATTGCTTGTACGAAGTGCGCCGTGAGTGCTCTGACGGCACCGGCCGTCGCAGCGTTTATCTGACGTTTGACGACGGTCCCAATCGACTTTTCACACCGGAGATTCTCGATGTGCTGGCAGAGCAGCGGGTGCCGGCGACTTTCTTCGTCATCGGCGCCTACGCCTTAGAGCACCCAGATCTAATCCAACGGATGATCGCAGAAGGGCACGAGGTAGGCAACCACACGATGTCTCATCCGGATCTGTACCAATGCGGTTTCGGCGAAGTGCAACGTGAGGTCTTTGAAGCGAACGACGCCATCATGAGAGCGTGCCCGCAGGCCTCGGTGCGCTATGTTCGCGCGCCCTACGGCGCCTGGAGTGAAGAAGTCTTCACAGCGTCACAGATCGCCGGGCTGGCGGCCCTCCATTGGTCCGTCGACCCTCGAGATTGGTCTCGCCCTGGGGTCGACGCGATTATCGATAAAGTGCTCGCCTCTGTCCGGCCGGGCGCAATCGTACTCTTGCACGACGGATGCCCTCCCGGCGAGTTGGGCCGGGGCGCTCACGCCGGTCTGCGCGACCAGACGGTCACGGCGCTGTCCCGGCTGATTCCAGCATTGCGTGAGCGCGGATTTGTAATCCGCTCACTTCCTCAACATCACTGAACAAACGAGATCCCATGACTCTTCTTGGTACAACCAGCACTGTGGCCATATCGCTTTATGCGCTGCTCTCGACTGCTTATAAGAGCATGCAGGGGCTTTATGCTCTGCCGACAAACGACTCATCGGCGTTGGAGGTTCTCGTCGGCTCCGATCAACTGCCCAGCGTGGATGTCATCGTCCCCTGCTTCAACGAGGATCCGCGCACGCTTTCAGAGTGCCTGGCTTCCATTGCCGACCAAGAATACGCCGGAAGAATTCGGGTCTATGTGGTTGATGACGGTTCTGGAAATCGCGAAGCCTTAGGAACTGTCCACGAAACCTACGCGCGCGACCCTAGGTTCGACATCATTTTGCTTCCCGAGAATGTTGGAAAGCGCAAGGCGCAGATCGCCGCGATACGCCGCTCATCAGGGGATCTGGTGCTTAACGTTGATTCAGACACGTTACTCGCGTCCGACGTCATTGCCAAGCTTGTACCGAAGATGCGAGATTCAGCGGTCGGCGCAGTCATGGGTCAGTTGACGGCCAGTAACCGGACCGAGAGCTGGCTGACCAGGCTGATAGACATGGAGTACTGGCTGGCTTGCAACGAGGAGCGCGCGGCGCAGGCTCGCTTCGGTGCCGTTATGTGCTGTTGCGGCCCATGTGCCATGTACCGCCGGTCTGCGCTCCTTTTGTTACTGGACCAGTACGAGTCGCAGTTTTTTCGGGGCAAGCCAAGCGACTTCGGTGAGGATCGCCATCTTACTATCCTGATGCTGAAAGCAGGCTTTCGAACCGAGTACGTTCCGAGCGCCATCGCGGCCACAGTCGTCCCGAACAGACTCGGACCGTATCTGCGCCAACAACTCCGTTGGGCACGAAGCACATTCCGGGACACGCTGCTTGGGCTGCGCTTGCTGCCCAGCCTAAATAGCTATCTCACGTTGGA
This sequence comes from Mesorhizobium sp. M0715, assembly GCF_040320355.1. Lineage (NCBI taxonomy): Bacteria > Pseudomonadati > Pseudomonadota > Alphaproteobacteria > Hyphomicrobiales > Phyllobacteriaceae > Mesorhizobium > Mesorhizobium sp. M0715. The sequence continues at coordinate 138,262 of NZ_JAMYPL010000018.1, read as the reverse complement.
CGTGGTCGGACAGAATCTCGGCGCGCTACTCCTCGCCGTATCGGTATTAACGGGCCTCGCACATTTCGCACTGACAGGCTCTGTGCCTTGGTGGACAGGACTGATGATTGTGTCCATGACCATGCTCCGATGCAGCGTGGTAGCATTTCGTGCCCGACAGTTTCGATTTCTGGGCTTTTCGCTGCACACGTTCATCAACATCTTTCTCTTGCTTCCGTTGAAAGCCTACGCGCTGTGTACATTGAGCAATAGCGATTGGCTGTCGCGAGGCTCTGCTGTCGCTACATCGGACACTGGGGGAAAACAGGCCCCCACCCAAACTCCGATCACTGGTTCCAGCAGGGCAGAATTCTCGCCGCATGCGGCTCCGCTTCGCAGGCTCAATCTTGCGCGGGATTCTTCGGAATTAGTGCTGTCGGGCAACATTTGCGGCGACGAGTGATCGCTAATTACCTAGTGGACGAGAGGTGCACGAGTTTGACCCAGAACGTGAATCATCAGTTGCTTGATCGGGAATTGGCCGCAGACGATCCGTGGCTTCTCGACGGCAATCCGTTCGAGCGGAAGCGCCACACGCAAATGCTCCAGCTGGCGCTTGCCCAAGGCTCCATTTCAAATGCCCTCGAAGTCGGGTGCGCTGCCGGCGCATTCACGGAAAAACTAGCCCCCTACTGCCAAGGGCTCACGGTCATCGATGTCGTGGCGCAAGCGATTGCTCGAGCACGTCAACGGATAAACGAGCCGTCGCGCATCAACTGGATAGTCTCCGATGTTCAACAGTTTTCGACCGACGAGTTGTTTGACCTGATCGTTGTGGCGGAGGTCCTCTACTATCTCGAAGACATAGCCGAGATGCGCGCGGCCGTCAAAAACCTGGTGCGGGTGCTTGCGCCAGGCGGGCATCTGATCTTCGGATCGGCAAGGGATGCTAATTGCCGTCGGTGGGGCCACGCCGCTGGTGCTGAGCCGGTCATCGCCATGCTGAACGAAACGTTGATCGAGGTAGAGCGTCTTGAGTGTCGGGGCGAGTCGGTCAACGAAGACTGCTTGCTCGTCCGTTTCCGGAACCCGCTTTCCGCTTCCTGATGAATCGAATCTATCGCCGTTAACCTGGAGACACTATGCGCATCTGTGGTACCAAGCTGACCCATGATGGGGCGATCGCCCTGGTCGAGGATGGACGGCTCGTCTTCTGCGTTGACCAGGAAAAGCGGCACAACGATCCGCGTTACCCAGCCATCGATAATCTTGACGCAATTGTCGCCGCTTTACCGGAACAGGGGCTAAATCCTTGTGATGTCGATCAGTTCGTTATCGACGGCTGGGATGGCGAAGACGAGTCACAGTTTCAGGTCCGGCAGGCAACCAAGCAACCGCCAGTCTTGGCGTCCCTCTCGGTAAAATGAACCCATGTCCATGGTAGCGATCGATCTTACTGACGTAAGCAAAACTTATGACAAGCTCGTTGTCGACAGACTGTCGTTCCGCGTTGCGGCGGGGGAATGCTTCGGGCTCTTGGGACCGAACGGCGCGGGCAAAAGCACGATTGCGCGTATGGTCCTCGGCATGACATCGCCCGATGCGGGGAAGATTACTGTGCTCGGCGTTCCAGTGCCGGCGCGCGCGCGTTTGGCACGTATGCGCATCGGCGTGGTCCCGCAGTTCGACAATCTTGATACCGCGTTCACTGTACGCGAGAACCTGTTGGTGTTCGGGCGCTACTTCCGGATGAGCAGACGCCAGATCGATGCGGTCATACCATCGCTGCTTGAGTTCGCCCGCCTCGAGAACAAAGCGGATGCGCGCGTCGCCGAACTGTCCGGCGGCATGAAGCGGCGCCTGACGCTCGCGCGTGCGCTGATCAATGACCCGCACTTGCTGGTGATGGACGAGCCGACCACCGGCCTCGATCCGCAGGCCCGCCACCTGATCTGGGAACGGCTGCGATCGCTGCTGGCGCGGGGCAAGACTATTCTTTTGACTACCCATTTCATGGAAGAGGCCGAGCGGCTGTGCGATCGGCTGTGCGTTATGGAGGAGGGGCGCAAGATCGCCGAAGGCCGCCCGTCCGCACTCATTGACGAGCAGATCGGCTGTGACGTGGTCGAGGTCTACGGCGGCAATCCGCATGAACTGGGTGCGCTGATCCGGCCGTACGCACAGCGCATTGAGGTGAGCGGTGAGACGCTTTTTTGCTATGCACCCGATCCGGAGCAGGTGCTGGCGCAGCTACGCGGGCGCGCGGGTCTACGCCTTCTGCAGCGTCCTCCCAATCTCGAGGATGTGTTTTTGCGGCTAACCGGGCGCGAGATGGAGGACTGAACAATGGGCGAACGTTATGCGGCGGGCATGCCCGCCAATGCGTGGAATTGGGTCGCGGTTTGGCGCCGCAACTATCTTGGATGGAAGAAAATCGGGCTTGCATCGGTGCTCGGCAACCTCGCCGATCCGATGATCTATCTGTTCGGTCTCGGCTTTGGAATCGGAACAATGATAGGTCCTGTTGAGGGCACTTCGTACATTGCGTTTCTCGCGGCTGGCATGGTTGCCACAAGCGCGATGGCATCGGCGACCGCTGAAACGGTTTACGGGAGTTTCGGCCGCATGGGCGACCAGCGCACCTGGGAAGGAATGCTATGCACTCAGCTGACGCTCGGCGATATCTTACTCGGCGAATTGGCGTGGGCAGCCACCAAGGCCCTGATGGCGGGCACAGCAATCACTATTGTTGCGACCACGCTAGGCTACGCATCGTGGCCATCCATCCTCTGCTTGCTGCCAGTCATCGCTCTCAGTGGCCTCGCCTTCGCGAGTCTAGCGATGGTCGTCACGGCGCTTGCGCCCAGTTATGAATATTTCATATTTTATAATACGCTTGTTATAACACCCATGCTGTTCCTTTGCGGCGCGATGTTTCCGGTCAACCAATTGCCCGGCGCTTTTCAGGACGTCGCCTCCTTGTTGCCGCTCGCACACGCAATTGACCTCATTCGTCCGGCGATGCTTGGCCGTCCCGCCGGCAGCATGGGCCTGCATATCGGCGCGCTTTGCATATACACGGTTTTGCCGTTCTTCCTATCGGTTGCTCTGTTTCGTCGTCGGCTGATGCGTTGACGCTCTCACCATTCGTGAAATTGATTGTTTGGGCGATACCCATCCACGCGTCGGATAGGTCAATGCATGCGTTTTAAGGGACTCGATCTAAATCTCCTCGTTGTGCTGGACGCTTTGATCAGGGAGCGTAAAGTCACCGCCGCAGCCCGCAGTATTAACCTGAGTCAGCCGGCCATGAGCGCCGCCGTCGGTCGGTTACGCGCCTATTTCAGCGATGAGCTATTTACGATGAACGGCCGCGAACTCATTTTGACACCGCGCGCGGAGGGGCTCGCCACAGCAGTCCGGGAGGCATTGCTGCACATCCAGCTGTCGATTATTTCCTGGGACCCCTTTAACCCGGTCGGATCGGATCGTCGCTTCCGCATCATCCTTTCCGATTACCTCACACTCGTATTTTTTAAGAAAATCGTAAAGCGTGCTGCGCGGGAAGCTCCCGCCGTCCGCTTCGAATGTCTGCCTATTTCCGACGACCCCGAGGAGCTTCTCCGGCGCGGCGACGTTGATTTTCTGATTATGCCGGAAGTGTTCATGTCGAAACATCCTCGCGCAGCCCTGTTCGAAGATATGCTCGTATGCGTAGGCTGCGGCACGAACAAGCAGCTGTCAGAGCCACTTACATTCGACCGATACTTGTCGATGGGGCAGGTTGTGCTTAAATTCGGGGACACCCGGCAGCCCTCCATCGAGGAATGGTATTTGCTCGAGAACGGTTTCGAGAGACGTATCGAGGTCGTCGTACACGGCTTTAGCATGATCCCGCCCCTTCTATCAGGCACCAGCCGCATCGGGACCATGCCGTTGCGGCTGGCGCAGCATTTCGCGAAATCAACACCCTTGCGGATTGTCGAACTTCCGCCGCCACTTCCTGCCGCATTCACGGAGGCCGTCCAATGGCCTGCGCTTCACAATAATGATCCGGCAAGCCTATGGATGCGGGAAATGATGTTGCAGGAGGCATCTCGTATGATTGCCCTGCCTAATAGCACCGGACGTCTCAGAGTTGTCGGCCGAATTGAGAAACTGACCCCTCGGTTATGAGAGGAGGCATGGATGGCGATTGGGATTGGGCGATTCCTGCATTGTCGAGAACGATGCAGGGAGAGCAGATCCTTCAGCCTGAAGAGGTGGCAGCGATGCTGCGGCGGCATGAGGTTGGCGGGGAACCGACGGGCGAAGGAATTCGGGTGCGCGCGCAACACCGTGCATCGGCATCTAAGCGAGGGCGGGACTGTTCCGTTTCGCAAGCCCCTGCGGCCGACGGCGTTTGACGGACTGGACGATTGGCTGCGGGAGCGCTTCTTCCCCCATGGGTCGAGCCGGATGACGATCTCGACCCGCTCCAGATGCACCGGGAACGCCTTGCGCGGTCGCGCAGCACGTCGCGGCTCGCCTGTCGGTCTTGCGGCCTTGCGGCCTCGAGTTCGGACTCAATCGCGCCGAGCCCGGTCTGGATTCGGAGGCGAAGGCCTGCTGGGCACGTTCGAGCTTCTCGGAGCTGCGACCGAAGCGCCGCGCTCCAGCTGCTTGACGATCCCTGAAGGTCGGCGAGCCTCTCCTGGGCACGCTCGTTGAGTGTCGCCATCCGGACGATCTCGGCCTTGAGTGTTCGCTCCGGAGTTGTTGCAGTTCGGCCTTCTCCGCCGCCATGGGGACGAATATCGCCTTGAGCGGAACGATTTCGTGGAGACGGGCCAAAGCGCTTCTCTACATGACGCCGACAAAAGCTTATTTTGCACGGCCAGAGGCCCGCCTTTTGCGCCTGAGTCACTTCGCCACGGCCTATCCGGCCGACGTCGGACGCCGTCTCCGTTCGGCTTAAGCGCGCCAGTCCATGCCTTCGACGAGCGCCATCAGTTGGGCGCGGCAAGCCGGATCACGCCGTTCTCCACCCGCGGCCAGCGGAACTTGTCCTCGTCCAGCGAGGCGCAGGTCGGGGAGTATGGTGAGCGCAAGGTGGCGGCTGAACAGGAACTGCGACGGATCGATATCGTCGCGCCGCAGTCAGGCACCATTCAACAACTCGCAGTTCATACGCTCGGCGGAGTGATTACGCCCGCCGATCCGATCATGATAATCGTGCCGGAAGGCGACGATCTTGCGCTGGAAGTACGGATCACCCCGAAGGACATCGACCAAATGCAGCTTGGTCACAAGGCCGTGCTGCGGATGTCAGCCTTCAATCTGAGAACCACGCCGGAATTGAACGGATATGTCAGCCGGATCGCAGCCGATCTGGCGACGGACGAAAAAAACGGCATTTCGTATTACCTGGTGCGTCTATCGGTTCCGCATGCGGAACTGACGAAGCTCAAGGACCTGACGCTCGTGCCCGGCATGCCGGCCGAAGCGATGGTCCAGACGGGCGAGCCTAGGGCGCTTTCCTATTTTGTGAAGCCGCTGTCGGACCAAATCAGTCGGGCATTCCACGAGTAATGAAAGTAATTCTGTTAGCTTGGCGTAGGCCGCGTCGCGTAGAGCCCGTGCGGCCGACGTGCGGAAGCTGTCGTTCCGAGATCCTTGAACTCTCGGCTCGCGCGAACGCGCTCCCTAATGTTCCATTGCTCGCAATGGGCAGTGCTGGCGAGATACTCGGCAACACAGCCCTATGCCTGTTCTTCCGAGGCCGGCTTGACGGTGAGCGAATGCGTAACGCAGCTGTGAGGACCCGTCAGTTGTCGTTTCAGCTCGGCTTCGGTCAACTTCGACAGCCTGTCGGCGAAAGGCGCTATCACGAGACCATTGGCGGCAAATTGCCCTCCCCTTGTTGCGCGGTAGCAGCATGCGTGTCGGGGAAGGAACCGTCTCCGGCCCCCATTCATCGCTGAGCCGCGCCGTACCCGCCGCCACCGGAACTTGTCCACGTCCAGCGCTTACGGTGCGGGTATGCCGGCGTCGAGCAAACAGAGAGAGGTTTGGGCCCAACCAGGGCGGCCGGTTACCTCGTCCGCTTGAGTGTGAATGTTCGGGTCGATCGTCTGGGCGCGTCCCCGCCGCCTGCGAGCCCGCTACTGCTCAGCGGAAGGGCGAAGTGAACGTGAATGCATCCATTTCGTAAATGTGTGTCTATCCAAGCAATCGATTTCTCTAATTACCCGATGAGCAATATGAACGCGTCAGGCAGGGTGCATCATTAGGAGTATTTTTCGATGGCAAACATTATCGAGGGTAGCCCGGATGCCGAAACACTCCTCGGCACCAAGGGTGAAGATTGGATGGAGGGTTTCCAGGGCGGTGACTGGATTGACGGTCGTGGCGGCAACGACGAGATCTCGGCTGGCCCGGGCAGTGACCGAGCCCTTGGCGGCGAGGGTAACGACCGCATCTTCGGCGGAGATGGCTGGGACGATCTCTCCGGCGACAACGGCCGCTTCAACGCGCGCGTCTCCGGTGAGGACAATGACAGGCTCAGCGGCGGTCCCGGCCAGGATGTCCTCTACGTGGGTGACGGCCAGGATACGTTGACCGGGGGCACCGACAATGACACGTTCGTGTTCCAGTTCCACAATCCGGTGCCTGGGGTCGATCCGAGTGTCGGGTCGAAGCCGGACATTACCACTATCACCGATTTCAACCCGGCGGAGGACAAGTTCGCCTTCGATGCGGTGGGCCTCTACAACGACGGTTTTGGCGCGAACTTCGTCAACAACGCCAGCATACAGTCCGGCTACCCGGTGAGCAGCTTCTACAGTGGCGCGGCCTCGGGTGCGAACGGCGAACATGTCGTGGTAATCACTGGCGAATCTTTCAACTCTGCTAATGAGGCAGCGAGTGCGATCTCCGGCGAGCACGCCGGCGACATCATTGTCTACCAAAGCAGCTACACCGACAGAGTCGCAACTCTGGCCTATGTCACCGCCGACGGCAGCGCGCACGAGTTCGCCCACCTGGGCGGTGTGGTCACCGTGGCCGACCTAGGCCTGACCGCGTCGGACTTCACCTTCGTTTGATCCAGAAAAACGATACGGAACAGCGCCCCGCCCCCTGGGCGGGCGCTTTCCGTCTCCGCTACTTGCGATGGGCCGGGGCGCCGGGAGCAGTCGCAGCGTGTACAGCTTGACGAAGCCCTGCACGTCGCGCTGGTCGTACACCGAAATCTCCCTGAAGGCGTCTGTTCGGGCCCTTGCGGCCGGCCACGATGAATCCCTTCCAAACCTTCAGCCGGACGGTGTTGTTGTTGACCCGCTCCATTAGATGCCAAACCAAACATATTCGGCGGGAGCACTGATCCTGAATCAGCGAGTCGGTTGCCGCTCGGGGAGCAATATAGGGAGCTGGGTCGCCAGATCCTCACGGATACCTACGTGAGTAACCATTCCTTGAAGGATTCAGCTTTGAGACCTTTCCCTCTGACTTCCGCTATTTGGGGAATTCTGTTGATCAGCGGCGTGGTCAACGTGCTTGCGCTGATCTCGCCGCTGTTCATGCTTCAAGTCTATGACCGCGTTCTGGCAAGTGGCAGCGTATCGACGCTGGTGGGGCTCGTCGTGCTTGCTGCGGGGCTTTATGCGTTCCAATGCTTGCTCGACATTTTGCGCGCCCGCGTGCTGCTGCGGATTGGCGAGCGTTTCGATGGAGAGTTTTCCGGACGCGTTCACAATGCGATCGTTCGCCTTCCGCTTTCAACGCGCATGCCGGGCGACGGCTTACAGCCGCTTCGCGATCTCGACAATGTTCGCGGCTTCTTAGGTGGAAACGGTCCGACAGCGTTCTTCGATCTGCCATGGATGCTGCTTTATCTTGGCATTTGCTTCCTCCTTCATTTCTGGATCGGCATGACGGCACTTATCGGGGCGGTCGGCCTCACATCTCTGACACTCCTTGCCAACACTCTCTCGCAACGGCCGATAAGCGATACCGTTTCCCACAACATGGCACGCAATGGTCTGCTGCAAGCAGCGCGTTGCAATGCCGAGGTCGTGCAAGCTCTCGGTCTTGGAAAGCGGATCGCTGCCCGATGGCAAAAGGCCAATGCCAAGTTTCTGGCCGCCAACCGGAAAGCTGGGGACGTGGCAGGTGGGCTGGGTGCCATTTCAAAATCGCTGCGCGTGCTGCTGCAATCGGCCATTCTTGCCGTCGGCGCGTACCTTGTCATCAGACAGGAGGCTACGGCCGGGGTTATGATTGCCAGTTCGATCATGATGGGGCGCGCGCTGGCTCCGGTCGATCTGGCCATTTCAAGCTGGAAACCTTTCCTCATGGCGCGCCAGGGTTGGGCGCGGCTGGAGGAACTCCTGGAAAAGGTTCCTGAATCCGCTGCCGTTATGCCAATGCCTGCACCTGAACGCGAACTGCGCCTCGAAGGCGTGACAATCGTTCCGCCCGGCGCAAGGAAGCCGACCGTGACCGGCCTTGCGTTTGCCATTCAGGCGGGAAGCGCACTCGGGATCATCGGTGCATCGGGCTCGGGCAAGTCGACACTCTCGCGCGCCATCGTCGGCGCATGGGCGCCGGTCGCCGGAAAAGTTCGCATCGACAGCGCAAGCCTCGATCAATGGGACCGGGAAGCACTAGGCCGTCATATCGGCTATCTGCCGCAAGGTGTTGAACTGTTCGACGGCACCATTGCCGAAAACATCGCTCGTTTTGAAGATAATCCTGACCCTGAGGCTATTGTCGCCGCGGCGAAAGCAGCGGGCACGCACGAACTGATCCTCCGATTTGAGCACGGCTACGAAACTCGGATCGGTGACGCCGGATCGGCACTTTCCGCCGGGCAGCGCCAGCGTATCGGTCTTGCCCGTGCTCTTTATCGAGACCCTTTCCTTGTTGTGCTGGATGAACCCAATGCCAATCTCGATTCGGAAGGCGAGGCTGCGGTCATTAAGGCGATCGCCTCCGTGCGCGAGCGCAAGGGCATTGCGGTTGTCGTCGCCCATCGGCCCAGCGCCATCCGCGCCGTGGATTTGGTGTTGGTGATGGAAGGTGGACGGCAGCGAGCATTCGGTGCGCGTGATGAAGCGCTTTCCAAAGTCCTGAAGGGGACAGCGATGGCACGAGGCGCTGGCGTCAACGCCATCGAGTCTACACAGGATCACGTGGGAGAGCGCGCTGACATGGAGGATCCCGGTGTCCGGCATTCATCAGAACAATGACGTTTCCAGCTCCATTCGCCGCCACCTGGTGGCGGGCCTTCTGGCGAGCGTAATCTTTGTGGGAGGAGCCGGAGCCTGGGCGGCCTTCACGAATCTCTCCGGTGCGGTTGTCGCGTCCGGACACTTTGTCGTCGATTCCTATGTCAAGAAGGTGCAGCACCCGACCGGCGGGGTGGTGGGAGAAATCCTGGTGCGCGAAGGCGATAAAGTGAAAGCCGGCGACATCCTCATGCGGCTCGATGCCACCCAGACGCGCGCCAATCTCGCCATAGTCACCAAGCGGCTCGATGAGCTCGCCGCCTACCAGGCAAGACTCGATGCTGAACGTGACGATCTCGCGGAGATCGCCTTCCCGGACTGGCTGCTCGCCCGAAGAGATGTTCCGGACGTAGCTTCGGCAATACATAGCGAGACGCTGCTGTTCGAATTCCGCAGACAATCCCGCGACGGAAAGCAGGCGCAACTGGCGGAACACATTACTCAATATCACCACGAGATCGAAGGATTCGAGGCGCAGGAAATTGCCTGTGAAAAAAGGATCGAGGTTCTCCTAAAGGAAATTGCTGTTCTGAGTGGGCTGCGCGACCAAGGCATTGTCTCGGACCAACGGTTGAACAGCCTGAAGATCCAGGTTGCCACTTTCGGTGGTGAACGCGGTGAGAAGATCGCACATCAGGCACAGACAGCAGCCCGCATAGCCGAAACGCGCCTGCAGATCCCGCAGATCGATCAGGATTTCAAGACCGAAGTCGGCCAGGAGCTCAGAGAGGTTCAGGCGCAGATCGGGGAGTATGGTGAGCGCAAGGTGGCGGCTGAACAGGAACTGCGACGGATCGATATCGTCGCGCCGCAGTCAGGCACCATTCAACAACTCGCAGTTCATACGGTCGGCGGAGTGATTACGCCCGCCGATCCGATCATGCTAATCGTGCCGAAAGGCGACGATCTTGCGCTGGAAGTACGGATCACCCCGAAGGACATCGACCAAATCCAGCTTGGTCACAAGGCCGTGCTGCGGATGTCAGCCTTCAATCTGAGAACCACGCCGGAATTGAACGGATATGTCAGCCGGATCGCAGCCGATCTGGCGACGGACGAAAAAAACGGCATTTCGTATTACCTGGTGCGTCTATCGGTTCCGCATGCGGAACTGACGAAGCTCAAGGACCTGACGCTCGTGCCCGGCATGCCGGCCGAAGCGATGGTCCAGACGGGCGAGCGTACGGCGCTTTCCTATTTTGTGAAGCCGCTGTCGGACCAAATCAGTCGGACATTCCGGGAGGAATGAAATAAGCCACAGAAATATATTGTTGTATTTCTTGGTTTCTTTGAGAGTGGTAACACCTGAAGGCACAGACATATTTCCTCATTTGCCTCTGATCACAACTTCTTTCTGTAGTGAATTTAGCATCTTAACGTATCCTCAAATGCAGAAATGTCCGCGTTTCATGTTGCAACTGAGTATCCTTGGTTTTCAACGGTTTTTAATGGTGCGCGACATGAAAGGCGACATGAAACACCGCCACCAGCGGCAGCGGGCTGTTCGTTTCTCTTCTGCGGAATGAAAGTCAGTCAGTGCCGCGTGGCTGACATCGCCTCGAACATATCCCAAGCCTCATCTCGGTTTCGGTGCTTGCCGGGAATGCGGACCCAGCACTGCTTCGCAAAGATCCGAGCTTCTAGATCGTCATCAGGATGCGTATCGGTCATAAGCGCCGTCCAGTCCCACTTCCGGGCTTCGCGGCGCATCACGTCGACCACAAACCAGCCGGAAGGCGGTCGATCACGTTCGGTGGTTCGCATGGCAGTTTTCTTCTGAACGAAAGATCCATCTCGACGGTCTCTTCACCTGTGGGTGCAATGCATAGGAAGGTCAGAATCTCGCGGGAGGCGTCGGCTATGGCGCTTCAACTTGCCGTTCTTTGAAAGATCGCATCACAAAATGGTGTGGCGGTCTGAGCAACTGCCTCCCCGTTCGAACATCGCGATGATGATCATGCGTCCGCCGCAGCACGGGCACGGAAGCGCAAGCCGTCCGGTTCGGCTGATGGGTCGTTAGTGGCGGGAGGCACGGCCGCGAGCACGGGATCTGCGGTATTGTCGCATTAGATTACCTGGCTCGCGATCGAGACGGTCTCTTCGTCTTGCGTTGCCGTCGGCTCGATCTGCGCCGCCTGCTTGAACGCGTCCAAGATGCTAACAATCGAGAGACTTTCCAATGGCAGATTCGGCGTGCGGACCTGCAGCAACAAACGGAAGAGCTGGATCTTGAAGAGCAGGTTGCGGATAGCACGTGGTGACGGGCGCCTGTTGATCGCTCGGAAGTAGCCTGGCACAAGTTGCCCCAGCTCGCCGACCTCATCCTTTGTGAAGCGGACATCGCCCTCGTTGAAGGGAAACGTCGGCGCGTCTGCCTGAATGGTTTCGGCCTGAGCCGATCGTTTCCGAACCCGTTCCAGGTCCGCTCGGGCCTGCTCCTCCATCGCGACGGTCTGATCGTAGCGCTTGATCACGTCTGGGTTCTGGGCAAGTCGCTCTTCAGCCGACAGGGCTTCGAGCTTGCGGTTAAACTCCTCGGCCGCTGCGTTCTGTCGCATCCTGACGGTCTTTTCTTGCTCCGATGGGGGAAAGAAGGCATCCGCCAATCCCAGATCCCGCAAGTGCTTTGGCACCGGCTTTGAGGATGGTGCATCGATATCGACAAATGGTCGTTTCTGCCCTTCACGCACAAGTTCGATGGTCGACTTCGCACTGGCTTTGGCGGCTACCGCATTTTGCAGAACCCTTTCCGCCCTTTGCAGCTCGTCAATTCGCCGCCCTTCCGCGTCCTGCTTTTCCTGCTCTTCGCTTTCCTCAAGCTCGCGCGAGGAAAGCTTCACGGCTAAGGCCGCTACGTCGCGATCACTCAGCGCCGGGAAGCGGACGTGGCAGGCAAACAGCTTTTCGTTCTGCTCGGCAACGATCTCTTGCTTCGCAATCAGCCTGGCGTTAGCGGCACTAGCTCCGACAATGTCGGCGGCGCGTTCGTCGATCATGTCCGTGTAGTGCTTGGCAATAGCAAACGCCAGAACCCGTTCGTCGACCAGCATCAGCACTTGCAATCTGTTCCTGAGAACCGGGTCGTCGACCAACAATTTCATGTTCTCAATTACAGTCAGCATGTCGTCTGGGCTGCATCGGTCTAGGTCGTCGACGATCAACAGCACACGGTCTGGTCCGGGCGCGGAAATCCACCAGGGGCCCAGGATGGTGACCAAGACAAGTCCAATCCAGGCCAAGAGTATCCAGTTTTCCGGATTGGTTGCCGCACGCTCTTCGGATTTCTGGTTGTGCGCGCTTTTGGGCCCCACGGTTTCATTATGCAATCCTTCGCCAACGCCGCCGTCGAGGATTTGGGCGATCGCCTCAAGGCTCCGGATGAGAAAGCCACCCTCTCGGGGCTGGGGCGATGTGCACAGACCGTAGGCCCAGCCAATTGCCACGGCTGCCAATATCAGTAGGGGGAACACCAGCGTGGTCCGCACGGACCGCCTCTGCCCGTTGGTCGATGGAAACTCGCTCCTTCCGTCACCCTCCGACGGAACGTCGGGCGGTTTCTTCGTCCAAGCCGACAGCAACGCTTTCACGTCCTCCCCGACCAGTGCCAGCATACCGAGCCGCTCCGGCCCAGTGCTCAGCCTGGCGTTCTTCGCGAAAATGGCTCTGACCTTGGTTTGCACCTTGGGAGCGATTACGGCCATGTGAGCGAGCGCGCCTGTCCCGATCAGGGCTCCCAGTACAGCTGCGAGTTGCAAAGTTGCGCTGAGAGGGATCGCCAATAGGGCGAGCGACATCAGCGCGCCGACGAGCGGCCATGGCCCATAGCGAAAATGGGACGCTCTGGCCGCCAGAGCCATCCTATCGAAACTGCGCAGGCTGGCCCCCGCACGCTCGACGAGGCTCTTGTAGAGGTACACCCATGCTTCAGGCGCCTGACGGTACTTCCAGGCATTGTGGCCTACGACCTCGTAGCGCAGCTTAGCAAACGGTTGTTGGGGTGCTCCAGTCTGTGTGACGAAGTCTTCCGGGGATTCTAGCAAAGGCTTCAGCAGCCGCGTGAGCGTGGTCTTTCCGCTGCCCCATGGCCCAAAGAGGGCAAAAGTGAATTCGTCCTCAGCGCTGCGCAGGATTGTTGCCAGAGCTTCTGCGTAATCTTGAACGAAAAGCGACAACTCTTTGTCATCTGCCTCCCTGACCATCCTTGGGATGCGCCCCGCCTTAGTCTTCGCGACTCCCTTCATCCCCCTCACCAGGGCACCCAACTGCCATTCTTCGATACGCGTCGGCAGGCGAGCTTCCGGGTCATCGAGACTTCGCAGGACGATATCCGTTAGCCTTACTTCTCGCTTGCTGCCGCAGGCCTGGAAGACATGTGTCAACCCGGGACCAAGGCGGACGCCCACGAGGCTAGTTGCCGGCGCGATCCCCCTGAACAACTCAATGTCCGGTACAGGGATTTTTTGAAAGAAACTCTCGGCCGCGGCGTCGAGGCGACTGGAGAAGCCCCCCCGAACGAGCTCGCCCCAACGGCGTAATTGATCGAACTCGTCGCTCAACCGTTCGGCATCGTCAGAAACAGTAGTGGCAAGCCTGCGGGCCATAAGGAGGGTTGTCAAAAATACAGTCGACGTGGAAAGTATTTCGCGTTCTCTGACCTTCTCCGGCAAATACCTCGCGCATTCGAGCAGGACGTGGGCGCATATCGGGCTGAGGATTAGACTCTCAATTCCTAATGCCTGCTCAAAGAGGGAGGCCAAGAGGGACTCTACCCGAGTTCGAACCTCAGTGCTGGCGCCGGGTACAATTACAGTTGGCATCGCCTCCCCCGATCGCGATCTTCCTAGCCTACACTCTGATAACAGCAATTGCTCGATTTGACAGCGACGGGTCATGCACAAGTCAAATTTTCTTAAAGCATGGTATCCGCGTTCGCTTAGGCTTTTTCGGGTAATATTCGGCTTGCTACTTCGATCGGGTGCCGCATCTGCGTTTCTGATGATCCTCGGTACCATAGAGGTCCCATCGGGGCGAAATTCTGAAAGATGGCTAGACCGATACCTGCTCGTCAGGCGTTGTCCTGAAACAGGTCGGCCGCGCGGCCCAATGTCAGCGCAACATGCAAGGTGATTGATGAGCACCACGGGAGTGGTTTCCATCGATGCAAATCTGGCCGGTCGTCATCTTTGCTTCTTCTTCCATCTCGTCAGTCCGGCTCTACAACACGCATACGCCGGTAATCCCACCCGCCAATTTCAATCAGCCCCTATGCAAATAGGACAACAGGCCCAATACACTGTCTCGCGAAGCTGATGTCGGTGTGGATAAGCGGCGCGAAGCAGCTAGCCAGTCTAGTTTGTCCCCTTCAAGTTAATCGCTCTGCGATCCTGGAGACGGCGCAGCAAGGCAACGGCTCCCGGTCTTGCCCATTTCACATCTGACGCAAAGACGCCGTCTGCCACGTACGATCCACCAGCGTAGCCACTCGTGAAAGCCCAAAGGAACGGCGACGACACCTGATGGCGACGGTAGCCATAGCCATTGTATCCCTCGAGCCGATCTAGCATGTCGCCTAGGTCGAGCGTGTCAGCGTTGTCCAATTTGTAAAGCTTGATCGCGTCGATCGCGCTTGCCTCCCACGTAAACGGAGGCTGCCCCTGGAGCGGTCGTCCGGCGGGGACATGAACTGTTTGGGCCGTGAGCGGATCGCCGTTGTGAAGGTGAGTGCTGAAATCGCCTCCGGTCTCCAACATCCATACAACGCCCACGACGTACCAAGGGGCATGGGTTGCTTTGGCTACGGTTTCGAATGTCTGGCGCCCGGCCGTGATCTTGTTGGCTTCGTTGTCGATCATGGACATCTGGCTGGCGTCTAGGGAAACCTGCCAGAAGGCTTGCGCGTAGTCAGAAGGGCCGAGGAAGGATGGCACAGCACCGCTGGGGGCAGGCAAAACCGGAAAGTACTTCGTGACTGCTTTTTTCAATTTGTCGCCCGGGTCTGCAATAAGTCCAGAATCAATAAAAAACAGGTTGTTCTGTTGCGCCGCCTTCGAATCGTTGGTCCGCATGGCACTTAACAGCAGGTCTGACTTTGCCGTTTCACGCTGCAAGTCGAGATCGTTAACGGCCTTCAATCTATCTTCAGAGCGCGTTTCATAACCGTTGTAGGCGGCAACCCCGAGATTGCCCATGATCGTCACGATACCACCAATGATTAACAGGTTGAGTTGCCCATCCTTCCACCATGTCTTTTTGTTGCCATCCTGCGTTACATGTTCCGCCGTGAGCAACTTGGCTCTAGCTTCGGCCAAACGGGCCTCGCCTTCGAGCCTATCGAGGTCTGCATTGTCAGTCGATCGAGAGGACACCGTATTGCTCACCACACGCCCCTTCATCCGTTTGCAGATGCGCCAGAGGCGGCAACCACGGTAAGCCATCACTGGATAAAGGCGGCGCCGCCTTTGCTCCGATCGATACAGTTTGTGCTGGATGCGCTGGGGTTTGAAATCACGTCGAGAAGATTAAGCCAGTTCTTCTTAGGGCGCTGTGTTCGGCTTGCACGTCGCGGCCGGCCGGGTGCGAGGCGGCCAAAAGGATCGGGATGCGGTAGCGCTCCGTCGCCGCGTGGAGGCGGTCGAAGCGAATTCCAACGTCCACGGCAATTTGCACGCCGCCAACAGGGCGCGGTGGAACGCGTAATGCCTCGCCTCGAGAGTCCAGATGTCAGCCTCAGGTCCGGTGCGTCCAGCCTGGACGTTGAGGGCGTAGAGCGACGAGACGATCCCCGTCGCCCAGGCATCGTCGTCATTGCGGATCGCAGCGCGCAGCGCCTGCGTCTCGACCATCATGCGCACCGACATAGCATCGCGCAACTCGTCGAGAGAGAGTGGCACCACGCGAAAACCGCGCAGCGATTCCGCCGTCACCAGCCGCTCGGCCTGCAGGCGATTTAGCGCCTCGCGCAGCGGCGAGAAGCCCCTAATCCTTGAAACTCGCAGGTCCGACTAAGCGGTGCCGGAAGTGATTGCGGATGTGCTCGTTGAAATAACGGCCTTTGGCGAAGGCAGATTTGAACGCGGTAAAGATCTCAGGCGGTACGTCCGAGAACTCGTAGTGCTTCCCGCTGGCGACAAACCAAACCGAGAGTACCCTGTTGTTACGGTCATAGTCGAACTTGCGTATCGAGGTCGACGGCATTGAACGGCCAAGGGGAGATTCTCGCAAAGCAACGAACCAACGAGCGGCGGAGGGGTTGGTTGCGCACGAGAACTGACCAATCAGTCGTGGTGGTCGACGACGTCCGTCAGGAAACAGAGCGAAAATAGCCGCTGCAAATTTGCACGAGCACCGAACCGAGAGCCAAACAGTGGCAACATCGCAATCGGCTGGAGGCAAACGAGAGTGACTTTCCGTCCAGCATGCCATGCCCTGGCCGTGGGGGCGGTATGATTGGGGCCGCAAGTGGACTGTCCGGTTATAGGACGTGCCCAGCCGATAGATGCCCGTCGGCAGGCGACCCCATCGATCTATCGACGACAGCCTTTGGGGAAAATCAGCCGTTCGGGCAGGCCCGTTAATGCTCAACGCCGCTGTTTCTCTACGGGTGGCCGGTTGGAATTCAAAGCTGAAGCCTTTCATCACGCGCCGCGCTTCCTGTCCGCTTGTGAAACATGCGCATCCTTTGTAGATCGAGAGCAGAGCGTAATGATCTGCTGACTCCAACTGCTGTTAATTAACAATACCGCCTCGCAATTTCCTCCTGAGGTGGGGAGCGGCCTGCTGCTGGACCACGCGGAGCCTTCGAGACGCCGATCAAGCGATGCGCAGACATTGCCAGGAGGAGAACCGTGCTGAGAAGCGATGATGGGGGAAAGGGTGTCGACCTATTTTACCGATCGGGAATACGGAGCACGTCCCGCAACCATTTACGTTATTGATGCGCGTCTGTGGGCTGGCCTTTACAGCTTGATCCAGACGAGGATCGGCGACGGCTCGTTTGGCCTGCGCTTTCCGGAACAGTGTCCCGACGGCAACGGTCCGTACGGATGTGATGCTCAGGCCTTCAGCCGGGTGCTGGGCGCCGAGGTGCCGTGGATTCTGTGGCCGCTCTCCGCAAACGAAGTGCCCGATACGCCGGTGATCCTCGATCTGCTCGAGTTTTGCGCCAGCGCCGTGGGCGAACCGATCAAGGGCAGTTATCACTCCTACTTCGGCCACCATCACTTGAGCTGGAACCGCGATGCTGGCCTCACGCGATTTGTGGCGGACGTGAATCTCCTGTTTCGTCGCAACGCGGTCGCTTATGAGCTAACACCGATCGGGCAGGCTCGCCGCCTCCTCCCCCAGCCGATCGCCAATGCGCTCGGTTGGGCGATGTTTCAGACGGGCGATGCGGAAACCGACCGGCTGCTCGAAGCCGCTCGGCAACGGTTTCTCTCGCCAAAGCCCGAGGACCGGCAGGACGCGCTGGAGAAGCTGTGGGATGCTTTTGAACGGCTGAAGACGCTGGAACCCGGCGCCAATAAGCGCGCCCAGGCCGATGCGCTGCTGGACCGCGTCGCCACTCAGGACTCTGGGTTCCGGAACGCTCTTGGCCGGGAGGCTGCCGAGCTGACGACGATCGGGAACAGCTTCCGCATTCGTCATTCCGAGACGACGCAGGAGGTGCTGATCTCTCCGGATCATGTCGATTACCTGTTTACGCGGATGTTTGCATTCGTGCGCGTTATCCTGAAGGGGACGGGGCGTGGCGGATGACCTCTACGGGCTTGTCTTCGGGCTTCTGCACGGGATGGGCCACACGCAATTGAGCGAAGAGCCGGAACGGATCGCCGGGCTGGTCGTGCCAGCTCCGGAGGGCTACTCGAAGCGGCAGCGTGTCGAAGCTGCGCTCGAGAAGCTCACGCAGGAAGAGTTGGCTCAGCTGGCGCTCAAATTCGCTGCGGCCCGCGATGACATCCCGCTCGATGAAGCGGGCCGCAAGGTGCTCGAGGCGGCCGAGCCGCCGTTGACGCAGATCACACGGCGAGACGTTGCGCGGATCCTCGGCGACGATCTCGCTGGCGAGCGCAGCACCGTTGAAGTGATCGAGGTCTACTTCCCGCTTTCCTCTCCATTTGAAGCCTTCTTCGGAAGCAAGGGCCCGAGCTTGCGCGACCAGATCATCCGGCACATGGATCAACATCCCGGCGACTGGTCGGTGGAAGACCTTTTTGGAAAGATCGGGGCCTTCGATTGTTCAAGGGCCAGGTTCGGCGCTTTGCTCGAACAGGCTGTTCACCCCCTTTCCCGATCTGGCGATGAGCAGGCGAAGACGGTCGCTGCCCTGAACAAGGTCCTTTCGCGGGATGGATATGAGCTGGCCCAGGATGGCGAAATCTCCGGTCATCCGCTCTTCAGTTTTCGCTCTGTTGTGCGCGGGGTCGGTGGCAGGCCGAAGAACCTGATCTTTGCCTCGCGGGGACCAAAGCCGGAGATCGGCTTCGCGGATGCGATCAACAACGACATCGTCATACTGTCCGGCGAAGAGAGCTGCCTTGTTTACGACCGGCCGATCGGCGCGAGCGGACTTCTGTGGTCGGAGCTCGTCGCCTGGTGGGGCGAGGTTGCGCCGGGAGCAGATGCCGCAAAACTCGGGGCGCGCCTTCAGGAATCGCTGGCCTCGGGCGCGGAACGCAAGCTTTTCGCGACCTACTTCAAGTCCTATCGCTCCGCCCTCGGCGAGGAGTTGCCCGCACTCCTGCCGCAAGTCTATCTTCACTATGACCCTGCAGTGGTGAAGACCCTGCGTCATCGACTGCCTCTGCCGCGTCAGCGCATGGACTTCCTTATGTTACTTCGCAACCGTCAACGCATCGTGATCGAGGTCGATGGCAAGCACCATTTCTCGGAAAACGACCTCCCATCATTGAATGTCTATGCCGACATGGTGTCGGCTGACCGTGAACTGCGCCTTGCAGGATATGAGGTCTACCGGTTCGGCGCGAATGAACTGGTCGGTAGCGGTGCCGAGGCGAGGATCACGGATTTCTTCGAGAAGCTTTTTCGGCTGCACCGCATTCGGCAATGAGGGTGTCGGGTCTCGGGCAAAAGGATGACTTCGCGCGGTTTCACATGGTCCGCGAGCGCGTCAGCGGCAGCGATGCCGCAGCTTGGATCGGCCCTCACGCGGCCATAGGTCGGCGCGACCTCCTCGCGAGGCCAGCGCTCGACGACCGCATCGCGTTCCTGCAAGGCGCAAGGCCAGCCAGCGCGACCTCGCTTGCGGCACAACGAACGCGTACTATAACGGCCGCTCGGGGAAAGATGACATGGACCTTTTGTTAGACGACGCGCAGCTGAAGCGGGTGTGGAATCAAGAAGCCATCCCGGTCATCTTGCGACGCATCGGTAAGGGCGAGAAATTACGGGTGCGGTTGCCCTACGGAGAAGGCAATCGCAAGTGGCTGCGCAATGAACGCCGGCATCGCCCGGAATGGATCGAGGAGCTGCGTTGCTGGGACTTGCCGAAAGCCTGGCTAAATGATTTCGTCGATCGCGCGCTTGTACGCTACCGCAGCGTTTACATTATTCAGCCGTACCGCGAGCAGGAGAAATGTTCCCCTGCTTGCCTCAACGCAACTGGGCACGATTGCGAATGTTCCTGCATGGGCGAGAACCATGGTGCAGGCAATGACGGCAGCTGGTTTGAAGTATCCGAGACATTCGCAACGCGATGGGGTGGGCCTGAGCTGGCGTGTCGGCTTCTAACAGCCAAAAGTTGCGCGTCAGCAGGCGACCACGGGTAGGTCGGATTATGGGTAGTCAAGCGCGGTGAGCGGAGGCCTGCACTACACGCAGCATCCCTGTTGACAATCAACCTTGATCCATCTGCTCTGGACCATGTTCCACGATGAACCTCGCGCGCTCCAACAACTCATCGAACGTGACAATTTCTGGGCGATTGGTGTGGCGCCGGTGAAGCTCGAATGAGCGAAACTTCGGGAGATTCGTCCCACGATCAAATTGAATTCGGCCAGCGAACCGATGACGAGACAGGATCGCGGCTCGATGTTGATAGCGCTTCACCGGTCGGGTCGCCGTCCGCGGAGCTGGGCGTCAAAAGGACGAAGGCTGCCAAGTATCCGGGCGATAGCGCGAAGAAGCCAGAAGCGGCGTGTCGTGCCGCTTGATCTCCACAAAACACAGTGAACCGATAATGCGCGGGTCTTCATTAATCCATCGACGCGTTTTCCAGCGCCATCAAGCGTGTTACCGCGCACAATCTGTTCCAGTTTCCTCTCGTTAAGCTAAGAAAGAAGCTGGTACGACAGGCCGTACCGAAATATCCATGTGTTGGCCTCGAAGAAGCGTTGCCACACGTCTTCCGGTCGGCACCCGAGCCGTTGCCGTTCTGCGGAGAAGAATGCGTTGTCGTTAAGCAGTCGATCGAAGTGAGCGAGCTGCTTTCGGCGATATCCGAGTGCAACCAAATCTCTTGCCACTTCCACGTTCTGGGCCAGTTCGAGGAAAACGTCGGAATTCTTCTCGAAGATGCGACGTGCTTGCGCCTGGTTAAGCACCAGGTCGCGCACCACATCATCCGATACGTGAACCTTTGACGCGTCGTCGAGCGGTATGGTCACAAGGCCTGCGAGGAACCCGATCAGCGTGTTGATCTCCGGCCCGACCAGCGTGAAATGCTGCTTATCGTGCGGTCCTGTCCGACTAAGATGTTTCTGAATAGTCAGCGATGAGATCGATCGATCGTCCTCAAGGAACGTGGCCTTTAGCTCGTATCTTCCGGCCGGCGTTCGGCGGAGGACGACTTCGTCCTTTATCGTTCCAAATACGAGGCCGGCCTCTCCTTCTACCATGTGTGTAGCGATACGCAGATGCTGGCCGGGAGCCATTCCAGGAATACGTTTACTAATTATCGTCTTGTCAGTACGGCGTTCAAAAAACCACTTACGCTCATCGTAGTCATAACTCATTCCCCGGCCCGCCAGCGACGTTTCGGGAATACTAAAAATCGTTGGATCTCGCAGTCAGGATGCAATATCTGCGCACACCCTACACGCTGACCCCTGCAGTCCGGCCTATTGAATGGTGAAGCGCGGCGGCCGGATAGAGGATGGGCATACCCCGCCGATTTTCGGGGCGCACGAAAATTCTACCTTAACGTCTGACATGTGAGTGCGTAAGAGCCGCGTAGCTTGTTTGACATGGGAGGCGATTAGCGATGCCCATTTATTTCATCCTCGAGGAGAATAACGCCGATTGGCGGATGAAGATCGGTCGCGCGACGAACCTTAGAGGTCGTCGAGGTGCCTTACAGACCGGCAACTCGCGCCCGCTAAAGGTAGTGGGGTGGATCGAAGCGGAGAATGAGGCCGAAACGGAAAGGCGGCTCCACGAGAAATATGCAGCGCATAACATTGGCCGGCATGGAGGGAGTAGCGCCAGAGAGTGGTTCTACCTTCAACCCGCCGACATTCTCGAGGATCTGAAACGCGCGGGCATCAAGGGTTTCGTCGAAAAGAATGCAGATGCCTTTGAAGTCGTCGGTCACGATCGTGACGGCGTACCTGAATATCTCGGCGTCTGGGACTGGAGCAACCTCGAGCTTGAAGAGTGCTGCCCGTTTTGTGGCTGCTTGTGCGGCATGCACTTTCAGGACGCATCGCAGATGTTTCACTGTTTAAGCTGCGATGAACTCACCGATTTCTCACAGCCCGATTTTGACAACGAGGAAGACTATATGGCTTGGAAGGAGTACGAAGAGCGCTTGAAAGTAGGGCGTGCAAGTAAGGCGCGACGTAGCGGGTTAGCTTAACCGACGGCGGCTTTTGGGACCATTTGCACAGCGAATGAACGACCGACATCAGGCGCATTTGGGCCGCAAGCGGGCATCCGTTCTCATTGAGTGGTCTTGGGCAGCCGTGGTCTTCACTCGACCCCCTGCATGATGATAAATAACCCAAGAAGGATCTAGACCGAACCGGAAGAGACAAGGTGCAGGTGCGAGCCATTGAGAGAAATAGCAGGAACCGAACCAATCCACAGAAATATTTTGTTGGTATTTCTGTTGGTAGCAGATGCGACTAGCCTTCGTATAAGTCTCTGAAAGGAAAACGGGATTTTCTTCACTTGGATTCCGCCTCTGGGCACCATCACCTTCTTAAGGTGTTGATACAGCTGAAAAACCAGCAAAATTAAATGCTTAGGGCTACCCGAGTGCTACACACAGGTGTTACACATGGTCCTAGCTATGAGCCGTCCAACAAAACATCGCAAGACCGGCGTTTACTGGTTCCGAAAGCGGATGCCTGCCGACATTGCCGTATTGACCGGCCGCCGAGAGGTCAACAAGACGCTCGGTACGAAGGACCCCGAAGAGGCAAAGCGAAAGTACGCAGAGGTCCTCGCGGAGTTTGAACACGAATGGGCGCAGCTTCGGCTCGGAAATCGCTCGGTCTATGGAACCGACTCGGGTCGTCCTTCCGCTGCCGGTGCAGATGCGCTCACACCGCGCCTCATCACGGACCGGGAGGCGCACCTTCTTTCCACGGCCGTGCACGACGAATGGCTTGCAAAATTCTATGACAATCCGAGCGAACAACTCCACTGGCACACCGATCTGTATCAGGGGATGTGGAAAAAGTACCCGTTGCCATCAACCGATCCTGTTGCTGGAGTGGAAGGCGTCGCTGATCCCATCCCGGGGACAATGCCAATCGAGAATATCTTTTGGAAATCGATGAGGGCCGGATGCATTAGCAGGGCTGAGGCCATCCTTGCCGACAATGGCTACAGTGACGATCCGTGGAGCGTCCACAAGACTGCACGTGCAGTAGGGGCCGCTCTGCAGCGAGCTAGCTTGACGCTGCAAAGGCTTGAACGCGGAGAGTTTGAAGCAGAAGAGGAGCCCGGGCGGATTCATCGTTCGGCAAATGCCCAGCCAGCTGACGGTCGGTCGCCGAAGACGGCGGCTGCAAAGCAGAGCTCCGACGCAGCGACTTTGACTGGACTCGTGGATGGTTGGTGGAAGGAAAGCAAAGCAGCAGGCAGAAAACCGAGTACGTATGAAAGCTACAGGGACGCTTTTGCCTACCTTGCTCGGTTTCTCAAACACAATGATGCATCAAATGTCACGGCCAAGGATGTCATTGCGTTCAAAGACCATCGACTGAGCACACCGTCGCCGAAAACCGGAAAGATGATTTCCGCCAAGACGGTTAAGGATAGCAATCTCTCGGCTCTGAAAGTCGTGTTCGGCTGGGGGGTCGCAAACGGACTCGTTGGTCATAACCCGGCTACCGGTGTGACCTTAAAGGTAGGAAAACCTGCTCGCCATAGATCGAAGGGCTTTTCAGATGAAGAGGCCAAAACGATTCTTTCTGGCGCGCTATCTCATCGGCGAGGGCAGGAAAATCCGAAGACATTTGCGGCAAAGCATTGGATACCATGGTTGTGTGCGTTCACAGGAGCTCGCGTAGGCGAATTGGCCCAGTTGCGAAAGCAGGATGTAACCTCGCGCGGCGACGTTTGGGTGATTCGCATTACCCCTGAGGCTGGAACGGTCAAAACCAACGAAGCCCGCGAGGTACCCCTTCATCAGCAGGTGATCGCCCTTGGATTCCCGGCCTTTGTAGAAAGGGCTGATGACGGCCACCTCTTCTTGAATGTAGATCCGTCGGAGAATGTCCGGGGAGCTTTGCGCGGCTTGAAAAACCGGCTCGCCGAGTTCGGGCGCACCTTTGTGCCAGATCCGAACGTGGCGCCCAACCACGGCTGGCGTCATCGCTTCAAAACAATTGGCATGGAAGCTGGAATTCCACCTCGGATTCTAGATGCGATTCAGGGACAGGCACCACGGACGGTTGCCGACACCTATGGCGAGGTCACGCTCAAGACTATGGCTGCGGAGATCGCGAAGTTGCCGATCTATGATCTATGCATCCGATGCATCGGGAGCGGCTCAGATCCTGCCTAGACCCATCTTAGGGCACCCCGTTTACACCGAACATGTCGGCGATTCGGGTCTGTCACCGCCCGCTATCGCTATGGCAATTGAAATTGCTACTCTATTTCAGCAGGGCTAGCGTCGCGACGCGAAGATCAGAGCTCGCTCCGCGAAGTCGGAAAGCTCGGCATCGTTGATCGCAGCCGTCTGCCAGGCCGGATTGGTGTCATGGTGAAACCGATTGGCGTAGTTAAGCAACAATCTAAGTTCGGCGATGTCGGCTGCCGAGAGTATTTCGTTAGGCCCGCCAACGCGCTGGTCGCATATCCCAATGAATGGCCCAAGAAGCGTTCCCGGCGGAAAGTTTTCTGGGTACGCGACACGCATAAATGACTCCAGGATGGGCCTTAGCGCCTGCGCTACCTCGCGTTCCCGAGCGGGATTGGCAACCTGCAAATATGCCCGTACGAGTTCATGGCGCTTGTCGTGCTCAGAAATACTGTCGCTGCGCACATCCCACACTGCGATTTCGGAACCGACCGCTGCTCTATTGATCCTCAGGGCAATGGAAGTGTTCCTGTCAGCCTGTTCCCAAAGGCTGCACAAGAACGGCTTGGAATGTGAGAGCACAATCACCTGACGCACCCTAGTGGCTAGCGCCATAATTTCCTCGCGCGTTCGCAAAGTGCGATGATCGTCAAGGCTTGTCATTGGATCGTCGATAACGACTATCTTGCTCGCAAGATTTGGGTCTTGTTCCAGCGACGCGAAAAAGAAAGCAAGGGCGAGCGTATTTCGGTCGCCTGCGCTAAGAGTGTTTCGGAAGGATGGGCCAGCTTCGGCTGTGACATCCACGTTTTGCTGATTGATGACGACGACGTACGACGCCGACGAACCCGATCTGGTATTGACCGACTGGACTTCCCCCAGGCGAAACGACGCGCCAAAGCGGCGCAGGTAGTCGTTGATCGCCGTCTCAAAAGCAGGGAAAATCTGTTGCCGATATTGATCTAGGGCCACGCGGGCCTGCGTTCGAAGCGCTTCCGTTGCTGTCTTCGCGGCCTTCTCTGTCAGATAGTTATCGCAGTGAGGCAAGACTTCTGGTTCGTATCGCGCCTTCTGCGCTCTTAGTTTGGCGAGGTCGGTGCTCAATGCAGAAAGGTCGTCTGCGGCGGCTTGCTCTTTGACGACTTCCAGATGAGCGTTGGCTCCGACTAGACGTTCGGAAAGCGCTGCGACTTCGGCGCTACGCGCGCGATAGTCGTGAATAGCCTGTCGTGTTTCCTGTGTGAGCGACATCGGTTCCAGCGGCGCAGCGGCCTTTGCGCGAAGCTGTTGGAGGACAGACTCTCGCGCGGCATTCCATTGCCGTGCGACCGCCGCAGTATCGATGTCGATTTCCGGCAGCTCCGCGAAGTCCTTCCAGAACTCATGCGCCTGCGCGGCTGTACGCACGTCGCGCTCGAAGGCAGAAGGGATGTCACCTGCATGGGTATCGCGTACCGCGATCCCGGTCTGCCGTATGGCGGCTTTTAGATCTTCATACGCTTGGCTGAAGTAAGCGCGGTAGTGAGCGATCAGATCGGAGCCCGCGAGGTCTTGCGCGCAGAATGGGCAAACCTCCCCTTCGTTTCCCTCCGAGGCAGGCGCGATGAGTGCCATGCCCTCGGATACCCAGTTTTCACCGCCGCGCCCCAGCTTGGCGATGTGGCTACGCACACGCTCGGCGGCGGCAGCTTCAAGATCGGCGAGAGTGCGCCTGAGTATATCATCGATACCATCGATGTCGAAATCCGGTAGGCGGATCGCCTGAAATCCGGATCTTTGCCTTATCGAGTCGGCTGACCTTGCCGCAGCCAGGCGTCGCTCGGCTTCCTGAATCTTCCGGTCTATTTCCGGGTCTGCTTCGAGATCGCAGAAGGCGTCAACCTTGTAAGGGCCTAGAGCTCCGGCGGGTATAGCGTCCGCAAGTTGGCGAAGCGCAGCGTTGTGTTGGTCAATTCGGGCAACATGCCCCTGAAGCGCGCTGTTGAGCGCAACGCCCTGAGCGCCAAGAATAAGCTCGTGTAAATTTTGGCGGTGTGCCGTTTGAAGTTCGATTCCCGAGCAAACATTCGCCGATACGAAAGCATCATCGAAGATTGCAACATCCGGCAGTGGTTGTGTCCACGCGCCATTTTGAAAAACGACGGTTCCTCCGGTATGGCGGAAGACGACGTGTGGCGGATGCTGTGCCCCGAGCCGGTGGCGCTCGAGAACAAGCCGAGGATTGCCGGTCGCCAAAGAACGCAGCACCGCCGCCAATGTGGTCTTTCCGCGAGCGTTTTCGCCATAGATCAGGGTGAAAGGCGTGAGTGCCGTCTGCGCCGGAGGGCTAAGATTGTCGAACAATCCGACATTTCTGAGTAGCTGAATGTGTTCGATCATATGGCCAGCCCTCTCCCACAATACGCTATCGACTGATCGTCGAGTGTTTCACCTTTGACAAGGCGTCGAACGGCGTCTCTCTCTGCCAATCAGGACGTATCTCGACCCATGCCACCAAATCACCAAGAGCGGAGCAAGCGTTGTCACTGGCCGCAGAACGAATATTGTTGGATCTGATATGTCGCCTCAGAAACCATGGTCAGGTTCCCCGACCCGACATCGTAGAAGCGCCGGACGCACGTGTTGTACGCGCCGTTGCTGGTGTCCATCCAGTCTGCTTGCAGCAGAGTGCTGTCGATACCGTAGCGGAGTTGAAGCTGATAGTTGTCCTCGCCGCCGAGTGGAAAATCGACCACTCTGCCATCACGGCCATCGATCAGAAACGCGAAAATACACGACGTGCCACAGCCGATTTCGATCAGGGTAAAGTGGCCGCCGTAGTTCGGGCCGGACTTCATACCGTTGCGAATCCTCGTCTTGAATTGGGCAACGGAGCCCGCAAATTTTGGCAGGGCTGACTTCCCTTTGAGATACATTTTTGTGGGATAGTCGCCGAATTTGGGCTCGGCCGCTGCCGGTGAGACGGCGAGGAAAATGGCGGCCAATAACGCTGAAATCAGTTTCACCATGCTGCCCAAATCCCCTTACCGGCACGGCAATGCCTCCGGTCACTAAACCTGTCAAGAGTTTCCTACACCCGGTTTTAACTGAGACCTCTCACTATTCCGCGTAGACTTTCGGTGCTTTCGAGGGACTACCCTGCCAGCTGCTGACTACATTGGGGACATTTGATCTGAACGTGCCATCCAATAGCTGGCCCATGATCCGGCAGCAGGTTTTGCAGCGCGACGGCTATTGCTGTGTGTCTTGCGGCATCAAGCTCAAGTCGGCGGATGCGGACGTCCACCATTTGCTCCCTCGCTCGATGGGCGGAACCGACGAAATGTCGAACTTGGTCACGCTCTGCGACGGCTGTCACGCCCGCCATCACCCAAACTTAGCTGGTGGTCTAGCGAGAAGAGCCATAGAGAGATGGGCTGTGCGGCTCGCAAGATGGCTGGACCGTGAGGGCATAGTAACCGAAGCGACGGGCAACTTCGGACCCGCACTACGCCTGTTTGGCTTGGAGCGATTTCGCCACGGTCAGTTGCCGATCATATTGGCGGCGCTTTCGGGAAAATCCGTCTTGGTTGTCAGCCCTACAGGCTCCGGCAAAACCCTATGTTTTCAGCTTCCCGCGGTGCTGAGGCGTGGAGTCGCCCTTGTTGTTTCTCCCTTGAAGGCGCTGATGTCCGAACAGGTGTCCGACCTTCTGGCCAAGAAAATACCGGCAACGTTCATCAATAGTGATCTCAGCCGCGAAGAGAGGGAGACCCGCTTTTCTCTGCTTGGCCTGAAGGCCATAAAACTCCTCTATGTAGCGCCGGAGCGGTTTTTTGTTCGTAGCGACGCCGAGCGCAACCAGCTTAAGCGGAGCGAACCGTCCTTTTTGATTATAGACGAGGCCCATTGCGTTGACCGCTGGGGTGAGGACTTTCGCCCCGAATACGGGCGTTTGCGCGAGGTTCGGGAAAAGCTCGGTGCTCCCCCAGTCTTGGCTTTCACAGCTACCGCTGGAAAGGAAATGCAGGACCGGATTCTCGCCTCGCTTGGCATCCCGGACGCGAAGGTGTTCGTCCGCGATGTGGATAGGCCAAACATCGCGATGTTGCGACGGCATTGTCGATCTGAACAGCGGGCGCAGGAAATAGCATCCATGCTGGCGCTGTCCCAGTTGAAGGGGCAGAAGGCGATGATTTTCGTCCCTACGGTAAAAGTGGGTGACGAACTGCGGACTGCTTTGTCGGCGATGGGGTTGGACATCCCATTCTATCATTCCAAGCTGGGAACTGCATGGGAGAGGCAGGAACTCGTGAAGCGCTTCTTGGGGCAGAGCCGCCCAGTGGTCGATCAGATTGTTTGCACCAACGCCTTTGGCATGGGCCTCGACGTTCCTAACGTGCGGCTGGTGGTGCACTGGCAACAATCAGCATCTGTTGAAGACCTGTTGCAGGAGTTTGGCCGCGCTGGAAGAGATGGGAAGCCGTCGGTCTCGGTCATGTTCCACGACGGTAAGGGCCGAGGTGATACGGGACGCCTCAAATTCATGGCCGAGATGACCGTTTCGAATGCACCGGGGGATGAACACCAAAGAGCGGTCATGCTGGAGCAGCGGACCCGGAACATCGATCAAGTGGCCGGGATGCTCCGCTCGACTTCTTGTTTTCGTAAGTCGATCCGCAACTATTTCGGCGATAGCGAGAAACGGCACAACCTGAGCCTTGCAGAGCGGATCCTTGAATGGGTTTTTGGAACACGTGCGCCGAGAACCCACCACACCGCTTGCTGCGATAGCTGCGACGCTGAATTGATTAAGAAACACGGTGCAGCCGCGTATCTTGCATGGGTCCTTGGAGGTGAAATTCCGCGAAAAGGTCGAGGACAAGGGGGAAGAGATGGCAACCACAGAATGGACAACTGACGAGCTTGCAGCTGCCGTAGAAGCCTATCTTCAGATGCAGGAACTCGAACGTCGCGGTGAAAAATACAACAAAGCGGCCGTTCAGCGCATGTTGGTATCAGGGCCAATCGCGTCCAGAACGAGCACAGAGCACCGTATGCAGAACATCTCGCATGTGCTCAACCTGATGGGCCTTCCTTGGATAGAGGGATATAAGCCCTTGCCAAACGTCGGTACGCGCACCATCGAAGCTCTGCAAAAAGTAATTGAGACCTACACGGCTGCTGATGCGGCCCCGTTGCCGTTGCGCCCGCCCTTGCCCACCGAGACATTACGCAAACTTCCGCCCACCGGCTATTGGATGTTCGTTTGCAACCGAACAGTGTGGCATGGCGAAGCATGGCTTCGAGACGCTGGAACGACCGTGCTCTACAAAGTTTCCGATCATAACCACAAGGAAATGCAGGCAGGCGACCTCGGCGTCCTGCGCATCAACGCTCGGAGGGGAAAAAGAGCAGCCGCATCTCATCCAGCTGCGGTTTATGCAATAGTCGAGGTTCTGGGCTCTCCTCGTCTTCAGCCGGACGATAGCGAGGCATATTACGCGAATAGGGCGGACGCCCGGGCAGTCGTATGGCGCGCTCCTTTGAAGCTGCTCGCCAATCTCGTCGAAGACCCAATCGCCGTTGGTGGGCTGCCTAACAACGCGGACTTCCGGCATTTTAGATTGCCGATGCCGAGCGCTACCATCCCGATATCTCGACGGGCATTCTCAGAGGTGTATCGCCGGGCCGGTTTGACCCGCCTCGACCTCACGGACGAGCAGAAAGCCGCGACCTCCAAGGGCATTAAGATGCTCGAACTCGAGGCGTCGAAGTCCGAT
Organism: Mesorhizobium sp. M0715; assembly: GCF_040320355.1. NCBI lineage: Bacteria > Pseudomonadati > Pseudomonadota > Alphaproteobacteria > Hyphomicrobiales > Phyllobacteriaceae > Mesorhizobium > Mesorhizobium sp. M0715. Next base: position 108,263 of record NZ_JAMYPL010000018.1, on the reverse strand, counting down.
CCGGTGCGCAAGTCTCGCATCAGCAAATACATTGAACGCGGCCCAATTGGTCAGAAAGTGAAGGAAATTCGAGGCTGTCGCTGCCAGATTTGCGAAGCCCTCGGGTTTGACCCGATTGCGTTCCTTCGCAAAGACGGAACTCCCTTTGCGGAAGCTCATCATGTCCAACCGGTCTCGCTACTGATGGCTGGCACATTGGCCGCTAACAATATCATGGTTCTGTGCCCCAACCATCATCGACAAGCTCATCTAGGGGATTTCGAGGCCTTGGACGATGGGGGGCACCAATGGCGTATTAGGATTGATGGCCGCATTCTAACGCTGACTAAAACAGCTCTGTGAATGGGAAGAAGCCTAAAACGGAGACTCTCGCCGTCGAGTGCAATCGTTCACCACTTTCAATTGTGAGCTACGGAATAAAGCTCCATCGACAGTGCGCAATATTTAAGTGGATCATTAGCACTTGCTTAATAGCAGTTGTATCACAACACTTGCTCTGACGGGCTCCGTTTGATATTGAGTCGGATGCAAACGGGGGTTTGGATAATGTCGAAGCGCAATTTCCTGTCACCAATGGCCTTGTCGGCCACGATGATTCTCGGCGGCCAGGTTCAAGCTGCGGTCCTTGTCGAATCGGCAAATCAGCCTTCGGCCAAGCTCGCTGAAGCTGGCACTGTTCCGGCGGACCTCGGCTACGGTGAGGTGCTCGATCGCTCAAATGGTACAGACGTCATCATGGCGTACCACACTAGCCATTCAAGCCATGCTAGTCACGGCTCTCACTGCTCTGGCTACAGCTATTGTTGATGTCGGACACCTCTCGCGATAGCGAGCTCGTCCAGACTGCCCAAGTCAAGTTTGATCTGTCAGTCTTCAGCCTCGACTGTGTGAAGCGCGCAGCGTATCGGGTAACCGGAAACGCTGCGGTTGAGATCACGATCGAGGGCGGCTTCGCAGTATGCACGATCAACTTCAGTAAGGCGGCCGTGCAAGCTTCGGCCGACGCAGCGATAGAGAGGCTGCGACTAGAGGTCTTGGATCAGGACCTGCGTAGCAGCATCGCCGCCGAAACCGCCACGGTTAGAAACGCGATACTGGCGCTGGCGTTTTCCAGATCGGGCCTACAGTCCGATGACTAAGTTTGCTCCGGCAACTGAGTTCCAACGACCGTTGGACGACACATACCAACTCGCGTACTTCCGTTTTTCCCAGTTGGACGACGAGCGGTATGTGCTGACCAACCAAGCGGGCGAATATCTGGTATTGCCGCGCGCCGTGCTGGCTTCGTTTGTTAAGCACGAGCTTCCCAGCGCACACCCCGTTTACTCCCGCCTGCGCAGCAGGCAGTTCCTCTTTGATGCATCCTCCAATATCGGCAAGGAGCTGCTGGCGCTTAAGGTTCGGACCAAGGCAAAGAGGCTTGAGAACTTCACCTCGCTCCACATAATGGTCGTATCGCTGCGTTGCGAGCACTCCTGCCCCTACTGTCAGGTATCCCGTCAAAGCGAAGATCGTTCAGCCTTCGATATGTCAGAGGAGACTGCCGAGAAGGCGTTGGCGCTCATTTTCCAGTCTCCAAGTCCGGCTATCAAGATCGAGTTCCAAGGCGGCGAGCCGCTTCTGAATTTCCCGTTGATCCAACACGTCGTGCATCGGGCTGAAGCGATCAACAAGGTCGCCGGGCGGTCGCTGCAATTCGTTATCACGACGAATCTCGCTGTCGTTACGGACGAAATCTTGGAGTTTTGCCGCGAGCACAGCGTCCTAATTTCTACGTCGCTTGATGGTCCGGCCACTCTTCACAATGCCAATCGACCGCGCCCGGGAAAGAACAGCTATGAATTGGCTGTGGCAGGTATCCACAAGGCCAGACTGGCTCTCGGCCATGAACGCGTCAGCGCACTTATGACGACGACCAAAGCCAGCCTTCCACTGGTGCGCGAGATCATTGACGAATACGTGCGGCTAGATTTCCCCGGAATATTCCTTCGGCCGCTCTCCCCTTACGGCTTCGCGGTCAAGACGAAATCGTACGCTGCCTATGACGTGGACCACTGGCTCGACTTCTACTTCGACGGGCTGAATTACATCCTGGAACTGAATCGGAACGGCATTCCTTTCAAGGAGTTTTACGCGGCCACCATCCTTACAAAGATGCTCACGCCTTTCGAGCCGGGATATGTGGACCTGATGAGCCCGGCAGGCATCGGTATCTCCGCCGTTGTCTATAACTATGACGCCAGCGTCTACGCATCCGACGAAGCGCGCATGTTGGCTGAGATGGGCGACAAGACATTTCTGCTCGGGAACGTCCACGAAAACACGTACGCGGAGATTTTCGGGTCTGACGCTCTCCTCGATCCTATTGAGCAGTCCTTTGCCGGGTCCGCTCCGATGTGCGCCGAATGCGCCTACGAGCCTTTTTGTGGGTCTGATCCCGTATTCCACACTGCAACGCAGGGCGACTTTGTTGGCCTCAAAACGCGATCCGGATTCTGCAATCGCAACATGTCGATCTTCAAGAGGCTGATCGACCTTATGGATAGGGACGTTACCGCCCGAGAACTCTTCCTAAGTTGGGCGAATTAGGATGTTGCGACTGAGTGGCTTCGCTGCGTCAGCAAGCGTCGGTGATTTCTCACAGCGAGTGGCACTTAGGCTCGTGACGGGCCAAGCTGATCAAGCGCCTAACCCGGAGCATGATGCGTATCTTTTCAAAGGGCAGGCGTTTCATTCCGAATGCCAGTGGGTTGTCACCTTTGAGGAGCATCGGCCGGAGGCTGAGCGACTGTTTTCAGACCGACGACTAGTCGTGCTGCCCCAAGAGTTCGACTACCTCAGCGAGGGAGACGTTATCCGCTTTGTGCCGGATCGGAAGGCAGTGCGTGTCCTGTTCAGAAAGGATGCCAACGCGAACTATTTCCTCGTAACGGAGCGGTGCAACCACCTGTGCTTGATGTGCTCCCAGCCACCCAAAGACGTTGACGATCGCTGGTTGGCGCGGGAGATTTTGGATGTGCTGCCCCTGCTGCCCGCAACGACCCCGTTTCTCGGAATCACTGGCGGTGAGCCAACGCTGGTGGGTGAGGATTTCTTTGACATTCTGGCCTCGGCTCGCGACCACCTTCCTAACACGCCAATTCATATTCTTTCCAACGGCCGAACGTTCAAGGACAAGGCCTTTGCGGAGAGGTATCAAGCGATTGGACACCGCCGCCTTTCGGTCGGCATACCGATCTATTCCGCTGATCCGGAAGTGCACGATTACGTGGTTCAGTCCAAAGGCGCTTTTGACGAAACGATCCGCGGGATCATGAATTTGAAGTCAGTTGGTGCCGAGGTCGAGATACGAGTCGTCGTTCATAAGCAGACGTATGAGGGTCTCGCTGACTTGTCGGATTTCATTTTCAGGAACCTAACCTTCGTCGATCACGTGACGTTCATGGGCCTCGAGATCACTGGGTACACGAGAGCAAACATGGATAAGCTCTGGATGGACCCATACGACTATAGGAGCCAGCTGCGCGCGGCCGTGCAATATCTGGCTGCGGCTCGGATCAACGTTTCAGTCTACAACCACCAGCTTTGTCTTCTGGATAGCTCCATCCATAGGTACGCAAAGCGGTCGATCAGTGATTGGAAAAATGAATACGTTGAGGATTGCTCCGGTTGTTCCAAGCGCGCTGATTGTGGCGGCTTCTTTTCCTCGAGCAGTCTCGCACGAAGTTCTCACATTGCAGCTTTCCAATAAGCGGCGGAGTGGCTCGATCAGATGCTCGACTTCAGCTATCCGTAATGCCCGCTCGAGGCAAGAAGCCTCCGCCGACAAGCCAAGAGAAACAGACTCTAACGCGATCCGCCGAAACGACTGATGTACGCCGAAAAAGATTTTCAGTTACTCGAAGCGCGAACGGCTGATGTTCAGGTAAACATGCCATGGCGGCGTGATAGGCCTTACATTAACCCCCACGCCACATTCCTGAAGGAACCGCGCTCTCCCGTTGGTAGCGAGCACGAGCACGTGACCGCTGTAATCGGCAAGAACGGTACTGGGAAGTCACACCTGCTGAGTGCCATCGTACAAACTTTTGTGGAATTGGAAGAACTGCGGATCGGGAAGCGAGGCAGACTCCGTCCGCTCCCGCTCGATCATCTTACTTACCGTGTCGACGGTCGACTCTGCTCATTGGATCAAGACGTACGCAAAAGGGTTCGCCTACTGGTTGATGGAAGTGTAGTAGATATACACTCGCTTCCTCTGCCACGGCGCGTTGTGGCGCTGACCATTAGCCCCTTCGACAAGTTTCCGGTTCCTCGTACCTTGCCACATTCCGTGGCGCCGTCCGAGCCGTCTATGTATCAGTATTTGGGCCTGCGAGATCGTTTTGGCAGGGCTTCGATCCAGACTCTATTGTATAGGTCCTTGAGCAGCCTATTTGACGCCCGGGAAAACGAAGCCCTTCGACGCAGCAATATTGGTGCCGTGTTCGATTTTCTGGGGCTTAAGGCCACCGTAAACGTGATCTATCGGCTGCGCACAACGGAAAAGCTTCGCAACGCATTGAACCGGGGTATTCACCTAGGTGACCTCGGAGTTCTAAGCCCATCCCAAACGCAGCGCTTGCAAGAAGTTGAGCGGAGCGGCGTTTCGATCCCAGAGATTCGGATGCTCCTTGAGCTTGCGGTAGAGAAGGCTGAAAGGGGCCAGATCGCAACGAGAGCCGATTTTGAAGCTGGCGGCATACTCGACGACTCGTTTGCACGCCTTCAGCCACTTCGAAGGGTAGGGTTTTTGAACCTTACTGGCGTGGAAGTGACGCACAAGTCCGGATTGCCATCGAATCTGTTGGCGGCAAGTTCAGGTCAACTAAGTATGGTATCCGCACTGGTAGCGCTCGCCTCAGTAATACATAATGGGAGTCTTGTTCTCATTGATGAACCGGAGTTGAGTCTACATCCGGAATGGCAGATAAAGTACGTGGACCTGCTGGTAAAAACGTTTGCCCGGTACCACGGCTGTCACTTTGTGGTTGCCACCCACTCTCCGATGGTGATCTCGGAGCTTCCTGCACACGCAGAGGTCATTTCACTTGATCGCGAGCAACTGCCGCCCGCGAGTGAGCTAAGGGGGCAGTCTGCCGACTATCTGCTTGCTGAGGCTTTCGGCCTACCGACAAACGGCAATCTTCATGTGAAGGAGCGCATCGTCGAGGCGCTAAGCTTAGTTGCCAATGGAAGAGCTCGTTCGAAGGAGTTCGACGGTGTCTTGCTGGAGTTGAAAAAGTTCGAACACGATTTGGATGACGAGGATCCGTCCAAGGCGATCATCAACAGCTTGACGGACGTGGCCAATCACGCTGGAAACGCGGTCGACTGATGACGCCTGTTGAATACTCTCCTGCCAGTCAGGCTATCGTCAAAGCGTTTGAGGCTGTTCCAGAGGAAAATCAATCCGCAAGCTACTGGAGTAATGACGAGGTCGAGCCTGTTCGTGCCGAAATTAAAGACCACTATATTCTCGAACAGCTCTATCACTGTGTCTACTGCGCCCGGCAGATTGTAACGGCAAACAAAGCGCTTTGGGATGCTGAGCATGTCATTTCGCGATCCAAGGCCTCGCGATTTATGTTTACGCCGCGAAACCTTGCCGTCTCGTGCCGCGATTGCAACAATGCGAAAGGGGATAAAGAGATCCGGAGCAATCCGAAGCGTAAGTCGTTCCCGGATGGTTCTGGTCACTACCTCATTGTTCACCCACACTATGACACCTACGCAGACCACATCAGATGGTTCGGCGACATTTGTGCCCCGCTCTCGGAAAAAGGTACAGAGACGCTGGTGGTTTGCAATTTGACGCGCTTTACCGCAAAACTCTTGGGTATTAAGGGGATCATCAGTGACCCGAGCTTTGACGAACAGGTTGGACAGTTGATCAAGGCAAAATCGAAGTTAGAGGCTCTCAGTAGGATTGCTGCTATAACCGTCTATGTTGAAAACATACCCCAAAAATAGAGGGTAGTACCAGTCCGCTCCAAGTCGCACCGGTGATCTGCAAATTCAGCGACATGTGATCAACGCTTATCCTCCACTCAGAATTGAGCGCATACATCGCCAGAGTTGAGTACGTCCGGTTTTGGCACCAGCCGTTTCGGCTTTTCTGCCAGCGCGATTGGTTTCGCATTCGTTTTCCTGTTTCGCTCACAGCGGTGCTCTAAGCGGGCCAGCAATTAGCCCATCATCCCCCAAGTCTGTCAGCATTTATGATCGGCCTTGACTTCTCGTAGAAATAGGAGAAAATAGGTCCTAGTTTTTCCTAACCTTGGGAGTACCCGATGCCTGCGGCCCCTTCGCCAGTGCTTAAGCCAGCAGTTCATTCTCATTTCCACTTCGACGGACAGACTTGCCCCTATTGCGATCAGGCGATCCCGGAAGATCGGATAGAGGAGATCAGTGGGCGTATTGAGGCTCGCGCTCGGGAACGGGTCTCGGAGGAAACAAGCCGCCTTCGCCAACAGTACGCCCGTGAGAAATCGCAAGGGGAACTCAAGGCTAAAGCCGATCTTGAGCAGGCCAAACAGGAGGCCGAGGCTCGAGAGGCACTGATCCGAGTAGACGCTGTGCGCGGAGCGAATGAAGCAGCCCGCCTCAAGATTGTCGAGGCACAGAAAGCACAGGCGGATGCCGAGCGGGCGAGAGCTGGCATCGCAACCCAGTTTGAAGAGATGCGCGTCAAGAACGAGGAGGCAATTGAGCGGTTTCGCCGCGAAGCCGCCGACCGCGAGGGAGTAGTTCGCGCGGAAGCGGCCGCAGCTGCCAAGGACGTGTTGCGGCTAGAGATGGCCGCCGTCGAGGGTGCCAAGGCCGAAGCCGAGGCCGCTCGCGATGGTTTAGCCGCTGAGCTCGAGGCGGAACGCGTCCAAAAGGCGGATGACATCAGCAAGTTGATCCAGAATGCTGCCGCGCGCGAGGTCGAGATCCGCGAGGAAGCAGCAACGGCGGCGCAAGCCAAGGCCACCGAGCAGATATTGGCGGCAGGAAAAGCCAAGGATGAGGCCGAGCGTGGCCGCATTGCCGCCGAGTTGGCACTCAACCACAAGCTTGCCGAACGAGCGATAGAGCTTGACGTGATGAAGGAGGCTCATATCGGCGAGCTCAACGCCCAGCGTGAAGTACTTGAGAAAGACAAGGTGGCGGCAGTCAACACGGAACGCGCGAATGCACTGAATGCAAAGATGAGGCTGGAAGCGCAACTTGGCGATATGCAGCGCAAACTTCAGGAGAAGACTGCAAATGAACTCGGCGAGGGGGCCGAGCTAGACCTCGAAAACGTCCTGAGGACTGCGTTCGATGGTGACCGCATCCGTCCCGTGCCCAGAGGCACCAACGGTGTCGATATCATTCACGAGGTCGTGGAAGGTGGGAAGGTCGTCGGGAAGATCGTCTATGACAGCAAGAACCGGGGCAATTGGGCAAGCGAATATGCGGTAAAGCTTCGCAAGGATCAGATCGCGGAGAAGGCGGACTTCGCAATTCTCTCGACAAACAAATTTCCCAAGGACAAACGGGAGATTTGTACCTTTGAGGAAGTCATTCTTGCTTCCCCAGCGCGCGTTCTTGCCTTGGCGGAAATCCTGCGCGCGCGCATCGTCGAGCATCATGAATTGCGTGTGGGATCGGTTGAGCGCGAAGGCAAGATGGTGGAACTCTATGATTTCATCAACTCGCCGTTCGCGCGCCAGCTTCTCGGCGCCGTAGAATCGCTTGTTAGCAAGATGGATCAGCTCGATGCCGACGAGCAGAATGCCCATCGGAAGGTTTGGGACAAGCGCGCCATCTTGCGTCAAGCGATCCTCAAGTCCAATGGCGACTTCCGCTCGCAGATTCGTCGGATTGTCGGCGTAGTAGACGACAACGCCAGCGACGGCGACGCCGTCATAGAGGAGTAGTGCCGATGACCCGCGCAGAGCACCGCGGCCCCGAACACGGGAAGGTTGTCGGATTCAGTCTACAAGAACGCCGACTGGGGTCTACGGTCTTGCGAACGTATCGCACGAAGGTCGATCTCGACACCGTGGTTCCCAACGAACGGCAACCGCGCCTAGGCCCAAAGGAGGATGAGGAACTCCAGCTTCAGATTGAGGCGAATGAGGGTATCTTCGAGCCCTTGTTAGTCGAGCCCCATCCTGAGCAAGAAGGCAAGTTTCGGATCATCGACGGCGAGCGGCGGTGGGTGAATTCGAGTGTGCTCGTCGCGCAGGGGCGTGAGCAATTCCGGCATATCCCAGTTGAAGTGACCGACCGGCCGCTGACCGATGAAGAGCGCCTTCGAGTGTGGATCTACATACACCGTCAGCGCAAGGAATGGGACGCGAAAGAAAAGGAGATGGTCGCTTATCGCCTCGTTGATCTACTTGGTCGCGCAGGGGCCGCCAATATCCTCGGCATCAGTGTGAAGGAACTTGAAAAGCTGGTGCAGATTTTCGAAATGTCGGAGAAATTCACAGGTCTTCGCGATCCGAGCGGCGCTATTACGTGGGCTCGTGAACTTATGGGCTTGAGCAAGAAACTTGTGACCCCGGCAGTCGTTGACGCTGTGGTGCGCAAGGTGGCGGAGCGTCGTATTACGAACTCGAAAGAGCTTCGGAAACTTCGGACCATTCTACCCGATCCGGTGGCTCGCGCCCACTTCCTCGCCGACGAGGGCGATATTGATTCTGCTATGCTTCGGCTCGGCCCTGCGCCTAAGAAGAAAGGCGGCCTTGCATCCGACCTTGAAACTGCAGTGGAGGCGATGAAGCATGTTCCTTGGACCGCGCTCGCTGACCTACGGGGTGACCCTGAGGTGTTGAAGAAGATCGACGAGGCTGAGGCACTTCTGAGATCTTTGCGCAAAGCCCTGTCTACATAGCTATTGATCGTGGCATTCAGGCTTGAACGGGTGTCAGCCGATCCACGAGCGAGGTATCGGAGATGATGTCAGGGAAAAAGAGGCTTGGCTAACTGCCATATTACACGGCTCTATGCCGCGTTCTTTAACTTGCGCCGAGACGCAATCCGTAAGATAATTATTTCGCAGCAAGCAATGAGGTCAGCCATGCGCCTACTACCTCTCGGAATCGTGGCGTTTTTGAATGTTTCTCCTGCGTTGGCGCTTGATTGTACCGGCCTAACACCTCAACCCCCTAAGGACACTACGCAGTCTTTTACTGGGAAGTTGGATGCTTCGGTGGACGGATTATTCGCGAAATTGGCATCTGTGGGAACAAAGGTCGAGGGTACCTACGTCGAGGTCGCCAAAAACGTCCTCGTAAACTTCCCTGAGGCTGACAAGCTTTACATGTGGGAAAGGGTTCTGTTCCTGCAATGCCAGCTTATAGGCGATGCAAATGACCTCAGTAGCAAAGAAAAATTGCAGATGGTCACTGATTTGTATCCGAAAATCGACAGCGTCCCGACTGTTCCTGGTCCATCAATTTCAAATAGCGGCAATGGCAATGTGATTAATCAGGGGACGGGGAACTCCGTAACAGTTACAACCACAACGACGAAATAATTTCGATGCGAGCAAGGTTTATCGCAATTCTTTTTAGGGGGAAATCTGTTTGGCTTTCTCTATGTTTAATTTTTTTCGCAGAGATTGCGGCCTCTCAGACTATAAATAACTCGGGGTTTTGCAATATAATAAGTCAAGGAAATAACAATACTGGCATTTACGTACAATATTGCCCAGATGGAAAGCCAAGTGTAACTATTCTTGACCCGCCATATCTTTGGCTAGGAATGGACCTCCAAGAAGCGAAGAAAATTATTGGCGCCAGGAGCCCTTTCGAAACTACCAGTGACGGTCTAACCGTCGTTCTAGCCCATGGAACGCTGTTTGGGTTGTCCGGAACGACTCGATATGGGTTTGATTCCAACAATAAATTGGCATGGATGTCGGTTGAAAATCAATGCACTGAGACTCGGGATGACTATATTTCGTCTCAGCGACCTCCAGACCTCAATCCTGATTGGCTTGAATGGCGTAATAGCTCCGACTATCACCTTTCGTATGAAGCTACGACGGATTGCTCTAAAATCGAAGGCGTGCCAGACACTCTGGCTAAATTCTTCGGGTCAGCAACTGAGAACAATTCTCTAGGCGACGATGGTCCTCGCGCAGACGAGATCTGCGAAGGCCTTGACGCGAGACCGCCATATTGCACCGACACGGGCGCACACCGGGACACTTTCTCAAAGGAGTTCCTAGGACCGGATCGCCTTACAGGAATTGGGTACGAGCTTCGGAAACTGACGATGCATGGAGTGGTCAAGAAAGGAGATTACTATCCCACTGTTTGGAGACGAGAGCTGGTCGAAACCGTGTCGGTTTGGGGACCTGCTGGCAAGCCTTACTTTGATCCAAACGTGTATGGCCCCTTTCGGTCCTACCTACAACCTACAAGGTGATAGTCTGCCGAGCAGCGTAGTAACATAAGGGTATACCCAGATGTGCGGACTCGCGAAATCTGACAATCGCAGGGGGATGGTCTCCGCCACCCTGCCTAGGGAAATGCCCAGCGCAGTTCGGACCGTTGAGCGTCGACCAAGGCGTCCGAAGCCGGAGTGGCTCCTGCCGAGTTCTCTAGATATCGCCGCCGCTTCCATTGTTTGCAATAAGTGCATTGATATACTTAGCATTATTATTAAGTACGTCTCCTGTGATGCGGACAATTACCTTTGCATTATTCCCACCGGATAACCCGTTGTACGCATCAAGAGCATACTGGTTAATCGCAAGAGCCTCATCGAGTCGTTTCTCCCTGATCAACTTTGGAACAAACGATGCCATTCTTACGGGCTCTTCTGAATGGTCCTTCAACGTCTCGCCTATCTTCACCGTATCTAAAGGCTTGAAGATGCTCGCCCGCTTTCCGCCCTTCACCTGAGCCATTAACTCATTCAAAGCATCAACCAAATCTGGCTCCAAGCCGTACGGGCTGAGCTGAATCGCGCCATCCTTGCGATAATAGAGCCATCTATTGGCGATGAACCAACTATTTAGTGCCTGGAGATCCGAATCGGACCAACTTCCGTCATTTGCTCTGAGCCAACGCGATACGGCACCGCAAGCTGCCATGATCTTAAATGCCTGCTGCTGAGTTGAAGGGTTCGTCGCGTTGCAATTTGCCTGCAGAATAGCTACTACATTGTCTTTCGACACTGCAACACGTAAGAAGTCCACCTCGATTTCCTGTTTGGCAAAAGCCGATATCAGGAATACAGGGAAGGAGCTTTCCGTCTTATCAGCCCAGCGAACATATACGGCGTAAGGCTGGCCATTCAACGCTCCAGGTTCTACCGACGCAGACCTTATATCCTCACCAACCTCCTTAGAGATTACTTTGCTTTGAAAGCCACGGGAAACTCCAACCTCCGTGGCGTCGGCTGCCGGAGAAGCGGAATAATTCACGACAATTTGCGTGTCTGCCGCGTTAGCGTCAGGGTCAGCTGCCCACAATGGACCACCTGCGGAAAACAGGCAACAGGTGGCATAAACGGCGACAATCTTGTTCATCGGGGCTCTCTGGCGCGAATCAGTTGGCGCTATCCTTTGAGATGGACTTTAATCCGACCAACATCATTACATACGACGAGAGACTTGTCGCTGTCTCAACAAAAAAACTTGAGATAGATGGCGTTCCCGCTCCATTTGCCGCGGCCGCAAGCTGGTCAACCCTCAGATCGAACATCAACGCGTTGGATACACATGCGAGGACTCCCAAAAGTGGGATTACAAATAACGCCGACCCCCACTTCGATATATCTATCGATCGGTAATTCACCGCAGTAATTGCAGTCGCAACAGGCAAAATTAGGTTTTTTATGGAGCCCGTATAACGCGCTGGATCAGCCGATATTGTCTGCATTGTCTTCACAAGAGCAGATCCAATCTTGCCGTCCGCCTTGTACCATAAAATGTCCGCCAACGCCAGGAACGTCACCCACAGAATGGGAGCGCAGTAAAAAGCTAGTAAAACTATCAGCAATATCATCTGTTGCCGCATCTGACTCGGAATATAGCTCTGACTCGGCAGATTTTCGACTTCGATATTGGTATCTGGTTCAAATGTCGGCACTTGCTAACCCCTTGTTGCACTGCTCAGCCGACAAGTCCTGATGTTAAGCCCTTATCGAGCTTTCCTTGCACCTTGGAGGCTGCTTCGCCTTTGGTTATGTAGCCATCACCGTTTACGTCCAAGCCGACATTCTGCGAGTAGGCCTTTGAGCCTGAGGAAAACAAGACATTCGCTTCCGGCTTCCCTATCGCCGCTGGGTAGAGGATCGCCATATACATGTCCGACAGGCTGCCAAATCGACCCGAATACGGGGAGAGATATTTTTCCACATAGAATAGTTGTTCTATCTGAGACATTGCGGCCAGCTGTTGGAGCGATGTACCAAGTCCTTCTGCGGTGGATTTCATGAACTGGATCAAGCCAGTCGCTCCACTTTTAGGATTCTTTTCGCTGGGAGAGAACGTCTCTGCCGACTCGAACGCCATTGCCGCCATTAAGTGACTAGGATCGCATCCTATGCGTTTTGAGAGTGCAATGACAGCTTGCTTGAACTCGGGTGTGACGACTTTACCCCACGCTATCCGCTCAAAGGCGATGTATGCTGAGCCATCTGCATCGCCCCCAGGACTAGTCGAAGTGCCTGGACTATCCGCAACCTGGGCGGCGGTTGACAAGGCAGTCTGAGTGACAGCAACTCCAATCCTGCATTGCATCGTAGAGAAGAGAGTCTCGCCGCCGATAGATATCGGAGACATGAAGCCATTCGGCCCCAGAGAGATGGGTCTCTTCGTGACGGAGTTGCCTATGTTCCCTCCAATCACCCATACTTTGTCGGGTTCAACCGCGACTACGATGTCACAATGACCATGATAGTTGCCTGCAGCTTGACTGTCATAGTCGATCCCCGGCTGCCGAGCCCAGCATAGAAGATCTCCGACCATCGGCCTATACTCATTGAGTCTGTAAGCCCAGAAGCCCGCGTCAGACCCGCTCAGCCTATCTCGAATCGCCTGATAGATATAAACTGAGTGCAGAGTAGAATATCTGAAACGGCTTCCTGCTTCAGATTTCCTCATCACCCAAGAGATAAATGCTGCTGACCAAGCCATATCGGTGTTGGTGCCATCGACCCCGGTCGTACCCGTTCCTTCGTCAAAGTATCTCCCGATGCGCTGCGCGTAATTCGGTTCTAACTCTTTGTGTCCTACCACTACTGCGTTACCGGCAAGATCATACTGCTGGCGGCCGAAGAATTCCCACTCGCCCGTGCAAACCTGCAAAACTCTCCCTATAAAATCTCCCCCCGTGGTCGGCAGGGGCGGTGTTGAAGCGGAAGGCTGAGGTGTTGCAATGGTGGTGGCTGGCTGCGTTGGCGCGGAAGGCTGTGGCTGCTGATCTGGGTAGGTTGCAACCAACGTAAGCCTACCCGATGCTCCGGGAACAATCGAAACAGAAGCCCCGCCCCCTTCAAAAATTATTTTCATCTGCTGGGCGTCAGACTCACTGAGATTTGTAACAACGACTGGAGGCGACATAATAAACTCCTTTACGGTGTCAATCCGACTTCATGAGCCAACTCTACGGCTAGACCGCTGTAACGGGGGTCGCCGACTATAACAGCAAGCGGAACCGTAACCTCTGGATGTTTCCTCAGCGCGAGTTTTAAATCTTGATCAAGCTTAACATTATATTTTCCACCCCTAGTCAATTCGTTTCTAAGCAATACCTGCGCAGCGGAGTTGGACAAAGCGAAGACGATCGCCTCCTGCTTGTTATCCTGGGCGGTCTGCTCTGCCGCACTGATTGTCGCTTGCGCTTTCAGTATTGCGCCTGGAATTGTTCCGGCTCGGTAGTATTCTTCAATATCCGACAGAGCCAAGGCGATCGGGTAAACGGCGTCACTATCCCCCAAGTGACGCATGATATTCGACCAAACAACATTTCTGTTAGTGCGCATCTGAGTCTGAAGCAGCTCAATCGAGCTTTTTCGCAGTACTTCATCTGCATAATTTGCTTTTACTCCGGTAACACCCGCAGCTGCCGCAGACAGGATATTCTTGGTGCCTACCGGTGCGAACAATGATGCCGCCGAATTGAGCACTATGTTTGCATCTGCTGCTAGGACGCCGACAGACTGCTGCTCCCGCGTCAGTGACGCCTCATAGTTTGAGTAGGCAATGTCAATCGCGTACTTTCTTGCTGTGATATAGTTGTTACGATATCCGACCCGCTCTTCAGGGGAGAGGCGAAGATATTTGTTGAAGTCGGGTAAACCCAGCTGAGTTCGGAGGTTGGCGTCTTCTTCTGCTGACGTAAAGAGCCTGTGAGGGCCCTGCTCAAGCGACGGAGTGCAAGAGGATTGGCTTGCCACCGCAAGCGTCAGCCAGAACGCGCGCAACAACGAGCGTCGATGCAGACGCCAGGACAAACGCATTTGTAACACCCCTTACCTTGCTTGATTCGATCCATAAAATACTTTTTGTCAAGAGGTATTGTGGATTTTGCGTCTGAAAATAATTCCCTGACCAACCTCCGTTGCAATCTCGCTCTATAGGAGACCTAGCTCTACTACTGTTGTGGGCTTCCAAATCATATTTGTGCGGCGAGTATTGCTGCGTAACATATCGCTTTCGTTCCTTTTTTCATCGATGATATGGCTTCGCAACGAGCGGGGCGTTCTTCTTGCGGGTCATTTTCCGAGCAGGTCCCGAGCGGGCCGACATGGCGAGTTGGTATGTTGTTCTTGTCCCTTTCCTGCATGACCGACGCTGTATGGCTTGGCTATAAGTGGTCACAAGCGGTCTTGTAAAAGCAGGGTATGCCCTGAGGTGACGTCACACGCCATTACAATGGCCATGTAACATCTGAGTTGACACTGGCTATTTGTGACAGGGTAGCCTCGGGCTTAAACCCTGAGGTGACGTCAAATGAGCCGTATAGGCTATGCCCGCGTCAGCACCATCGACCAAGATCTTGAAACTCAAGTGGCCAAGCTGAAGGCCGAAGGCTGCAGCATCATCCGATCAGAGAAGGTGTCTGGGGGCACCCGCGAAGGCCGGGCTGAACTTGCGATCATCATCGATTTTCTGCGGCCGGGAGATGAGTTGGTCGTCACGCGCCTGGACAGGCTTGGTCGCGACACGCGCGACGTTCTGAATTTGATCCATGAATGCGAGCAACAAGGGGCCTACGTTACCGTTTTGGACCCACACGTCTCCACCCGTGGCGAGATGGGCCATATCGTCCTGACCGTCCTTGGCATGGTCGCACAGATGGAGCGTCGATTTATCAAGGATAGGCAACGTGAAGGAATTGAAAAGGCCAAGGGCACAGGTATCTACAGGGGCGGTAAACGGCGGCTTGACCACGAAGCAATCCGGGAACGCTACAAGATTGGCGAAAGCCCCACGACCATCGCGGCGGCGCTTGGTTGTTCGCGTATGCAGGTCTACAGAATCCTCGCCAACTTGTAGGCGGGCAGGTCAAAAACTCATCAGGTGGCGTACTCGCGCGCATATCAATCAACAAACTCTGTACGTGCTTGCGTGGATCGACATTGCGGTTACGCGATCCATCTGGCGCCGTGAGATCAGGGCCAGTCGTCGTTCAGTGACTGCTATGCCAGTTGCGAGACCAGCATCCTTAGACGCGCGTTAGCGGCGTCAAGGCTGATTGGATCTGTCTTCGCCGACAATGCCGCGCGCGGTTTCCGCCCCAGGAAATAGGCGATGCGCTCCGCGTTCGCGCCGCTCGGATGGGGCAGTCCATCGAGAACTCTAGACTGAGGGATAACACCGGACCTCACTAGGTATTGGATTCCGGTTGCCGCCTTCGGACCAAGCGGGATCCACACAGCTCCTGGTAGCGCAGCTGCTTCCTCGCTGAGGCATTCATCAAGCATTCGGCGAAGCGACGGATGAGAAGTCATCGCGGGCTGCCCGTTGTAGTTCACGCCACCAACGAACACGGGGTAACGGAGTGCCGAAGTGAAATGGACCATCTGCTGGTGCGACGACCACAACCCTGCCGTTGACTCGATACCCAGCCACGTTGCCAAGCCGATCTGATCAAGCATTGCAACAAGATTGGTACGCATCGGCCCCGAGAACGACGCGAACACCTTCGCAGCTGCAAGGGCCGCCTCGTCGCTGTCGCCAGCAACTAGCCTTCGACGAAGCTCCACCAAAGCATTTTTGGCCTGTTGCGCGCCCGGAGTTATACCGACGATCACAACCCGGGCACCATGCTGGATGTGGTCGAAAGGCGCGTAGCTAACCACAACATCGCCGGTCCTCTCCAGCGCAAGCTGGCCATCCAGCGTTACGTCAGAGAGTAAGAAAGCCTCGGGGGTGGCGCGGATGAGCGACGAGAATCGGGCAAGATGCATGGACATGTTCGCCCGTACACTATCATGTAGTTAGGAAGCAACTGGCTGATGGAGTGCTGCTGCCGATGCAGATCGATCCCATGCACGTGAGATATATAAAACTAGGAGAGAGTGGGCGGTGGGCTCCTACATCACTTAGCCAAGGCAATGTTTCATTTGGATACCATTCAATTCCCCACGAGACTTGCGAAGCCAAGGACTGGGACAGCGTTTGGCACATGTTATCAGCCCGCAAATCGGCCGGGGCTCAGACTGCCGGTGTGAACGAAGTAAGGGCGTTCTATGAGCTGGGTTCAGATTGCCTATGGATAACGTTTGCCGACGGTCATATGTACTGGTCCTTTTCAGAACCAGAGGTAGTGTGGCTTGGAGACGGCTCGGACAAAGGCCCTTCTCGCATTAGGAAAACTATTGGCAGCTGGAATAGAACAGACGTCAATGGACGCCCGCTTCGAGTAGCAGAACTCAGTTCCAAGCTTACAAAAGTTGGCAACTTTCGCGCCACGATCTGCAAAGTTGAAGCAGAGAAATATCTGCTACGTCGCATCAATGGCATTGAGGAGCCCATCGTTGCTCGCGCAAAGGGGATTCGAAAGGAGATGCTCGACGTTGCCTCGGACATGATTAAAGGGTTGGATTGGGCGCACTTTGAGACGCTAACGGATCTAATTTTCACGCGCTCTGGTTGGCAGCGATCAACGTTGGTGGGCCAAAATATTGCAGACGTCGACATGGTAATTGAGCAGCCCACAACACGGGAGACGGCGTTTGTGCAAGTGAAATCGCAAGCGGGGCAAGGCACATTGGACCAATATCTCAAGCTGTTTCGACGCAGCGGGTATGACCGCTTTTTCTTTGTATGCCATTCTGCGCATGGGAAGCTGTCGCTGCCTGCGGAGCCAAACTTGCACCTGTTTGAGGGGGACCGCCTTGCAGACGCAGCTGTGAAGAATGGCTTGTTCGACTGGTTGGTAGACCGTTCCGGCTAGGACTCGAGCCCCACCGCTAGCACTAATACCGCAAGGTTTGCGCCATGTTCAAATTCTTGATTGTTGCCATTGTCCCGTTTCTGCTCGTTGGTGAAGCTGCGGCCAGCGAAGTGCTGTGGGGCCGGTCTGCGCTGGATAACGTGATCGTCTGGAGGGATCAGAAGGCCTATACACAAGCACGGCGAACCAGCGAGCTTGTGTGGCCTGATTTGCTGAAGGATCGACCAATCCTACTTTCTGACGTCACACGCCTTCTCAACTTGGCAGCATGCGTGGTTCCGGCGGGAACGTTAATCAGCAAAAAAGGGGCCGAGAGAGAGGGTCTGATTGAGGTGGAAATTGACCCAGATCAATCCGGTTTCGGTGACACTCATTGCAAAGGCGTCGTAGAAAAAGATGACGTGCAGCGCTAGCAGCCGCGATCACTGTCGAACGCGGAATTAGGCTAGCGAGAGGAGGAAGAATGGCAGCTGACATAACAGAACCTGAGTTTCAAGACGTTCTAAAACATCTTCGTCAACGCCCTTTTTCCACACTGCAGTTCATCAAAAAGCTGGGCGAACGACACCCGACTAAGTGGACGGCGATTGAAAAAGCATACGGGGCTGGCGGGATTGGTGCGAAAACGCACTTCAGTTCATATTCCCGTATCGGTCACACATTGGCGAGGTATGCCCGCAAAGGGCGGCTCGAAAAGCTGGACAACCAACCCGCTCCTAGAGGATGGGGTAGTCCGGTCATTCGCTACTGGACCGATGAACTTGGATCGACGGGTCAACTCTTCCCAGATGAAGTTGGAGATGAAGAAGGGTTCTGGGAGGGTGCTCGAACGAAGGTCTTCGTAAATGCCTACGAGCGAAATGCGGAGGCGAGAGCGAAATGCCTAAAACTATTCGGACTGGCTTGCATGGCGTGTGGAGAGGATTTTTCGAAGAAGTATGGCATCCATGGTGCGGGGTTCATCCACGTCCACCACCTTACCCCGCTGAAAAAGATTGGCCGCGCGTATCAGGTAAACCCGGCTAAGGACCTGCGGCCGGTATGCGCCAACTGTCATGCCATGATTCACCGTCGCGAACCCATGCTCACAATCGAACACCTAAAGGAATTGGTTCAGGCCGCGTCAGCACCGTCGACCGGGACGCCAAAACGCAAGTCTCCAAGCTAGAAGCTGCGTCATCATTCGTCGGAGAAGATTAGCGGAGCTAGCGCGACGGTCGTGTGAGCTTGCCACCATCATCGACTCTCCGGCCGGTGATGAGTTGGTCGTCACTCCGCTGGACCGGCTCGGCCGCGATACGCGCGACGTCCTCGACCTGATCTATGAGTGTGAGCAGAAAGCAGTGTTTGTCACCTTTCTCGACCTGCACGTTTCGACCAGAGGCGAGATGGGTCACGTAGCGCTCACCGTCCTTGGCATGGCTGCGCAGATGGAGCGGCGGTTCTTCAAAAAGCGGTAGCACGAAGGTATTGAAAGGACGAAAACCGTCGGCAACGATAAAGGCGGCAAAGCGAGGATTGACCACGAAAAGTTCTTGAAAATGTATAGATCTGGGACGAGCATAACCAAGATTGCTGAAACGATTGTCTGTTCGCGTATGCAATCCTTGCATTGGCGAATGCTGATAAAGAGGGTATCGGATCGGCATCTAACAACTAACGAGGGTGCAGTGTGGTGCGGAGGCCCATCGCTTCGATCTCGTTGAGACTAGCCAACTCTTGCGCAGAGCACTTGGTAGCCAGCCGGTTGACTAACAATAGATTGAAGGGGATGCTCCTAGCGATATAGGTTGTAATTTTGAGGCTGGGATGAAACTATGCCGCAGACCGCGAGGCTTCTTAGAACTATCATATTGAGCGGATGGATACTAGCGGGAACTATTGCGCTGCTTGTGATAGTAGCAATTATAAGCTTGGCCATACTTGGCAAGGAGATTCCGCAATCCCTAACGAACTACGGCGGCGTTATAATAGGGTTCTTCTTCGGTCAGTTCGCCTCATTCATGAAAGACGCATTGCTTCCTGAAGCCAACTCTACGAGGCCAGCTCAAATAAACGCAGGAGAGGGCGATACCTCTTAATGAATTGCGGCTAAAGCAGCCTTCAGAGTAGTTCCCATGCATTCTTCGTAACTGGCATCGACTTCGTAATTGACTGTTAGCTGGTTATTTGCGGCCTTCTTGCCCAACTCTTCCTTGGCGTCGTTTATGTTCCTGCTGGCGTCGTGAAGTGCTGCAGAAAACCAGTGGCGCGTTCGTTTGTCACCGCGTTGTTTCTCGATAAATTTGTCATATTTTTCTGAGATGCTTCGGAAATCGTCCGAGGTTTCATTCGATATGACAATCGCGCAACGCCCATGCGAAGTCACAGACTGAATGTTCTTCACCATTATGTAACGGTTATCTTTCGTGTCCCAGACGCCTAGGTGGAGGACAACATCGCCAACATAACAGTGCTGGCTTTTTATGAGGCGAAAATATTCCAGATGGGACCTTGCCATGTCTCCAGGTTCAAAAAGGAGGCGCTTGGGAATCTGGAGTAAGAAGTTTCCCGGGGGGTCGGAGCCAAGATTGTCAGGAAGTCTTGTTAGATCGGATCGGTCATAGAGGAAAAAACGCTTTGCAGTCATGCCTTCCCCATAGTTGACCGCATCACCGTCGACTTCGCACCTTGCGAATGCCCAAGTGGCCGAGACCATTACGAGACGATAATTGAGCTGTCCGGAAGGAAGCGCGGTAAACACGACTAGGCGCTCACCGATTGGTAGGATGACGTCGGCTCTCTGCGCGAACGCTGATTGGATCTCCTTGGTGAGCTCCAACAGCAATTTGGCTCTTTCAGCGAAAGATGTGTTCGGCGAATTCTTGATCAGTTCGCAAACGGCGGAGATCAGGTCCCTTTGAAGAAGAACGCGATCCGCATTCGGGTATTCTCTGATTAGGTCCACCACAGTCTTGTTGATGAGTGACTTGTCGTTACCCACCACGATCTGAGCAAGAGTTCCCGAATCAACAACCTGCATTGATGGGGTGGCGCAAGTCATTTGAGCTGCCGCCGAGCCCGAAAAGCAGAGGGCAAACATGAAGGCAAACAACACTTTCATAGAAGCCTCGTTATCTTCAAAAAGTTGTCACGCTGCGGCAAGCGATTGTGAGATTACCCTACTTTAGCACGGATGTAGATAGGTATCCGGTGTTCATGAGCAACCGACGGTAGACGAGCTTTGTGCGAGGTCGCCGGTCAAACCTTGGCCTTTCGCCACCCCGCCCACCAAGCCTCCCATTGGGAACAGAACCAGCGCTCGCCTCGGGCTGCATTGACACGCGTCGCCAGATAATATGCTTGGCCGGGCATGTGATAGATATGCTCGCCGCGCTCATTGATGTTCCCCTTGATGTCGCAGCCCGACTTGCGAAAGGCCTCCTTGCTTGAGGAACCTCCTCCGGTATGAACACCCGGGAGTTGGTGCTGATCGTTGGTCGCAACATAGGCGAGGGACGTAAATCCAAGCAGTGCTAGAACCAACGGAAGGCGAACGGCAAGAAGCGAGCGCCACAATGGCCTTCGCCGTCCCATCAATTTGGGATGAACTGCTTTGCCCATACCCCTCTCCCGCGAGGGAGAATGCGTCCGTCAGGGTCGAATGTCTAGAAGAGCAAGTCGCAGCCCTTGAGATATTCTTCGCTCATATCCCGTGGGTCAGTGCAAGGTACATAGCGGGGACTAAGATCAAGCAGCCCCCCATTGCTACAACGATCAGAATAGCCATTCGCTCAGTTCGCCTGACAAGGTCGGCGATGTCTTCCTCGTTGTCGGTCGCAGAGATGATATCCAGAAACTGAGAGGAGCCAGGAGCCTGATTGTGGTTGTCATTTGCAGGCTGGTCCGCACCTTCGATGATCTTCGAACTCTGGATTAGCGTCACTGGCATTACGCTCCGTACAATTTGGCAACCGAGTGTCGGGGGCGCCGTCTAACGCGTCTGCCTCGCATGGGTTGCCACATAAGACCTCAGTCGGGCCGCCCCCAGACCAAAGCCTTACCGTGGAACGCTAAGCAGCGGTGATCGTTGCTCCTCCGTAAGCGATTGAAAATAGGAGAGGAAATTATGGCTGACGGCCCAACTGTTGTTAACTCGGGAGGTGGCGGCGGCACTGCGGTCGCTGTTGTTCTCGGACTGATCGCAATCGTTGTCTTGCTGATGTTCACCGGCGTCATCAACATCAATGGTGGAGGCGGCGGCAAGGACATCAACGTCAAGGTCGAAGCGCCAAAGGTCGAAGCTCCATCCGCGCCTGCGGCCCCAGCGCCTGCGAACTGATCCGCCACTACAGCGTCTTAAATGATATCGTATAAGGAGTTTACATGAAGAATTATCTCATCGGCGCAGCTGGCGCCCTCGTCCTCATCGCTGGAATCGGCACTTCTTTTGCGGAGGACGTTCTTATCCTAAAGCCTGAACAGCAGACCGTTGTGCGTGAATACATTCACAAGCAAAAGCTCGCTTCGGTAAGCCTGCTCGGCGTGGAATTGAACGTCGGCACCGCGCTTCCCGACACGGTCGAGCTTCACACAATCGACGTTCCTGACGTCAGGTACAGGTACACAGTTGTCGGCGATCACGCCGTACTCGTGGACCCTGATACACGCAAGATCGTGCAGATCATCGAGTAAATTGCCCCGGCTGACGACGGTCCGTTGGGTGACCCGCCGTGCCACTATGCGGCACGGCGGATCTTCCTTGAATGTAGACCCCGCTGTCGCGCCCCCCGATCTCCTCACTATGGTGACCATCGGCGGGTGACCCTGAGCTAAGCTTTGGCCTTCCGCTTTGCTGGCGCTTTCTTCGGCGACGTTTTCGGTACCGCCTTGCGGCCGAGGCCAATGGATTTCGCAAGGACGGACCGTTGAGCCGCGTAGCTCGGCGCCACCATAGGATAGTCTTTCGCGAGGCCCCACTTGGCTCTGTACTCGTCGGGTGTCATTCCCAGCAAACCGAGGTGGCGCTTCATAGACTTGAACTTGCGTCCGTCCTCTAGGCTGACGATGTAATCAGGAAACACTGACTTCTTTGGATTGACTGCTGGAACAAGCTCGCGCGACGGCGCCTCCACCGGCTGACCCAATCCCGATAAGGCAGAATTGACGCTAGCGATCAAGTCGGGAAGAGCCGCCGCCGGAATCGCGTTCTTCTGGACATATGCCGCCACTATGTCGGCAGTGAGTTGCAATAACTGGACCTGCTGTGCTTCAGCGTCATTCTGCATAGTTCAAGGTTTTCCCATCTGATGTGCCTCTGTCTCTATTAAGGAAATGCACAACGTGCAACGGCCCCACGGATCATGAATGGATCTCACGCCAAGAAACTTGTCGATTTTCTAGGGGGCACCTCGCGTGGCCTAAGTAGCCCCGTACTTCCGTGCCGTAGGGGCGCTATGCTGGATGAGTTTTTGGTGGGCCGCTCAGTTTTCCGCAGAGTCGAGTACACGACTATCATAGTTAATTGTGGCTGCCCGTGACCTTGCGTAATCAAAAGCTCACGGTAGTTCACGGAGGATGGTATGTTATATCCAGGTCGGTTTTTGCAGCCGAGCGATATTATGGTGCTTGCCCACGTTTGTCAGACCGTCTGCAAAGAGCGCGGTGTACGTGTCGCTTCGCAGGACGGAGAGCGCATAGCTGCACACGTACTCAGACTGTTTATGAACGGCTTGACTGGAGAGAATGAACTGCTCGATGCTGAGCGGAATCGGGCTCGACGGAGTGGCCTGTGTTTCCAGGAGTTTCCCGTCAACGACGCAGAAATGAGAGATGCCGCCTGATCCAGTTTGATTGTTGCTGCCGAAGACCCCGCCACCTGCGGTACGCCGGGTGATCGGAACAAACTTCATTCTTGCGAGTTTATAGAGCCGTTTCAGCGGGCGACTAACCGAAATGCTTCTTGCCGTGAATAGTGCGATCTCGACGGCCGTTTTGGGTGGCAGGGGCGCCAATGCGGAAGTATTCGGTGTGGTTGACCTCACCACTAAAACTGAGGCCAAAATCGGCCTCGTCACCTTGGGAATGGCCATTCAGTTCGTGGCCAACGCTTCGGTGCTTGGATACGATGTTCGCGGAGCCATGATCTTCTACGGCGAACCGGGCACCCCGAGTCTAAGGGCAAGAGAGTGCGAACGCTTGTGGGCGCAGTTTGGCGGCGCACTTCTGCGACCGTAATCCCCCACGATCTTTCGGATTACGCATGTCGAATGGGAGCATTCTCCGTCTGTAAATGTTTGGCAGATAACCGGCACGACCGTCGATCAGACAGTGGCGCAGGTTCTCACCGGGCCGAGCAAACCGCTAATCTAGGAGAAACGAAATGGCTGACCGCCGCGCCTGTGCTGGCACGGTCAAGAGCGCCCGGAAATGCCTTCAAGGGCAAGGCGCAGATCTAAGGGAATCGCGCCCTTCAGGACCTGCTTTGTACGTTTCCGGCCCTTGCCTTTTTCGGAAAGTGCACCACAGAATAGGTCATTGAGGTTCTGTCTCTCTGGGAGGATGGGATGGACATTCAAGCACCTGTTTGGCCTGCGCAGCTAACGGCCAAGGAACTGGTTCGCGAGGCCCTGTTGGGCTCTCAACCGGGCGAAACAATTTCCGTGAAGGCGACCATTGCATTGGTGCGCGAGCGCGGCCGTGACCTTCGTGAAACCGACTGCCAACTAGTCGAAATGATCGTTAATACAGCCTCCATTTGGCAGCTGTTCGTCGCGTTCGACGTGCGCGAACCCTGATGCCCCTTCGTTGGTTCAACCCGCCTATCTACGTCAAAACCGACCGACCGGGATTCCGCCTTGGGATCAGCCGTATCGACACTGCCGCCGAGGAACTCCTGAGGTGGTCCAACCGTGGCCCAAAGTGGCGGTGGCGGCGGAGGCATGTCTGTCTGCGATGGATGGCAAAATGCCGACTGGTGACTTCAGGCTGCTGTTCGAGGCTGCGGCCGACGAAGAGGAGATGCTGCTGCCCGATTAGCAATGTTGCGGGCGTTGTTTCGGAGTTCACGGCCGGACCAAAGTCCCCGGCCAAAACGCATTGGTCTGGGCGTGGCTTCCGATAAGGAACTGTCTCGGGAGATTGATGTTGGTGCGCAGGCGCAACGAGTCCCTTCCTGCATCAATTGAGGTTCGCTCGTCGTTTGGCATGGCAGGCGAACGCTAGGCTTAAAGGGATGAGCGGTATAGCAACGTTGCCACTTCTGCACGGGAGGACCTATGACAATCCAATCTTCGGCCACGGTCGCGGGGCTTATCCCGACCGGAGTTTACCGGATGGATCGAGACTCCCCAAAAGGGAATATCAATGCCCATACCTGACGAGTTGGGGGATGCGATGCTTGTTTTCGGTTGTCCCAAATGCTCCCATCCTATTGTAAGGCGAGGATCATGGTTCAAAGTAATGTCGTCGTTTAGCTGCGAGACCTGCGACGCCAAGATTCGGCTCGGCTATCCGGACAAGCTTGCGTTGTTCGAACGGCATCGCCATTTGATTCCACGCCCAGCGGATACCTCAGCTCCTTGATGAGACCGTAGCTTGGCGGCCTACTCTGGAATTCCAGCGTCGAAGTGAGCAATGGCTTCGACGAAAATGCGATAAAGGCTATCCACATCCTCATCTAGCTCTATCCTCTTGATGCCGACCGCTTTGGCGTCGGCTAAGAGCTTGTGGGTGAGTTCACCGATTGAAACCACATCGGGAGGCGCTGTCTCTGGGATGTCGTTAGCAATCCATTTGTGCAGAAAGTTGATGCCGCGTGTGCTCATCTAAAGATCCACCAGCCGCCCAGCGCACAGAACGCAAGCACAACGACTGCAGCCGAGATCAAGATTCCCTTCCGGTTCTGCCATTTTGGTGGGGGGCCGGGTACGAACTTCTGGGCATGGTCGTTCATCTCGAGACAAGCCACTTAGGTGAATTAAGTTCCTCTAATGTTTGACGCGTTCGACGGACGGCAGGGCCGCTAGGAGATAAGTTGAACAAGGAAAGCCGCAGCTAGTCGGCCTTGTGCCTGCCCCTTAACCTTTGTAATTGCGATGGTGGTGCACTGCGGTATTTACGCGGAGCTGCTGGGTTCTAAGGTCTGTCACCCGAGAGCTTCCGAAAGTTGAGCACGCGAAGGAATGGGACCCAATTTTGGTGATGCCGGTGCTCGTCATTATCTACCTTTCGAGTGTCGCGAAACCCGCAGATCAACAGGATGGATTTGGCCGTGAAAGGAAGTCGACCGGGTATTTCGTTGTTGGATTTCGACATACTCTCCCGGGCTCTTACGTCAGCCGTCAGGGATAGCCCGGAATCCGATTGGGAGGTCCAGGCGCGCGAGCTTGTGCGCCTATACACCGGCAAAAAGTCAGCCGACGAAAATTTGATCGCAGCATTGCTTCATGCCAGTCGCGCCCAGTTGGACTTGGAAGCATTCAAGGCCAGTCGGCCCGGCAAGATTGACTGAATACGTCCACCTGCTCGACGTGTTCTCTCACCGGGTTCCAAGTGGCGTTTCTGATGCAAGGCTAGCAACTGCAGTGCTGCGGATTTGACCTCGGGCATCTGAGTCACGCGACAACGTTTTTCTCAGCTGAAAACACACTCACCACCAGTCGGCGCTGCATGGAACAGTTCCGGCAAATCAAAGTTCGGCTCCGAACGGAGACGGACATGGCGGTGACACAAAATTCCAACGACAATCGAATGCCAGAAAAGAAGCCGTTTGGCGGCGCGGTGGAGATGTCGCGAGAGCAGGCGGAGGATGTAGTCAGGGCGCGACGCAGGTACAAGATGGCGAGACGTGCACGAGAGTCGATACGAGGCTCGGCCATGCCTCGCATCGCTGCAATCAGAAGCTAAGATACGCCGTTGCCGCTTACGTTCGTTAAGCTACCCGCACTCGCGCGGGGAATGTCGTTTTCGTACTAACTCGAGGTTAGTACGTTTCCAACTCTGACATTTCTTCCAGGTCTTTTGTAATCACGGTGGCGGGGGCTCGCCGTGCATCGATTCGCATTCTCCTATGATTGTCGCGCCAAGGCGCGTAGGGTCGCAGGATCGTCTGCACGTTTTTACGGGCGCGGACGGCAAGGAGATTGGAAAGCTCTTGCCCCAAGCGGGATTGAGCTATGACCAATCCAGAGAACAATTCTTATCAAAACGAATTGCTGCGTCGGCTCAACCCCGATGACCTAGCGCTTTTGAAGCCACATCTTGAGCGATGTGCCCTCAATTTGAGAATGAACCTGGAGAAAGCCGATTCTGATATCGTGACGGTTTACTTCCCGCAGGATGGCATTGCTTCTGTCGTCGCAACAGCGTCGGGAAAGGAAGCTGAGGTTGGGCTCGTTGGATTTGAGGGGATGACTGGTGCGGCGCTCGTGATGGGCGCGGACTATGCGGCGCATGATTGTTACGTCCAGTCGCCGGGCAACGCCTTGCGGATTGGAGCCGAGCCATTCAAGACGGCTCTTGCGAACAGCCCAACATAGCGCCTCTCCCTGTTACGCTATGTCCACTACTTCCACATCCAAACCAGCTATACGGCCCTGATCAACGCAAAATCAAACCTTGAAGAGCGTTTGGCGCGATGGCTTCTGATGTGTGATGATCGGGTCCAGGGTAACCGCCTTGCGATCACCCACGAATTTCTAGCCGTCATGCTCGGAGCAAGACGCCCGGGAGTTACTGTTGGGCTTCAGGTGCTGGAAGGACGCGGGCTCATCTATTCTCGACGTGGCGAAGTGCATATCCGGAACCGCATTGGCCTTATGGCATCTGCAAATGGCACCTACGGGCCGCCGGAGGCAGACTACGTTCGGTTGCTTGGAGAAACGTCCGCTCGTCTCCAGACCTGACCGAGCATCGGATTGCTGGCATGTGGGCTGGCGCGCCCCTCTCCCCTCTCGGCCCCAAAATCAGAGTTCACCAGCCGTTGGCCTGAGCAAACCAAATGGGGGTCGACAAGCCTGCCCGACGCCAAAATTCAACGATTTTTCGATTGCCTGCGGCGAGGCTGGCCCGGCGTGCACGCTTGCCTGACATAACCACGAGCCCGAAGGCGATTTCGCGCGCTGGCGGCCCCTGTACGGCCTGAAAAACACCTATCGAGGCCCTAAGCTGGGGCGGGTTGAGGTACCGAAGCATTTCGGCCGATGTGACAGGTGCCGCCAAAATTGCCCATGCTCGCGACAGCAGGGCCGTTTTCAAAGGCGTCTCACTGCGTTTTGCTGCAGTTCGGGGCGTTGCGGTTCACCAACTTGCCATCTGATGTGACATCGGTCAGGAAGATGGTGTTATTCGCCAGCGAGATGCCAAGATAGCGGGTCCGGCCCTCGAGTAGGGAATTGGTCACGCCATCGACCATCCCCTTCAATTTCTCGAAGTCTTGAAGCTCCTGCTGGCTTGGATTGAGCAGACCCGGCCCTAGGCCTCCTGTTGAAAACAGCGCGTTTTTGACATCAAGCGCTCCGTATACAACGCCATTGAACGGCAGGTCTGTCCCCGCATTGGCCGGAACAAGTTGCGCTGGATGTACGAGCTTGCCATTGATGATTGCGGTTCCATCCCTCTTCACGCCGATTTCGGCCGTGACAATCTTATCCCTGCCGTTAATGTTCGGAACCCCTAGGACTTCCGAGCCAGAAATTTCACAGGTGTATTGCACGTAGACTGGCGGCCCGCCCATGACCGAATCCAAGTCATCTCCTGCTTGATCTGAACCGCCAAAATTATTCGACGCTTTAGCCGCGGAAAGCGCAGCGCTCACGCGCGGTTCCAGTTCCTTGAGATTGTTTTCGATAAATGCCCGCCCGTCTGACATCGCAGAGATGTAGATCACTGTGGCTAACCGGACCGGGTTCTCGCCCAAAAATATCTGACCGAGGTCTGTCCCGGAATAGGGCGTCTTTCTGAATAGTTTTTCCAAAAGGCTGACAGCAACTTGCTCTTCAATGCCGGAGTTCAAGCATAGTGCGAAGCGGCTTTCGATCATGCTCACCGTTGCAGAGCTTGGTGATATGGCAAGTCGGTCGGGCTCGCCAATTTCTTGGACCTTCTTCGACAAGAACGCATTTAGTGTCTGCGATATTTCGCCAACAAGCTGACTTTGACCCTTAGGGTCGAAAGCGCCAAGTTCCGCTAGCGCTGTCAGCGCAGGGCTTTTGACGAATTCGCAAATCTGTTCGGTAGCACTCATCTCCCCGTAGACCGCGCCTTTGTCGTCTATGATTTGAGCCGCCCCTGCATAACCTGCCGCCGACAGGACAAGCGCGCCGCCGAGCGCGGTGGCCCTGATGAACGGCCCCTTTGAGAAGATTGTCATGACTGTGCCATCACGGCGAAGGCAATGGCATATACAAGGGCACAACCCGCCCAGATTCCCATGTACGCGTAACCAGTCTTGAGAAGCCAAGCGCGACGCCAAAAGTACACCAGCGGGCTAAGGAGGATGAACGGCACAAGTGCCATGCGCTTGGGATTTCGCCAACTGTTGTAAACGTTGCGCGCATCCAAGACGGCGAATATTAAGCTGCCCCAAACTGCTAGGAAGGGAGCCACGCGGGAATACGGGCCGTACTCTATGTTGTTGCCGTCGGCGGCCAGAACCATGTCGACAACCATCAGCAGCAGCGGCCAGAACGCCATCCACTTTGCATAGTGGTCGTGTGCGGGAACTCGCTCAGGATGAAAGTCGCTTGGCGGCTCGCCAGTTGAGGCAGCAACCCCCGCTAGCTGATGCGGCAGTGAGGGATTGATGGTAGCTGGCAGCGGGGGCGGTACGTTTTTTGCAGACGGCAGCGGCGGCGGCTTGACCGCCTGCGGTGCTGCTTCGAGATGCGTCTGCGAAGCTGGCTTCCAGCCCGATCCTAGGGTGGCTGTCCAAACCAACGTGTGGGGCGACAGCAAACGATTGACGAGCATGGTGTTCAGGTCTCCCTCTGACACCGGCCCGCGCTGCGCACCATTCTCATCATAGTACCAGTCCGTCATTATTCCCCCTCCGATACCGTCGCCAGCAACAGCGATTTACATACTATAGTTGATAAACTCAACGTCGAAATTCCCCGATTGCTTTCGCATGGAGATGCGCAAACTGGTCGGAAAGAACTTTGCTCGTTTACGGGCCGCGAGCGGCCTGACGCAGGAGAGAGTCGCTGAACTCGCCAATGTCAGCCAGCAGTACATCAGCGACCTCGAGCGCGGGAAACGCAACCCGACTGTGGAAACCCTGTCTGAAATTGCCAAGGCGCTCGGCGTCAGCCATCTCGAACTCGTCAAGCCGTACGAACTGGAGGAAGGTTCCCAGGCGAATGAGCCAGTGCCCCCATCTTCATCGAAGTCAGAAGAGCGGTGACGTGCTCGCCCGACGGCTCGTCGCCGTCGAATATGCCAAGCAGGTAGGTAGCCTTGTCATGGCGCTCAGCATCGTTGTGAGCTGGATAGGCGCACACCGACATGAGGAGTTGGCGTTCGACATCAATAGCAAGATTGAGCGCGCCGGTGTCCTCGGTACTCACCGCTGAACCGGAGTCCGCGGCATCTGCTTTGCGTGCCAGCCGACCGACATCTGAATACGCGGCACAGTGCGCGCAGATCGCTTGCATCAGTAGCGGGTCTACATCACCCATTGCATCCGTCGCGTGTTCAAGGGCAGCCGATTTTGCAAACGGGACTAGGGCGGCCGTTGACAGCGCCAGGACAATCGCCCGGCGAGTGAAGCCTGCAATTTGCCACGCCTTGCCCATCAATATTCCTCCGACCGCATGATCGTCAGCGCTCGGCGCGTCACTTCCGGGTTTGCCGGGTCAGGTGACCCCGATTGCATGTCCGGCGCGTAGTAGTCGATCTTGAAGAAGAACCTTGAGCCCTCCAGCTCGACGGCGCCGAAATCATGCTCGGCAAAAGGATCATTGTCGCTGTCGAAAGCTTCGTGCCCTCACCGAGCGCAGCAGCGCCCGGCGTTCGGTATCTGCAAGGGCGGCTACACCGCTGGTGACCACGACATGGCCGCCGATGAAGCTGCGGCGGAAGGCATCGTTGAGGCGTCGAATTTCAGGTGCTTTGTCGGTCATCGTCGATCCCGGCAGTTGATTTACGCGAACAGTCACAAAGGGAGCTGCGGATGTCATTCGGCATGACGGGGATGCAACAGGGCAAGGTGCTGAGTGCGACGAACAATGACCGGCCAGTCGGGAAAATCCCGCCACTTGAGGGTGTACAATTCGTCGGCGCTGACTTGGATCACGTGGGCATGAAACCAGCCGTCGCTCGGATCTTCGCAGGCCAGCACCAAGCTGCCGAAGATGATCTTGTCGAACCCCTCGGGTACGGTCAGACCTTCGTTCGGATCACCCGATTGTGCAGCAGTGGCGGCCGAAGCCTTTCTGCCGGACTTGGGTTTGTCGGCAGCGGGTTTTGCCGCACGGATTGGCCACTTATAGGAGCTCGGCAAGTGCGTGGCGATTTTGTCGAACGTCGCAGCCTTCACAAAGGGCACGAACGCCTTGCCGGAGGCGAACACCTTGCCGTGCGGCAGCCTGCCAGCCAGATCGCGCAACTCATCGGTCGACGCTCGAAGGGCGGCCATGCCCATCATGCCAGCCGCCTTCTCGGCGGCGTCTGTTTCCGCCTCGTCGAACCATGAGGCGTGGGCTTTGCCGCCGTCATCGAGGCCTAAGACGATTAGTGCTGGCAAGGCGGTTGAAGTTGTGGCGGAAACAGCGGCGCTGGTCATTTAGCTCTCCAAAAAGATAAAGGCCCCAAACGGGGCCTCAAGGTTGAATTTTCAGATGATGATCGGTGGCGTCGGCACGAAGCCGAAGGCGGCAAAAGCCGGGCTCGAAGCCCTGTCGTGAAGTTGGTCACATACCCACCTTTTTAGGCAATTCAGGGGCCAAAATCGGCCTTCTGAACAGGGCGTATTATATCAATCTTCGTCGAATTGTCAAGATTTTCCTAACAAAATCAACATGTTGGACGGCAGCCCGCCACGTCAGCGGGGGTTGTTACATGATTTTTCCAGGAGCAATCAGAACGTGGCAGGCGTGCAAAAACTGGCCGCGAACAACCGCCACGACCGTCTATGCGAGATCCAGCAAAGGCGTGGCCCAGCATGTTCATTGTGAGGGGCGAACATCCATCTAGAGCAGAGGGTCGATCCTTAAGCAGTAAACGCGCCTTCCGGAGACTGGAATGTAACGCGGCGCTTTTATAGAAAGCTTCGGATTCTTACCTTTTTCCGTAATTAGGTCACCTTGCCCTCGCAACTCCTTCAGTATGCGCAACATGTCCGAGTTGATTTCAGCACGAAGTTTGCAGGGCTCGACGTAGTAGAGTATCTCGCCATTTTTGGTTTTCCACTTGTATGCAAAATCAGACGCATGGGGCACCCGACCATTCTTAGGGAGATCGAAAACAAAACGTCCTTTGGACCTCAAAACCTCTCTTATTACTTCAAGCCCCGATTTCTGAACGACAGCTTGAGGACTCCGGGTTTTAGGGACAAGTTCAAGCGCATACATGCAGGCATCCATCACCGACGCCTCGTTGTCCGGTAAGATGCCCCATTGTTTCGCCATGCGACCAGCCGCATACGTAATCGAGAACGTATCAATGATGCGACTGGGTAGCGCTACGCCGCCGACCTTAGCCCTGAAGGTCGTCATCAGCTCCTCAATCCGCGAGCGAAATCTGACCGGATCTTGGGCAGCAGCAGTTGCAACCTCCTGAATGAACGCGCGGCCAGCTGTCCCATACTGTTGGTTGCAGATTACCCGAATGTGGTTGGTGGCAGACATAGTGTCAGGGAAGCCCGCTGGAATCTCACGCATGAGCGGCCCCCGAAAGGCTATTTCGCAGGTGCGGCTGGCTACGGCGTGAACAGCACCATCGGGTCCCTTCATTCCGTCACGGGTCGAAACATTGCCCGTGCTTAGAAGTGCCATTCGAAGGCTTTCCGCTGGTGGGTGGTCGAACTTGCGCCTTCCGCTGCTCGAAGCCTGCTTGAATGCCATTTTTCCACTGATCTGGAGCGAGCTATCCATTTCGTTCTGTTCGTCGATAAAAAGCATTGAGTCGTTGTACGGCTTGCGGAGTTGATCGAACGACGCCTCCGACAAATTCCAAGTTACACCGCCGCCGATCCCACTTGAAGGATCACCGACATGGATGGAAGCCGCAAGCATGGCGAATGTCGTTTTCCCGGACTCCGGCTGACCTATCAATTCAATGTAGGGGTTCAGAACATGGGATGGCGCGAACCTCAGAAGCGGCCCTAACAGCGCATACGCCTGCAGGAAAAGCGTTATTGGTTCCTTGCCTCCTATCGCGGATAGTCCAGCTTTCCATTCGGCAAGGCTGCCAAGGGGCGTGTGGCGCACATTGGTATCGAACGTGACTATGATCTCGGTTGCCGACCCGTCCGCGCGGCAAATAGACCCGTCGCCAAAAACGTAGATAGTGTCGGTCAGCCACCCGGGCCGGGATGCTATCAAGCCGTCCCGAAAATGCGGGTGCTCTTCGATCATTTGTTTGACTGAATTGCGCTTGCGAGTCGTGAGATACGTCATCCCGGCAGCCGCCAGTCGGGAGAAAACGTTCTTGTCGTTTTCAATGAGGTCCGTCGTTGAGAACCAAACCGCGCTGGAGGCCGTGCCGAATTTGAAGTGGGTCTGCCGGTTCTGACTCTTAACAGCGTCCAAAATGCCGGGGGACTCATTGGCCGGGTCAGGTGCTCCTTCGGACAAGGTCGACATATTTTTTCTCCTTTTTCGAAAGTGGGAAATTCATCGTTTCCCACCTTTCCCACCAATTTTTACCGTCACACTTTTTTGTATTTCGAACCCATTCGGCCGCTATGCAGTTTTAAGGCCCGCAGCATCAACTGGGCCGTAGAACGCTGCCAGGAACTCGTTGAGGCCGTCGAACGCCAAGTTGGTCAAGCAAGTCGCCCATGTCGGCAGTCAGGAACGTGTCGATCAATTTCGGCCGCAGGCCACAGCTGATCACCAGTTCCCGAATGCCGTGGTGGGCGAACCATGACAACCATTCGGCGCGTTCAGATGGTGCCATCTTGTTGCGCCGCCGACTTGGCCTGCCGTTCTCGGCTTCATACGATGAACGGAACTCGGGCTTGAATTTCGTCATATAGAGAAGGTGACCCCGCAAATGGAAAACAGACTGGGTTTTGGATCTGACGTGTGGGGCCTTAGGAACTGCGATGTTTAGCTCGTCCAAGGTCGGACCAGCGATGATGGCATGGAGGTGAGGTTCGAAAACCATCGCACCGTCGATGTCGACAGCAGACACTTCAACAACCGCAATGCCTTTGGATGGCACGTGTCGACTTTTTAGATTGCGGTGAATCGTTCCAAGGATGGCCGCAGGCCGTCGAGGTGAGAAGCCGAGCAACTGCCCCGCCGGAACGCGGTGGTTTAGATCGGCGATGGTGATCGAATTCAGATTAGGCTCGCCGTCCATAACGTCAGCGATGGATGTAATTGCCGTCAGCCGAGCGCGGAACTGCTCGTAGACGCATGCGGCGCTTCTCGGCGCAGCACAATCAAGCGAGTCGAAATCGCGGTGGACGGCCTGTTCAAAGGCAAGGCCGTCGAACCCAGACGCTTCAACCAACGAGTTGTTGTTGGACTGCCGCTGGGCGAGGCCACGGACAGAGAATGTCACCGCCGAAGGATCGCCTTTGTAGCGAACGCCCGCTGCTTCAGCCGCTGCTTGTGCCCCAACAATGATCGACTTCAAAGCATCACGTATTTCAAACTCAGATTCGAACATGCGCGTTGAAAGGGACATTTCGACCTCTTTTTATGAACCAGCGATCAGGCGCGAATGATGATCGGCAATCCCCTTGAGCTCGTGGTTGTGGCCCACGGTGCATCCGCTGTGACAGGGGGCGGCGCCTGCCAGAGCAGCTGCGCATCGGCCCGGCGACCTTCTCTTCGGCCGCCGGGTCTAACGTCATTGGATCTGTTAACAAACAGCCTCAGGGATCTTCACGAACATGCGAGTGTCGTAGATCTGCTCGAAGGCCGGTGAACTGATCAGGAACCAGTCGTTGCCCTGCTTTTCGATTGCAAGCATGGGCTCCAACTCCAAAACAATTACGAAAAGCCTCAAATACCCGAGCAAAGAGACACTGTAGCCGCCGTCGTACAGGAGCGTCGACACGACGATAACGTACAGATGAGCCATCTTGCGTGAGAATTTAACAACTCCTACTCCACCGAATGTGTACTCGCCAATGAAGATCAGCTGCCTCAGCAGATCGTTCGAATCGTCCGGCGCCACGAACTCGTACTTTTCCTCAAACGCGCATTGCATGCCGATTATCGCTTGGTGCGCAAAGCTAGATATGTACTCCTCATCATCTAACTCGATGTGCTCCTCTAGGAATTCCAGCGCTTCCTTTATTTCATCGATAACGTCCATCGGTTTTTTCCTTGTGATTTCATTCAGCAAGCAGCCGCCCCAGCCCTTTACGCACTAAGGTTGATGTCATTGCTGCGGGTTGGGATGAGCCGACGTGACAGTCGCTCGGTAAGGCGCCTCTGACCGGGTATCTGGCCTGAAGCTTAAGGTTGACCTCGAACGATCACATGGCATCTCCGGTTGACTTTGCCTGATTTAGACAGGCCCGGCCAATATAACTGCGAGAGGCGCGTGTGCGAATATGGCTTAGGTTTCACTCCATCCCAAGCTGCTGTTCTCAAACAGGTTTCTGGACTGAAGACAGATAGCCTGCGCCTATTTAAGCGCGGCCCATACATCCGTACTGAACTTTACTGGAGGCAGCGGCAACGGCTCAACGGAAGCTGGAAATCCGGGAAACCAGATCGTCTTCAATGCACGGTAATCTAAGGCCGATTTGAACTCCGCAACCGCCCACTTAGAGGCGGCTAAATATCGGGCGACCTCCGGCATCTTGCCCATTAGGCCGTCAAACTGCTCAACGAAATCTGGATCTTCCGGGTTAAGATCAAACTCTAGGCTCGCGAAGCTATTTGCCTCGACATAATCGAAAGGAATTACGGCGGCGTTATGCTTCCAGAACGTTCGAAAGGACGACTCTCCCATCTCAAATGGTCTCGAGAATGCCCGAGCCTCCAGTATGCGAAACGCCTTGTTGATGCTGGGCGTCAGATCGTTTGCCTTAGCATTTATGAAAAACTCGCCCACGTCCGCGCTGAGATCTTTGTTTGAGTATCTGACCTTCGGATCCGGCCCATCAAGATCAAAATATAAGGGGGTGAGCAAGGTGCCAAGAATCAGTCCAGCGATATTTCTCAAATCGAGACAGCCGCCGAAGCATTGCTTTTGAAGCTCAGTCAATTCGCTGAATTTTTTAACATTGTATTTTCTCGACAAATAGACACAGCAGAGAAGCATCACGTAGGCGGAATGTTGGTGCATCAAACTTGGCCATCGGCGCCACGCTATCATGCTAAACAGGGCCGTGATGACCTGATCTTCAGCAAACCTGTCATAGCTCGACAGGACCCGGATGCAGTCTTCGACCGCTTTTTCTCCTTCCCCGGGGTCCTTGCTCTGCAGACGCTGCTCATCTTCCCAGCGATTGAGAGTCCGCCATGGTACGCCCGCCCGCGCAGCGGCGGCAATCTGTGTCATCCCTCGGTTGAGATGTTCATTGAAGACGGCAAGCAGCCTTTCTTTGTCCTCTTGAGGGTACCTCTTCTTGCGCGCATCTGACTCTGGTAACAATTTTATCACCTATCGGAATCGCAAATACGCGCACTTCGGGTTGCGTTTTGGGAAGGCATGTATGCCATGGAGTACCAATCCGGCCAACTTCCCAAAGGCTCGACCGTAGTCGCGTACGACATCGCAGTCTGGACAGTGCCCCGCACTGGTGCTACACAGCCCGAGCAAACTCGTTGGCCTCGACGTTGATTTTGCTGTCTTTTTTCAGCGATCTGCCCATTCCGCCTCTGGGCACCATTTTCCAGACAATATCAATGACTTAATCGTTGGACGCTTAGCCGTCTTGCGCGCCGTCAAGACCCTGCCCACTACGTCAGATACGACCGCCTTTCCGGCCTTAATTCTAATCATCTGGCTACCGACGCCGCGCACTCGGTCATATCTTCCGGACTGGGTTCAAGTAGCGCCCGCTGCCCACTTGAAATCGCCACCGTCAACTGTCATATTTTACGCGACAGTTGACGCAGGAGGCGCACATGACGGCTACGGCGGATAAGGTCGTTACGGAAGCGAGAGACGGCGGTCTCCAACGAGTGGAGGCACTGCTCGGCGGGTCTCGTATATTGTCGCGTCGATTGACCAGCGCACTTGATGCGCATGAATTGCTTCTAAGTGGCCTGCCGGCCTCGGCGCTAAACCATCTCGTCGGACAACTGGTCTTCATTGACAAGACGGCGTCCCTCGAAAAGGCGGTTGGTATGAGCCTGCGAACCTGGCAGCGCCGCAAAGACGCTCCATCCAAGCCTCTTAGCCAAGAGCAAAGCGGACGGACTTGGAAATTCGCAGAGATCCTGGCGAAGGCGACGGATGTCCTCGGTACGCAGGCGGAAGCTGAGCAATGGTTGGAGCGCCCGGCGATCGGTCTCGACCAGCGCCGTCCGATCGATCTTCTGGGCACTCCCGCCGGCGTGGAACTGGTCGAAGACTATCTCGAACGGCTTGAATACGGCGTCTATGAATGACGCCTCTGCCAATAGCGCTCGGAGGAACGGAACTCATCGCGTGGCGGCTTGACCAGGCCGTCCATGCCGCGACATGGAATAGTGGCGAAGGTGCCTATCGGGTGGGCGGCCGCTGGAACAGCAAGGGCGTAAGAGCTGTGTACTGCTCGATCGATCCCGCCACGGCTATCCTCGAAGTCGCCGTACATAAGGGTTTTCGCGCCCTCGACACAGTTCCTCACACGTTAACAGCCGCTGTCATCAGCGATGCATCGGCTATACATGTCGTCGATCCTGCAAGCGTGCCCAATCCGAACTGGCTGCGCCCCGGCATACCAAGCGCGGGTCAGCAGGCATTCGGGGATGACCTTCTGATGGGCCATCGCGTGGTGGCGATACCGAGTGCGGTCTCTTCACATAGCTGGAACTTGATCTTCGTGGCAAGCGTAGCGACAGATACCTATGCGCTGAAGCTCCAGGAAACTTTTGCTCTCGACACAAGGCTGCATCCCCCGGCCGGCCGCTAATCTGGCCGCGTGGGCGCTGTGTGCAAGGCGTCGGCTCACCGGGAGTCGCAGCCAAAATATCTGCCGCTTGGTGACGGCCAGCAGGGTGGCCATAAAAGCTGGCCAACCGGTCACCGCAAGCATCATTGGCCGAAACAAGTTTGCGCTCTTCTGCCTGCATGCGGATTTAATTTGCTTGGCCACCCGTCAACCCTGGGGCAAACTGCCTGCCGGGGCTGCAGGAGGTGAAATGAGAGCACGCGCAGCAACGCTTGGGGATCTGGAGGATGTCTTTCGCGGTCTGTCCAAGCGGATGTCGGACGAATACGTGGCGGCCGGCAAGGACAGCAAGATCGCCTACGACAATCTGATGATGAATTTGAAGGAGGGCCGCGCGCACGCGCTTGTCGAGGGCGACAAGGCCGTGGCGATTATCGCCTGGCACGAGAACAGCGACGCCGCCGACACGCTGTTCGCCGCACGGGAGGATTTCTTCCGTGCGGCGACCGTTCGCTTCTGCAAGCGGCATATCCGGCACATCCAGGCGCTCGCCGGCAACCTCGCCATCCACTCGCGCAGCTGGCTGCAGGGGCCGGATGTCGCAAGATGGTTTGGCGTTATCGGCTATGTCGAGCGCGGCCGGGAGAACGGCGCCACTTTGTTCGAGCTGCCGCCGGCTCGCGGATAAGCAATCGCGGGATATTGCCTGGCAAGCTTGCAGTTCGAAGCGCTCTCCCAGGAGGGCGCGAAGCTCTGCCACCAGCCGTCCTGGCAGAAGCTGTGAGACGCGCTGCCGTTGATTTCCAGATGTTTCCTGCGACTATCGGAACGCACGCTTGCGGAAGATAGAGGTCGAAACAATGCATCTGGACCACTCCGATCACGTCTTCGTCGACCTCGTGCCCGAGCAGTTCGGCCCGTCGGAAACCATCGTCGCGCGCTATCGCGGGCTTGTCGCCACCGCCTTTCGCTATCGATCCGGCGTTGCCGGGCTTCGGATCAGCAACGCGAAGGGCGAAATCGTCATGCTGCCGTTCCAAGGACAGCAGATCTGGGACGTGACCTTCCTCGGCCGCTCCCTGACCATGCGCTCGATGTTCGATGAGCCGGTCGCGACCCGGGACTATCTTTCCAACTACGGCGCGTTCTTCATTCACTGCGGCGCTACCGCAATGGGAAATCCGGGCCCGGATGATCGTCACCCGCTTCACGGCGATCTGCCCAATGCGCCTTATCAGGACGTGCAACTGATCGCCGGCAGCAATTCCGAAGGACCCTTCCTGGCGCTGACGGGGCGCTGCCGACAGACCGTCGCTTTCAGCCATGACTATGTGATGGAGCCGACCGTACGGCTGCAACTCGATGCCAGCAGCGTCGCAGTCGACATCGTGATCGAGAACCTGAAACGCTCGGCCATGGAGTTGATGTACCTGGCGCACATCAATTTCAAGCCGGCCGACGGCGGGCGCCTGGTCGACACCGTAGCGGATGATTCCGCGGACATTGTCGTGCGCCAGACGCTGCCGCCCTTTTTCACACCGAGCGAAAGCTACCTTGCTTACCGCGATGCCGTTGTCGCCGATCCTTCGCGGCATCGCCTGCTGACCAAGGGCGAGCCGATCGACCCAGAACTCGTGCTGACGATGAGGGCTAAGGCGGACCTCCAGGGCTGGGCGCACGCCTTGCAGGTCCATCCGGACCGTACGGCGGATTTCGTCAGCTTTCGCCCCGACGAGCTCAATTATGCCGTCCGCTGGATCACGCGCGGCGCCGACCAGGACGCACTTGGCCTCGTGCTGCCGGCCACCGCCGAACCAGACGGCTATCTTGCGGCCAAGGAAAGAGGCCGCCTGGTTCGC
Source organism: Mesorhizobium sp. M0715 (assembly GCF_040320355.1). Taxonomy (NCBI): domain Bacteria; kingdom Pseudomonadati; phylum Pseudomonadota; class Alphaproteobacteria; order Hyphomicrobiales; family Phyllobacteriaceae; genus Mesorhizobium; species Mesorhizobium sp. M0715. The sequence continues at coordinate 68,760 of NZ_JAMYPL010000018.1, read as the reverse complement.
GTCGTACCCGGGGAAAAATTCCGCTGTGCCCTGCGTTTTGGCGCTATGGACGCGGACGCAGCCGCACAACGGGAACAAGCCATCGCAGCGTTGAGAGGTGAAGGCCGTTAGTCGCAAGCCCTGACCGCAAACGCTGCCTGAACCGCGCGATTGACCGTGACCGGCAGGATCGACATGTGGTTCTCGCCGGCGTGCAGCTCGAAGCGCGCGCGCACGCCCGGGAGAGCATCAAGCCGCTGCGCCATTGCCCGCGCGAATTCGTCGGTGCGTGTCACCTTCTTCTGCCGCAGGCGCTTTTCCTCGTCCTCGGCGCCAATCTGGAACGGTGCCAGCTTCTCGGTCTCGTACTCGCCGGCCGACAGGATCATGGTCGCCGCCAAACCAGCGGGAACGGCGGCCTCGAAGGTTTCGAGAAAGCGGTCGATGGCACGCTCTTCCCAATAGAGGGCGGGGCTTGCCGCGATCCAGGTCTGGAAGGCAGAAGGCCGCGTGAACAAGGCATAGAGCGCAAACAGACCACCGAAAGAATGGCCATAAAGCGCCTGGCGGCTTGTGTCGACCGTGACCCGACCGGCGACCCATGGCTTCAGCTCGTCTTCGATGAAGGCAAGGAATTCCGCTGCCCCACCCGTCCGGACTTCGGGCGTGCCCTCGTAGAAGGGCGGATAGGTCTTGCCCGGCGGCGGGCCGAGGTCCCATGAGCGGCGCAACGGGTCGTAGCCGCCCTCGACGGGATAGCCAATGGCGACGATGACGCCCCAGCCGACATTGGTGCCCGTTGGATAGAAGGCCTGCGCGCGCACGGCGTCGACCGCCGTGCCGATGACGGCATTGCCGTCGGTCATGTAGAGGACCGGCCAGCCGGCTTCTGGCACCGGCCCGGACGGCACATGCAGGAATATCCGCCAGGGGGCGCCGCCCTGCGCCGGGACGAAGTCGTGGATCGTGGTGTCGGCAATCAAGGCTGGCGCCGCCATCGACTTGGACATGGATATCTCCAGAGGGACAAAAAAGTCAGCGGCGGCGCAGCAGCCACATCAGCACCGGGCCGCCGATGAGCGTGGCGACGAGACCGGCCGGGATCTGGCGCGGGAAGATGGCGGTGCGGCCCACCCAGTCGGCGGCGACCATGATCAGCGCGCCGGCGAGCACCGCGCCAATGGCCTGCGGCAGCGCACGGGAGAGGCCAAAGCGACGGGCAAGGTGCGGCGCCATCAGGCCGATGAAGGTCAGCGGACCGACGATCAGCGTCGAGGCTGCGGTGAGTGCCGCGACCACCAGCAGCACGAAAAGCCGCGTCCTCTTCAGGTCAATGCCAAGGCCCTGCACAGCGGCGGGGCCAAGCGGCAGGATGTCGAGCCAACGCATGAAGAAAGGCGCGAGCGCGAAGAGGCAGACGGCGATACCACCGGTCAGCAAGGCGTCACCGACATCGACGCCATAGGTCGAGCCGGTCAGCCAGTTGAGCAGCAGCATGGCACGCGGATCGCCGGTGGCGGTGAGCACCAGGATCAGCGCGTCGAACAAGGCCGTCAGGGCAACGCCTGCGAGCAGCAGCCGCTCCGGCGCATAGGCGGCACGGCGGCCGATCGCCAGCGTCACCAGCAAAGCGGCGAAGGCGCCGATGGTTGCCGCCGCCGTCTGAACCGGGCGTCCGGCATCGGAGAGCGCAAACAGCGCCACCATCATGCCAAGGGCGGCACCGGCGCTGATGCCAAGCACTTCCGGGCTGGCCATCGGATTGCCGGTCAGCCGCTGCATCATCAGCCCGGCGAGCGCCAGCATCGCCCCGGCGCTCAGCGCGGCAAGCACACGAGGCCACCGCCACGACAGCAAAGGCTGCAACTGGTCGCCGAAGGCGAGGGTCCAGCCATGCGGACCCGGTCCATAGAGCAGGGCCAGCCCGAGCAGCAGAAGCAGAGCCAGGCCGATCGCCACCAGCACAAGGCCGGGCCGGCTTGCGCGCGGCAGGCGCGCGGCCATCAAGGTCGGGACTTCCGAGCCAAGAGCAAGGCGCGGCAGCAGCCAGAGAAGCAGAGGCGCGCCGAGAAGTGCTGTGATCGCTCCGGTCGGCAGCAGGTCGCCTTGCGGTCCAGTGGCGATCTGTACGGCCTGGTCGGCTGTCCACAACAGCGCCCCGCCGATCAGCGGCGCCATCACCAGTTGTTGGCCCAGCCGCCGGGCACCGCCGATGCGCGCGAGCGTCGCCGCAGCCAGGCCGACGAAACCGATGACGCCGACAGCGGCAACGACAAACGCGATCAGGGCGACCGCGGCCGCTAGTCCTGCGAAGCGATAGGCGCCGAGCGGCACGCCAAGGCTGCGCGCGCCTTCATCGTCGAGACCAAGCAGGGCCAGCGGCCGCACCATGAGGAAGATCGCCAGTGCCGCGCCGCCGATGCGTGGCAACAGCCACAGTGTCATCGACCAGTCCTGCTGGCCCAGCGAACCGACGCCCCAGATGAACAGGCCGGCCAACCATTCATGCCGCAGCACAATGAGGGCAGCGCCGATAGCGCCGGCATAGAGACTGACAACAAGCCCCGCCAGCACGACCGAAAGCGGTGACAGGCCTTTGTGCCAGGACAGAGCGATGACGGCGGCAAGGGCAACGAATGCGCCGCCCAGCGCCACCCATTCGCGGCCAAAGGCAAGCAGCGACGGTGACAGAAGCGTTGCTAGTGCCAGCGCCAGATAGGCGCCCGCCGAGACGCCAACCGTTTCGGGCGAGGCAAGCGGGTTGCGCAGAACCTGCTGCAGGACGGTTCCGGCAAGCCCGAGCGCCGCACCGCATAAAAGGCTGACGGCAAGCCTGGGCAGGAAGGCGTAGTGGACGAGCACCTGCCGCATATCATCAATGTCCGGGGCGGCGAGCGATTGGAGCCAGAGCGCCGATGGCAGCTGCACGGTGAGGTTTGAGACGGTTGCCGCGATCGCCGTCGCGAGCAGCACCGCGCAAAGCAGGATCGCGCCTACCGGCTGATTGCCAAGAGAGCCCCATGGCAAGGCGCGGCCCGACGGCGCAAGCTTTCCTTCTTGAGTGACGGCCGCGGCATCCTCAGCCATGGGCGGCCTCCGCGGTCATCGCCGACGCCAGGACCCGAGCAAAACGGCGCGCGGATGGAAGCGCGCCAAACATCAGGACGGCAGGAAGGCGCATGATCCAGCGGTTGCGCACGAAAGGCATGGCGTTCCAGACCGGACTTTCGGTCAGCGTGCCGCCAGCGCCCTCAGGCAAGGGTTCGAGATAGGCGAGGCGCGCATCGCTGGATGTTGCCAGCCCGTCGATACCGACGGTCGAAAACCCCCAGTAATTGGTCTCGGCCGTCCACGCGTTGCTGAGCCCGATGCGGTCGAACACCTCCTGAAACAGGCTCTTTGCGCCGTAGACGCGCACATTGCGGGGGTCCAGGAAGCTGACGACATAGATCGGCCGTGCCGACAGCGGCGCCAGTTGCTGGCGAACTTCCGTAAAATACGCGTCTGTCGCCACGATCAGCGCTTCGCCTTCGCTTTCCTTGCCGACAAGCCCGGCGAGCTGGCGCGTCGCCTCGACGGCGTGCTGATAGGGCTGCCCGGCTTCGGTGTAGAGACCGATCGTCGTCACCGGAGCCACGCGTTCGAGCAGCGGCTTGATGCCGTCGAGATACGGCATGGACAGGATGATGTCGGGCCTGAGCTGCTGCAGGAATTCAAGATTGGGCTCGAGCAGCGTGCCGACATCGGCGATGTCAGGCGGCAGCCGCGGCTCGACCACCCATTTCTCCCAGACCTCCCGATCGGCAATGGCGACCGGGCTGACGCCGAGCATGAGCAAGGTCTCGGTCAACCCGTCATCCAGGCAGACTATGCGCAACGGACGGGCTTCAGCCGTGGAGAACCCCATGCCGGCGAACGGCAGCGTGAAAAGCCCGAGCGCCTGGCGCCGGGTCATTCGGCTGCGCAAGTGATCGGACGCGGCTCTCGACTGGGGCTCTCGGTCTCTCTGCAATGCGGCGTGCCCTGCTTTTCGGGATACGGTCTCCAGTGACCACTGCCCGGTTGACTATGAAACATGAGTTTAATAGTCAACATTTTGGTGGCCTGACAAGTCAACTTTTACGCAACCGCATGCCAGGCGCAGCCGCCGCTTGGCCGCAAGGCGATTCGCCCGTACAACAGCGCTGTGCGATGTGGCCGCCAAAAAATCACGGCCCGCGAAGCCCAATCCGCGCCTCGCATCATTTTTCCTCCACGAAGGCATTCCATGATAGACGAAGCCACGGTCGCCTTTGGGCAGCCGTTTCCTGGATTGCCTGAGAGACCAAAGACGGCCAAGGAACGAACCAAAAAAGCCGGCAGCAAGCCGCCGCCTGAAGACGTCAAGGACCGGTCGAACGCATCAAGGCAGCGCGATCGGGTTGCACTCGGCAAGGCTTGATGATTTGTTGCCGCTATACGGAGAACGAATGATGCGAGAGCCTGCCGGTCAAGACGAATACGGGTCGACGAACCCCTTCGATCCGGACGACCTGCCGACGTTGAACGCAATCGGCCCGAGCATGGGTAGCGGCAATGATTTCGAGAGATATGCCGTTGCCGTGATCATCGTGTTCGGTGCGCTGATCATTGGCGGGCTGATGGCCGCATCGATGGTCTTCGGGCACCGCAACGGCTTCCTCTTCGCGCTTGGCGGCGCCACGTCCGCCTGGATATCCGGAAACGCGCTGCTGCTCGACCGGCCGCGTATCTATGCGCTGTTCGTCGGCATTGCCGCCTTGATGCTGGTTGCGTCCACCCTCACGCTGGTCTTGTGACGGTCAAATCGGTGTGAGCCGATCCACTTGAGCAGCGGGCGATCAACCCGAATCGCCGCGCGGCACCAAGCTTTTTCCTCCGAGCTGTCAGTATCCGAGCGCCTCGCCAGAGGCCGCGCGGCTGTCGATGGCGCCGTTGTAGCGCGCGCCGCCGCCCTTCTCGATTTCCGCCAGGCTCTTGCCGCCGACCAGGATGCCGGCCGCCTGCCCCCAGGTCTGGTCAGCGAGATCGAGGTGATATCCCATGCCGGCCAGCAGCTTTTCTGTGTCCGGCGACAGGCCGAACGGCTCGACATAAACCTTGTCGGGCAGCCATTGATGGTGGATGCGAGGCGCGTCGATCGCCTCCTGGATGTTCATGCCGTGGTCGATGACATTGACGATCGCTTCCAGCGTGATGGTGATGATGCGCGAACCACCCGGGCTGCCGATGACCATGAACGGCTTGCCGTCCTTGGCCACCACGGTCGGGCTCATCGACGACAGCGGCGTCTTCTTCGACTGGATGGCGTTGGCCTCGCCCTGGACCAGGCCATAGAGGTTGGGCACGCCGGGCTTCTGGGTGAAATCGTCCATCTCGTTGTTGAGCAGGATGCCGGTGCCGTCGGCAACGACGCCGGCGCCGAAGGACCCGTTCAGCGTGTAGGTGACCGCGACCGCGTTGCCGTCATCGTCGATGATCGAATAATGCGTCGTCTCCTTGCTCTCGCCAAAGCCCTTCGGCATCAGTTCCTGCGACACGCCGGCCCGGAACGGGTCGATCTTGTCGCGGATATCCTTGGCATAGGCCTTATCAAGCAATTTCGAGACCGGATTGTCGACGAAATCGGGATCGCCGAGCGCGGAATTGCGGTCGACATAGGCGTAGCGCATCGCCTCGATCATGACGTGGATCGTCTCGGCAGAACCGGCACCGAGGTAGGATAAGGGATAGCCCTCCAGAACGTTGAGGATTTCGCAGATGATGACGCCGCCGGAGCTGGGCGGCGGCGAGGAGGTGATCTCGTAGCCGCGATAGGTGCAGGTCACGGGCTTGAGTTCGCGCACCGCATATTGCTCGAAATCCGGTTTGGCGAGAATGCCGCCTTTGGCGCCGCTCGCCTTGACGATGGCATCGGCGATGGCGCCTTTGTAAAAGGCATCCGTACCCTTTTCGGAAATGGCGGCGAGCGACGCCGCGAGGTCGGGCTGGACCAGCCGCTCGCCGATGCCATAGGGCTTGCCGTCGGGTTTCAGGAATATGGCGGCGGCCGCGGGGTCCTTCGCCAGCCTGTCGGCACTGCCGGCAAACGAGGCGGCGTCGCCCTGGTTGAGGATGAAGCCGTCCTTGGCATAGCCGATTGCCGGCGCCATCAGATCCTGCCGGGACAGTTTGCCGTATTTTTGGCGGGCCATCTCCAGACCGGCCACCGAACCCGGCACGCCGACCGCAAGATAGCCGTCGAGACTGGCCCCCTTCACCGGGTTGCCGTCCTTGTCGAGATACATGGTTTTTGTCGCCGCCAGCGGCGCCCGCTCGCGGAAATCGAGGAAGGTCGATCTGCCGTCCTTGAAGCGGATGGTCATGAAGCCGCCGCCGCCGATATTGCCGGCATTGGGGTAGACGACCGCGAGCGCATAGCCGACGGCAACCGCCGCATCGACAGCATTGCCGCCCTTCTTCAAGACCTCGATGCCGACTTCGGACGCCAGATGCTGGGCCGTCACCACCATGCCGTGCTCGCCCTTGGCCGGTTGCGGGGAAGCGGCAAAGGCGCTCGTCAACGGCGCCAGGGCGAAGGTGATGCAAAGACTGGCGGCGATCAGTGTTCTGCGGGTGAGCGGCATGGCGTGCCTCCGGGAGCGTGAGGGGTGCGCCTAGAAGAGCCTCTTGGGGTGGGTTAGTCTAGCCAATAGTAACGGGTGGCGATCCTTCACACCCCCCTCTGTCCTGCCGGACATCTCCCCCGCAAGGGGGGAGATCGGTTGTTGTCTCTGCTTTCGCCAATCTCCGACGTTGCAGGAAGAGCGCTGTCGATGAAGCGGCCAATCTCCCCCCTTGCGGGGGAGATGTCCAGCAGGACAGAGGGGGGTGCTCAAGTGCCGCCCTCTCTGTCCAATCGACGGAAAATCGAACTAAAGGCCTACACAATCCCGCCTGAACCGCCCGCAACCGCCGGGCGCTTCGCCGCGACTTTCGCCCGGTAGCCCGCCGCACGATACGCCGCGACCGGATCAATGGCGCCACCCGTCTTCAGCCGCGCCATGGCGAGGATCGGCTCGACATCGGTGCGGTAGGCGGCTTTCAGCGTCTGCGTCGCCATCAGCGCGTCGTTCAAGTCCTGAAAACCTTCCAGCGCCTTGCGGTCGACGAGCAGCGCCTGCGCATAGGCGCGCTGCACCTCGACCGCCGACAGCATCAGGCTTTCGATCGGATCGGTGACGTTGTGGCTCTGGTCGAGCATGTGGGCCGGGTCGAAACCCTCGGCGCCGGACAGTTCGGCATCGACCAGTTCGTTGAAGACGAGGAACAGCCGGTAGGGGTCGATCGAACCGGCATCGAGATCATCGTCGCCATACTTCGAATCGTTGAAGTGGAAGCCGCCGAGCTTCTTGAACTGGATCAGCCGCGAGACGATCATCTCGATGTTGACGTTGGGGGCATGGTGGCCAAGGTCGACGAGACAGAACGCCTTGTCGCCCAATTCCCTGGCGATGATGTAGTTGGTGCCCCAGTCCTGCACGACGGTGGAATAGAAGGCCGGCTCGTACATCTTGTGCTCGGAAAACAGCTTCCAGCCGGCGGGCAGCCCGGCGTAAACCTCTTTCATGGCGTCGAGATAGCGCTCGAACGCCTTGGCGAAATTGACCTGGCCCGGGAAGTTCGAGCCGTCGCCGATCCACACCGTCAGCGCCTTGGAGCCAAGCGTCTCGCCGATCTCGATGCATTCGAGATTGTGCTCGACCGCTTGCCGGCGCGTCCCGGCATCGGCATGCGAGAGCGAGCCGAATTTGTAGGAGAGTTTCTGGTCCCTGGCATCGGAAAAGGTGTTGGAGTTCATGGCGTCGAAGCCGAGGCCAAAGCGCGAGGCGGCCTGTTTCAGCCGGTTCGGGTCGGCCTTGTCCCACGGAATGTGCAGGGAGACGGTCGGCGTCGCCTGCGTCAATTGCTGGATGACGGCGCAATCCTCGATCTTGTCGAAGATGTCGCGCGGCTCGCCGGCGCCGGGAAAGCGGGCAAAGCGCGTGCCGCCGGTGCCGACACCCCAGGACGGGATCGCCACCGCGAATTTCTCGACCTTGTCGCGGATGGCGTCGATGGCGATGCCGCGACGGTCGAGGCGTTCGCCGAGCGAGGCGTAGTCGCGTTCGAGGTCGGCCTTCCGCGCGGCATTGTCCTTGTCGACGGTATCGGCGGCGATGATCTGTTCCATCGTCCTCCTCCGCTCAGCGCGTGAACGACTGGGCGTTGCCCGCGTCGACATTGATGATGTTGCCGGTCGACTTGGCCGACATGTCGGACGCCAGGAAATAGATCGCCTCTGCGATGTCTTCCGGGAAGACCGAGCGCTTCAGCATCGAACGCGAGCGGTAGTGCTCCTCCAGATCGTCGGTCGACATCTTGTAGGCGGCGGCGCGCTGTTCCTTCCACTCGCCGGTCCAGATCTTCGAGCCGCGAAGCACCGCGTCCGGGTTGACGACATTGACCCTGATCTGCGCCTCCGCGCCCTCCAGCGCCAGACAGCGGGCGAGATGGATCTCGGCGGCCTTGGCGGTGCAATAGGCGGCAGCGTTGGGCGATGCGGCAAGGCCGTTCTTGGAGGCGACGAAGACGACGTTGCCGCCAATCTTCTGCGCGCGGAACAGCCGGAACGCTTCCCGCGAGACCAGGAAATAACCGGTCGACAATATGTCCATGTTCTTGTTCCACAGCGCCAGCGTCGTCTCCTCGATCGGCGCCGAGGAGGCCAGCCCTGCGTTCGACACCAGAATGTCGATGCCGCCGAACTCGACCGCCGTCTCGGCAAAGCCCGAAATGACCTGATCCTCCGAGGTGACGTTGATCAACACCGGGCGGACGAAATCCTTGCCGTAGACTTTCGCCAGTTCGTCATTGGCGCCGGCCAGCGCTGTCTCGTCGATGTCGGCCAGCACGACGCAGGCGCCTTCGCGCAGCAGGCGGTTGGCCGTGGCGCGGCCGATGCCGCCGGCGCCGCCGGTGACCAGCGCGATCTGGCCGGCAAGCGACTTCGGCTTCGGCATGCGCTGCAGCTTCAGGTCCTCGAGCAACCAGTATTCGATGTCGAAGGCTTCCTGTGCGGGCAGCCCGACATAGGACGAGACGGTGGAGGCGCCGCGCATGACGTTGATGGCGTTGACATAGAATTCGCCCGAAATGCGCGCCGTCGCCTTGTCGCCGGCGAAGGTGAACATGCCGACGCCGGGCATCAGGTAGACCACGGCATTGGGATCGCGGATGGCGGGCGAATCCGGATGCTTGCAGCCCTCGTAATAGGCCTGGTAGCCGACGCGATAGGCTGCGATGTCGTCGGCAAGCCGCGCAATCACCGCATCGACATCGGGCTTGGCCGGATCGAATTCGATGACCAGGGGGCGGATCTTGGTGCGCAGGAAATGGTCGGGGCACGACGTGCCGAGTGCCGCCAGCGGGCGCAGATCCCTGGAATTCACAAATTCGAGCACGGCGGCGGAATCATCGAAATGGCCTGTTTTGTGGCTCTTTTCCGAGATCAGGCCGCGAATCCTCGGCATCAGTTTGGCCGCGATGGCACGGCGCTCGGTGGCGTCGAGTGCCTTGACCTCCTCACCGCCGAAGATAGCGACACCCTCGGAGCGGCGCTCGAACCATTCGATCGCCTGGTTGATCACCGAGATCGTCGTCTCGTAGCATTCCCGGGGAGTGTCGCCCCATGTGAACAGGCCGTGGCTTTCGAGGATGACGCCCTTGGCATCGGGGTGTTCGAGGCAGAATTTCTCCAGCCAAAGACCAAGCTCGAACCCGGGACGCTTCCACGGCAGCCAGCCGATGGCGTCGCCGAAGATTTCTTTCGTCAGCGCCTTCGAATCCTTGGCGGCGGCAATGGCGATGATGGCATCGGGATGCATGTGGTCGACAAAAGGCTTCGGCACGTAGGCATGCAACGGCGTGTCGATAGAGGCCGCGCGCGGATTGAGGTTGAAGGTGCAGTGGGGCAGGAAGCCGACCATTTCATCTTCGTGCTCGACGCCGCGATAGAGGCCTTTGAGCGCGCGCAGCTTGTCCATGTAGAGCGTGGCAAAGCCGTCCAGCTTGATCGAGGCGCTGTCGCCGCCCGAGCCCTTGACCCAAAGCACTTCGGCGTTCTCGCCGGTGAGTGGGTCTTTCTGCCATATCTTCGAGGACGTGTTGCCGCCGCCATAGTTGGTGACGCGCTTGTCCGAGCCAAGTGTGTTCGAGCGGTAGACCAGAAGTTCCGGCCCGCTCATCGCGTGAGCCTTGGCCTCATCCCACAGATTGGCGAGGCGCGCGCCGGTGCGCTTGTCGAGCATAAGAAATCCTCCCGAAGGCACGCAAAAGGCGCGGCCATTTGGTTCGAATTTCCACGGAAGCAGCCGGCTTGTCAATCACAAACGATCAAGATCGATCATATTGCACTGCACAATGAAATTATATGATCGGAAATGATTGACACTGCGCGTTTTGGGTGCCTAGATGCTCTGGCAGGGAGGAACCATGCACGAAAAAGAGCGCCACAGGATCATTCTGTCCGCCGTCCAGGAAAAGCCTGTTGTGACGGTGCAAGAGATGGTCGACCTGACGGAGTCCTCCGAGGCGACGATCCGGCGCGATATCGCGGCTCTCCACGTCCAGAAGCGCCTGCGCCGCGTCCGCGGCGGCGCCGAGGCAATCTCGCCGCCGCAGTTCATCGGGCTGGCCGGCCGGCCCTTTTCCGTCAACGAAACCATCAACGCCTCGCAGAAGCGGGCGATTGCGCGTGAAGCGGTCGAGCTGTGCAAGGACGGCGAACCGATCATCATCAATGGCGGCACCACCACCTTCCAGATGGTGCATTTCCTGACCGGCCGCCGCATGCCGATCTTCACCAATTCGTTCCCGATCGCCGAGCACCTGCTCAAGCACTCCAAGAACACGGTGATGCTGTCGGGCGGCACCATCTATCGCGAGCAGAACATCATCCTGTCTCCCTTCGACAATGACGTGACGCGCAATTTCTATGCGCGCCGCATGTTCATGGGCGCGCAGGGGCTGGGGCCGCTTGGCCTGATGGAAGGCGATCCGCTTTTGATCCAGGCGGAGCAGAAGCTGATCGACCAGGCCGACGAGTTGGTGGTGCTGGTCGATTCCTCAAAATTCCGCAAACGCTCCAGCCTGATCCTGTGCGGCCTGTCGCGCATCGCCACCGTCATCACCGATGACGGCATCGAGGATCGCGAAGCCAAGATGCTGGAAACCGCCGGCGTGACGCTGATCGTCGCCCGCACATCCGCAACCAACAAGGAAGAATCTTCACTGCAGGCCTGAGGCCAACTCGCGCTCGCAGCGGCGATGGAATGCAACGCTCAAGGGAGGAAATTCGATGAGCTTCTTGAAGAAATTGATGGTGACGGCTGCATTCTCAGCCGCCATGTTCGTGAATGCCGCCTATGCCGAGAACGTCAAGATCGCGTTGGTGGTGAAGTCGCTCGGCAACGGCTTCTTCGATGCCGCCAACAAGGGCGCCGAAGAGGCGGCCAAGGAACTCGGCGATGTCGACATCATCTACACCGGCCCGACCAAGGCGACCGCCGAAGCGCAGATCGAAGTGGTCAATTCGCTGATCGCGCAGAAGGTCAACGCCATCGCCATTTCGGCCAATGACGCCGACGCGCTGGTACCGGTGCTGAAGAAGGCCATGGAACGCGGCATCACCGTCATCTCCTGGGATTCGGGCGTCGCCAAGGAAGGCCGCCAGCTTCACCTCAACCCGTCCGACACCGGCCTGATCGGCGAGACCATCATCAAGCTTGCCGCCGATTACCTGCCGGAAGGCGGCGAAGTCGCCATCCTGTCGGCCTCCTCGACCGCGACCAACCAGAACGCCTGGATCGATGCGGCCAAGAAGATCCTGCCGGAGAAGTTCCCCAAGATCAAACTTGTCGCCACCGTCTATGGCGATGACGATTCGGCCAAGAGCACTGATGAGGCCAAGGGCCTGTTGAAGTCCTATCCGAACCTCAAGGCGATCATAGCGCCGACCACCGTCGGCGTCGTTGCCGCCGCCCAGGTCGTCACCGATGAGAACTTGATCGGCAAGGTCAATGTCACCGGCCTGGCGCTGCCGTCCGAGTTCAAGAAGTTTATCGACAACGGTTCCAGCCAGGCGGTTGCGCTGTGGAATCCGATCGACCTCGGCTACTCGGCCGTCTACCTCGCCCATGATCTGGCGGTGAAGAAGGAAGAGGCGAAGCCCGGCGCCACGCTGTCGATCGGCCGCGTCGGCAAGGTCACGCTCGACGACACCAACTCGGCTGCGATGGCTCCGCCGTTCCAGTTCGACAAGTCGAACATCGAGAAGTTCTCCAAGATTTATTGATCTGGAGCGCTCTCAAGCTGTCGCGGCGGAGCTCACGTCCCGCCGCGACTTTAAACGGACCTTGTTTCAGGGCTTGATACGACTATGGACACGACAGCCCAACCCGGCACGGTGAAGGAGCAGCCTCTAGCCTCGGCTCCACGCCTGACGCTGTCCGGCATCTCCAAGAGCTTTCCCGGCGTGCGCGCGCTGCACAATGTCAGCCTGTCGCTCTACCCCGGCCAGGTGACGGCGCTGATCGGCGAAAACGGCGCCGGCAAGTCGACGCTGGTCAAGATCATGACCGGCATCTACCAGCCCGACGAGGGTACCATCAGCATCGACGGCCAGGCAGTCACCCTGCCCAGCGCGCATGCCGCCTTCGGCTATGGCGTTACTGCCATCCATCAGGAAACCGTGCTGTTCGACGATTTGACGGTCGCCGAAAACATCTTTCTCGGCCACGCGCCGCGCACGCGTTTGCGCACCATCGACTGGCGCACGATGCGCAAAAATGCGCGCGAAGTGCTCGACACCATGCATGCCGGCCATATCGACGCCGATGCGCGCCTGAAGGACCTCGGCATCGCCAACAAGCATCTGGTCGCCGTCGCGCGCGCCATGTCGATCGACGCGCAGATCGTCATCATGGACGAGCCGACCGCCGCGCTTTCGATGAAGGAGATCGAGGAGCTCTTTTTGCTGATCGAGTTCCTCAAGAGCGACGGCAAGGCGATCCTGTTCATCAGCCACAAGTTCGACGAGATCTACCGTATCGCCGACCGCTACACGGTGTTCCGCGATGGCGAGATGGTCGGCGAAGGCCTGATCACGGATGCCGGCCAGAGCCAGATCGTGCGCCTGATGGTTGGCCGCGCGGTCGATCACATCTTCCCGCAGCGCAAGGCCGAGATCGGCGCGCCGGTGCTCTCCGTTTCCGGCCTGTCGCATCCGACCGAATTCAACGACATCGGCTTCGAACTGCACAAGGGCGAGATCCTCGGCTTCTACGGCCTGGTCGGCGCCGGCCGCAGCGAGGTAATGCAGGCGATATCGGGCATCACCCGCACATCAGCCGGCACGATCACGCTGGAAGGCAAGACGCTCGCGCCGAAATCGGCGGCGGATTCGATCGATGCCGGCATCGTCTACGTGCCGGAGGAACGCGGCAAGCAAGGCGTGGTGATCGGCCTGCCGATCTTCCAGAACGTCTCGCTGCCTTCGCTCAAGCGCACGTCGAAGTCCGGCCTGCTGCGGCTGGCGGAAGAGTTCGATCTGGCCCGCTCCTACACTGAGCGGCTCGACCTCAGGGCCTCCTCGCTAAGCCAGGACGTCGGCACGCTGTCGGGCGGCAACCAGCAGAAGATCGTCATCGCCAAATGGCTGGCGACGTCGCCCAAGGTGATCATCCTGGACGAGCCGACCAAGGGCATCGACATCGGCTCGAAGGCCGCCGTGCACGGCTTCATGGCCGAGTTGGTGGCGCAAGGGCTGTCGGTGATCATGGTGTCCTCCGAGCTGCCCGAAATCCTCGGCATGTCCGACCGCGTCGTGGTCATGCGCGAGGGGCTCGTCGCGGCGGTCTACGACAACAAGGGGTTGGACGCCGAGACGCTGGTTCGGACGGCAGCGGGGATCGCGGCATGAAGGCTTTCCTCAAATACCGTGAAATCTGGCTGTTGGCGGCCATCGTCGTGCTGATCGGCCTGATTTCGACGCGTTTCCCGGCCTTTGCCGACCCCGGCAATCTGCGTCAGGTGTTCAACGACACCTCGATCCTGATGATCCTGGCGCTCGGCCAGATGGTGGTCATCCTGACCCGGTCGATCGATCTGTCGATGGCGTCCAACCTCTGCTTCACCGGCATGGTGGTGGCGATGCTGAACGCCGCGCATCCGGCGATCCCGATCCCGCTGCTGATCGTCATTGCGCTGGCCGTCGGTCTGGTGCTCGGCGTCATCAACGGCCTTTTGGTCTGGCGGCTGAACATCCCTTCGATCGTGGTGACATTGGGCACGCTGACCATCTATCGCGGCGCCACCTTCGTCCTGTCCGGCGGCGCCTGGGTCAATGCCGACAAGATGAGCCCGGATTTCATCGGCTTTCAGCGCGCGGCCTTTCTCGGCATTCCGGTGCTGTCCTGGATCGCCATCCTGGTCATCGCGCTGTTCTTTATCTTGATGACACGCACCGCGCTCGGCCGCTCGATCTATGCCATCGGCGTCAACCCGACGGCTTCGGTCTATGCCGGCATCGATGTCGGCCGGACGAAGTTCATCGTCTTCTGCATCTCCGGCATGATCGGCGGCCTGTCAGGCTATCTCTGGATCTCGCGCTATGTGATCGCGTCGGTCGAGGTCGCCAACGGCTATGAGCTCAACATCATCGCCGCCTGCGTCATCGGCGGCATCTCGATCGCCGGCGGCATCGGCTCGGTCGGCGGCGCGGTGCTCGGCGCACTGTTCCTCGGCATCATCTCCAACGCCTTGCCGGTCATCAACATCTCGCCCTTCTGGCAGATGGCGATTTCGGGCAGCGCCATCATCCTGGCCGTCGTGCTCAATGCGCGCGGCGAACGCCGGCAAGGCCGCATCATCCTCAGAAAGGTGGAGGCGTGACCGACATCCCTGCTCCGCGCCACATTCCCGACCGGCTCGACAAGCCGCTTCGTTCGGCGATCTTTTCCTGGGAAGCGCTGCTAGTCGTGGTGGCCGTCGCCATCTTCGCCATCAACAGCTTCGCCTCGCCCTATTTCCTCGACCCTTATTCGCTGTCCGATCTGACCTTCAATTTCACCGAGAAAGGCCTGATCGCCTTCGCCATGGCGCTGCTGATCATCTCGGGCGAGATCGACCTGTCGGTGGCCGCCATTATTGCGCTGGCGTCGACGATGATGGGCATGGCGGTGCAGGCCGGCGCCGGCACGCCGGTGCTGGTGGCGATCGGCATCGTCGTCGGGCTCGGCTGCGGCGCCTTCAACGGTCTGCTGGTGACAAGGCTCGGCCTGCCCTCCATCGTCGTCACCATCGGCACGATGAGCCTGTTTCGCGGCATCGCCTTCATCATCCTCGGCGACCAGGCCTACAAGGGCTATCCCTCAAACTTCGCCTTCTTCGGCCAGGGCTATGTCTGGTGGGTGGTGTCGTTCGAACTGGTGCTCTTCCTCATCGCGGCCGTCGTTTACTGGTTCCTGCTGCACCGCACGAGTTTCGGCCGCCGCGTCTTTGCCATCGGCAACAATCCGGTCGCTGCGCAATTTTCCGGCGTGCGCGTCGGCCGCACCAAGTTCATCCTGTTTTGCCTGACCGGGCTGATGTCGGGCATCGCCTCAGTGCTGATCACCTCGCGCCTCGGCTCGACGCGGCCCTCGATCGCGCAGGGCTACGAGCTGGAAGTCATCACCATGGTGGTGCTCGGCGGCGTCAGCATCCTCGGCGGCGCCGGCAGTATTGTTGGCGTCGTGCTGGCCGCCTTCATCATGGGGCTGGTGACCTTCGGGCTCGGCCTGCTCAATGTGCCCGGCATCGTCATGTCGATCTTCATCGGCCTGCTGCTGATCATCGTCATCGCCTTGCCGATCGTTTGGCGGCGGCTCCGCGGAGGGCGCTGATGCCGCAGAAATACGCGTTCAAAATGAAGCTCAAGCCGGGCATGAAGGCCGAGTACAAGAAGCGCCATGACGAGATCTGGCCGTCACTGGTCGCGCTGCTGAAGCAGGCCGGCGTCTCCGATTATTCCATCCATCTCGACGAGGAGACCAATATCCTGTTCGGTGTGCTGTGGCGGCGAGACGACCACGGCATGGGCGAATTGCCCGGATATCCGGTGATGCAGCGCTGGTGGGCTGAAATGGCCGACATCATGGAAACCAGACCGGACAACGAGCCGGTGGCCGTGCCGCTGGAAACAATGTTCCACATGGCATGAGTGCGATGCGCCACATCGCCGTCATCGACATCGGCAAGACCAACGCCAAGGTGGCGCTGGTCGACCTCGCGACGTTGAGCGAGGTGGCGCTGCGCCGCACGTCCAATGCGCCGGTGCGACAGGCGCCCTACCCGCACCACGATGTCGAGGCCTTGTGGGCATTCATCCTCGAAAGCCTTGCCGGCCTCAACCACGAACAGCGCATCGACGCCATTTCGATCACCACCCACGGCGCGACGGGCGTGCTGGTCGACGCGGCGGGTGAACTGGTGCTGCCGGTCCTCGACTATGAGTTCGATGGCCCCGACAGGCTGGCAGCGGATTATGACGCGATCCGCCCGCCTTTCGCCGAGACCGGCACGCCGCGCCTGCCGCTCGGCCTCAATCTCGGTGCGCAATTCTTCTGGCAGCAGAAAAACTTCCCGGCCGAATTCGCCAGGGCCGCCGCGATGCTGATGTACCCGCAATACTGGGCGCTTCGCCTGACCGGCATCGCCGCCAACGAGGTCACCTCGCTCGGCTGCCACACCGATCTGTGGAACCCGTGGACGGCGGATTTTTCATCGTTGGTCGACGGCTTGGAGTGGCGGAGCCTGATGGCGCCGGTGCGGCCAGCCAGGGATCGTCTCGGCCCTATCCTGCCCATCGTTGCGGTGCGAACCGGACTCGGTGCGCAAACGCCGGTGTTCTGCGGCCTGCATGATTCCAACGCCTCGCTGCTGCCGCATCTGCTGTCCGACAAACCACCTTTCTCCGTGGTCTCGACCGGCACCTGGGTGGTGTCGATGGCGGTCGGCGGCAAACAGATTGCGCTGGATGCCGCGCGCGACACACTGGTCAATGTCAACGCACTCGGCAATCCCGTTCCCTCTGCGCGCTTCATGGGCGGCCGCGAGTTTTCCGTGCTGACCAAGGACCAGCCGGAGCAGTGGACCGAGAATGATGTCGGCGCCGTGCTGGCGCGAAAGATGCTGCTGCTGCCGTCGACCCAGCAAGGGTCTGGGCCGTTCCCGCATCAGACCGCGGCATGGCTCAACGCTGACGGCATGAACAGCGGCCAGCGCTTTGCCGCCATCTCGTTCTATCTGGCGTTGATGACGGCGACCTGCCTCGACCTGATCGGCGCGGACGGTCCGACCACGGTCGAAGGCCCCTTTGCCCGTAACCGGCTCTTTGTCGGCATGCTGGCGGCAGCCACGGCGCGCGCCGTGGTTGCGTCCGAGGCCGCCACCGGCACCAGCATCGGCGCGGCGCTGCTGGCATCCGATCAGCCGGCGACGCACGGCAAGGGCGAAAGAATAGAACCGCCTGTAGACCCGGCCTGGGTTGATTATGCCAGCGCATGGCGCGCGGCAGTGGACGTGCAGGGCTGATCAAAGAATCCGCTTGCCGAAGGCCGACATGACGAAGTTGACCGCGTCGGTGCCGATCCGCGGCTCCAGATCCGCCGTCAGGCCCGACACATCCATCGACAGCAGCCCGCCGGAGAGTGCGATCGCCTCCATCGCCTGATGCGTCTCGCGCACGGTCAGCCCGCCGGAGCCCGCAGCCCAGCCGGCGAATTCGGTCGCGGTCGGCGAATAGCTGACGTGAAAGCCTTGCGTACCAGAGGTGGCGATGCGTATCGCCTCATGCATCAGGTCGCGCATGCCCATGGCGTCGATATCGGTCATGGTGAATGCCGACACGCGCGAATCCTTCAGCACCCGCGCTTCGGCCGGATCGGCGTGACGCAAGCCGACGATGACGACATTTTCCGGCGACAGCTGCGGCTGCAGCGCACCCGCCTTGTGGTCGAGGCCGAGAGTGCGCGCCAGCACCGAGCCTTCCGGCAGGTCGATGCCCTCCTCGTCCTCCGGCATCAGGGCGGCGATGGAATCGATCCAGATCAGGCCGAAGGAATGTGTCGCGCGCGCCGTCGCGGTCAGCGCCTTGTGGGCGATGCGCCGGTCGGCGCCTGCGATGAGGCGGACCAGCCCCGATGGCGGCCTCTCGACATCGGCGAGTTCCACCACGTCGAAGTTCATCGCTTCCAGCCGCGCGCCGGTGCCTTCCCGGGCCAGGATGCCGGCAGCTCCCTGCCCGGCCGTGATCTGCACCATCTTGCGACCGGAAAAATCCTCGACGTCGTGCATCGGGGCCTTCTCGACATATTCCGAAGTCATTGCCAAAAGCATGGCGCCATAGCTCATGCGGAAGGCGACGCGGTCGCCGACGGAGGGCCTCGGATCGGCATCGGCGACGTCGAGTAGCAGATGATCGCTGGAGGCGCCCAGCACCCGTATCCCCTTGGCGATCGGCGTCAGCCCCTCGACCAGCACGTCCTCGCGGCCGATATTGGCGATGGCGCGCAGCCTGTCGCCCTCGTCGGGGAAGACCGGCTGGTTGCCGAAGGCGTCATAGCCGGATTGGCCGATCGGCCGTGACGGCTTGAGCTTGACCTCGATGATGTCGCTGGTCAGCCGGCAGGCATCGGGTTCGAGCTCCGCCCACGGCGTGTCGCGGAAGGTCTCGACGCCGCCCTGCAGGATCGCCTCGCCGACCCGCAGATTGTTGATGCCGGCCGGCAGTCTGCCTTCGAGCAGCAGCGGCAGCGACGACGAGGCACCGCCGGAGATCACGTCGAGGCTTCTGCCGGACAGGCGCTCGGTCTTGTAGGCATGGGCGACGAGTTGGCCGAGATTTTCCGGCGTCGGCATGATGGCGCCGAAACAGCCGAGATTGGTGCCGATGCCGGCAATGCGAACGCCCTTGAACTGCAGTATCTGCTCGACCGTCGGGATCAGGTCGTTCGGCCAGATGCCTTCGCGCAGATCGCCGAGATCGATCATCAGCATGATGTCGTGGACGCGGCCCATGCGCTCGGCGATGCGCGAAATCTCGCGGATGGTGGCGAGTTCCGACTGCAGGCTGATGTCGACGGTGCGTACCACCTCCTCGACCCGCGCCATCGGCGGGCTGCGCAACAGCATGATCGGCGCGTTGATGCCGCTGTCGCGCAGCCGGCGGATGTTCTCGAAGCGCGATTCGGCGATGCCGGCGACACCGCCGCGCAGCATGGCGCGCGCCACTTGCGGCATGCCGCAGGCGCCCTTGGTGACGCCGAACACCTTGATGCCCGAGAGCGCGCAGCGCTCGACGATGGTGCGCGCATTGCGCTCGATGCGGCCAAGGTCGATAGCGACTTGCGGCCCCGACATTTCTAGCCTCCGTAAACCAGCCCTTGCGGGTCGATCTCCGGCTTGCGGCCGGCAACGAGATCGGCAAGGAATTTGCCGGAGCCGCAGGCCATGGTCCAGCCGACATGGCCGTGGCCGGTGTCGAGATAGAGGTTCTTGTAGCGCGCCTGGCCGATGACCGGCACCGAGTTGGGCATCATCGGCCGCAGGCCCGCCCAGAACACAGCCTTCTTCTCGTCGAAGGCACCCGGGAAAAGATCCTTGCCGGTGCTGATGATCGTCTTGAAATCGGCGGGCTTGAAAGTTCGGTCGAAGCCGGTGAATTCAGCCGTCGAGGACATCCGCAAGCGGTTGCCCAGCCTGGAATAGCCGATCAGCCGGTCCTCGTCGGCTCCGCCCATGGTCGGTCCCTTGCTTTCGTCCTCCAAGGGAATCGTCGCGGTATAGCCTTTTACCGGATAGACAGGCAGGTCGATGCCATAGCGGCGCCCGAGCAGGCCGCTCTCCGGTCCCATCGAGATGACCACGGCATCGCCGGCGACCGGGCCGGCCGACGTCAACACCGCGCGCACATGATCGCCCTCGATGTCGAGGCCTTCGACTGTCGTGCCGAACAGGAATTTGACGCCGAGTTTCTCGGCAGCATAGGCGGCCAGCCTGTCGACAAACTGCTTGGAATCTCCGGTCTGGTCGGTTGGCGAATAGACGCCACCGGCAATCTTGTCCTTGACGCCGGCAAGGCCTGGTTCCAGCTCGACCAGCCGGTCGCGGCCGACGATTTCGATCGGCAGACCGTGCTTGGCAAGATAACGGTAATTGTCGGTACCGGTGTCGAGGCTCTTTTGCGAGCGGAAGAAATAGAGAATGCCCTTCTTGCGCTCGTCGTAGTGGATGCCGGTGGCTTCCGAAAGCGCATTGATGCAGTCGCGCGAATAGAGCGCGAGCCTGAGCTTGATGTCGGTGTTGGCGCGCAGGCGCGCCACCGTGCACTGGCGCAGGAAACGCAGGCTCCAGGCGAGGAAATAGGGATCGAGGCGCAGCCTGACCTTGATGCCGAGATCATGGTTGTAGAGCCCGCGCAGGAAGGTCTTCAAAGCCGCCGGCGAGGCCCAGGCGGTGGCGTCACCCGGTGACACCAGGCCGGCATTGGACTGGCTGGTGCCTTGTGCCGCCGCCGGATGGCGCTCGATCACTGTCACCTCATGGCCGTCGCTGGCCAGATAATAGGCGGCCGCCGTACCGACGACACCGGCCCCGAGCACCGTTATTTTCATGCCATCCCCCAAGAGCTCCTCGCGGCGCGGCGCCTCCGCGCCTTGCCGCGAATGCCTTCAATAGCGCTTCGCTGCCCGCCTTGCGAGCCCTTGGGAGAACCCGGTTCAGCCGCGCGCGGAGTTCTTGCCGGTCAGGATGCGCTCCCAGGCGAGCGCGTCGGCGACGATCTGGTCGAGATTGTCGCGTTGCGGGGTCCAGCCGAGCTCGGCGCGGGCGAGATCCGAATTGGCAACCACCGCCGCGGCATCGCCAGGGCGACGGTCGCCCATCTTCACCTCGAAATCATGACCAAAGGCGCGGCGCACGCTGTCGATGACCTCGAGCACCGAATAGCCATGGCTGTAGCCGCAATTGGCGACGAGGCTGGTGCCCCCGGCACGCAGCCGCTGCAAGGCCAGGCGATGCGCCGCCGCCAGGTCGCTGACATGGATGTAGTCGCGCATGCAGGTGCCGTCCGGCGTCGGATAATCGGTGCCGAACACCTGCATGAACGGCCGCTTGCCAAGTGCCGTCTCGCAGGCAACCTTGATCAGATGAGTGGCGCCCGGCGTCGACTGGCCGGTGCGGCCCTTCGGGTCGGCGCCGGCGACGTTGAAGTAGCGCAGCGCGGTATAGCGCAGGCCATGCGCGATCGACGCGTCGCGCAGCATCCACTCACTCATCAGCTTGGACAGGCCATAGGGCGATTCCGGCGACAGGCGGGCGTCCTCGCGCACCGGCTCCAGGCCGGCTCCGCCATAGACGGCGGCGGTCGAGGAAAAGATGAAATTGGGCACGCCTTCGCGCACCGCGGTTTCGATCAGCGTGCGCGTCTTCGAGGTGTTGTTCTCATAGTAGCTGAGCGGGTCGGCGACCGATTCCGGAACCACGATCGAGCCGGCGAAATGAATGATCGCGTCGACCTTGTTCTCCCTGATGACCCCGCCGACCAATTCCCTGTCGGCAACATCACCGACAACCAGCCTTGCCTCGGGCGCCACCGCCCATTCGAAACCGGTGGAAAGACGGTCGAGAACGACCACGCTTTCGCCGGCATCCAGCAGCTCCCAGACCATATGGCTGCCGATGTAACCGGCGCCGCCTGTAACCAAAACCGTCATCCGCGTCCTCGCTTATCCAAGATTTATCGGAAACTGTCTCAACCCCCGCTCTACTGGAAAGCCCGCCGCATGACCATTGGAACCCGTGGTAACCGGCCTCGCCGGCCAGTGGCATTGTCCTGAAACAAAGTTGATCCACATCAAGGGAATAGGCCACGATCCGTGGTCGTTAGGAACAGGTCCGGGGCGTGGCATTTTGACCAAAAAGGCCAGGTGGACGACCAACAGGCCAATGATTATGATCCCGCGCAAAAATTGGGAAGTCGACATGAACTATCAGCGGTTCTTCGAGGAAGCGATCGACCAGCTCCATGCCGAGCGTCGCTACCGCGTTTTCGCCGACCTGGAGCGCATCGCGGGCAAGTTCCCGCGCGCCATCTGGCGTTCCAATGGCCGCGCCGAGGAAATCACCGTCTGGTGCTCCAACGACTATCTCGGCATGGGCCAGCATCCCGACGTCATCGCCGCTTTCCAGAACACGGCAGGCAAGATGGGTTCGGGCGCCGGCGGCACCCGCAACATTTCCGGCACCTCGAACCCGCTGGTCGAGCTCGAGGTGGAGCTTGCCGACCTGCACGACAAGGAAGCGGCACTGGTCTTCACCTCCGGTTTCGTCTCCAACGAAGCCTCGATCTCGACCATCGCGAAGCTTTTGCCCAACTGCCTGATCATCTCGGACGAATTGAACCACGCCTCGATGATCGAAGGCGTGCGGCGTTCCGGCGCCGAGAAGAAGATCTTCCGCCACAACGACGTGGCGCATCTGGAAAGCCTTTTGCAGGCGGCGGGGCGCGAACGCGCCAAGCTGATCGTCTTCGAAAGCGTCTATTCGATGGATGGCGACATCGCGCCGATCAGAGAGATCGTCGAGCTCGCCGAGCGCTACAACGCCATGACCTATATCGACGAGGTCCATGCCGTCGGCATGTACGGGCCGCGCGGCGGCGGCATCACCGAGCGCGAAGGCCTGGCCGACCGCATCGACATCATCGAAGGCACGCTCGCCAAGGCGTTCGGCACGCTGGGCGGCTACATCACCGGCACCAGCGCCGTGATCGACGCCGTACGCTCCTATGCGCCGGGCTTCATCTTCACCACGGCACTGCCGCCGGCGATCGCGGCCGCCGCGACCGCGTCGATCCGCCATCTCAAGCGCTCGCGGGCCGAGCGCGACGCCCAGCAGCAGCAAGCGAGCCGAACCAAGCAGATCCTGTCGGCCGCCGGCCTGCCGGTGATGGACTCGCCGACCCACATCGTGCCGCTGCTGGTCGGCGATCCGGAGGCCTGCAAGATGGCCAGCGACCGCCTGCTCGGCGTGCACGGCATCTACATCCAGCCGATCAACTACCCGACCGTGCCGCGCGGCACCGAGCGGCTGCGCATCACGCCGACGCCGTTCCATTCCGATGCGCTGATCGCCGAATTGCAGGATGCGCTGGTCGAGACCTGGGATGCGCTTGGCATCCCCTATGGCTCCGCCGGGCGGCCTTCGGTGGCCAAGAGCGACCGCATCATTCCCCTGCTGGTGCCCAAGTCAGGCGGCTGAAGCCGTTTGAAACTCGGCTCCGGCGGCTATCTGGCTCGCCGGAGCGATTTTCAATCCGCGCTTCGTCGGCGGCTCAAATAGCCTTCATCCAATTTGCCAGCCGGTGCGCCGCTTCCTCGATCTGGTCGAGGCGGCGGTGGAAACACAACCGCAAAAACGCCTCGCCGCCGGGGCCGAAAGCGGTGCCTGGCGCCAGGCCGACATTGGCCTTGTCGACAATGTCGAAGGCAGCGGTGCGTGAATCGGTGATGCCGTCGACAGTGAAAAACAGATAGAACGCGCCCTGCGGCACGGTGAACCGAGCACGATCCGTGGCACCGAGGATGCCGCAGACAAGGTCACGCGCCTTGCGCGCCCGCTCCACCTGTTCGGCAACGAAGGCATCGCCCCCGTCAAGCGCGGCGGCCGCGCCGCGCTGCATGAACTGGGCGACGCCGGAGTTCGAATACTGGATCAGGTTCTCGAACACCTGCTGCAAGCTCGGATGCGTCTTGATCCAGCCGACGCGCCAGCCGGTCATCGCCCAGTTCTTGGAGAAGGAATTGACGTACAGGATGCGGTCTTCCGCCGACGCGATGTCGAGGAAGGACGGCGCGCGGCCGTGGCCATAGTGGAAAAGCGAATAGATCTCGTCGGCGATGATCCAGAGGTTTTTCGCGCGCGCTAGATCGAGGATGGCCTGCAAGGTCTCATGATCGGCGGTCCAGCCGGTCGGATTCGACGGCGTGTTGATGAACAGCGCCTTTGTGCGCGGCGTGATCGAAGCCGCGATCTTCTCGACGTCGCAGGACCAGCCATTGCCGGAATGATCGAGCGTGACCGCGACTGGAATGGCTCCCGCTATCGCTGCCGCGGCATCGAAATTCGGCCAGGCCGGCGACAGATAAACCACCTCGTCGCCCACGCCGGCGAGCGCGTCGAGCGCCAGCTGGATGGCATGCATGCCGGAGCCGGTGACGATGAATTCTTCCTCCGGGAAGGTCTTGCCGAAATGCCTGGCATAGTAGCGGGAGAGCGCCTGCCTGAGATCGGGGATGCCCCTTTGCCAGGTGTAGAATGTCTCGCCGCCGGCCATCGCCTTCGACGCGGCATCGGTGATGAAGGCTGGCGTCGGCAGGTCGCCCTCGCCGGCCCAGAGCGGAATCATGCCTTCGCGCAGGCGGCCGTAATTGACGACGGCGACAATGCCGCTTTCGGGTGCCGCACGGGCCTCAGGGCGCAAGCTGTCGATCAGGGTCATTGGCGGGTCCGTTTTGGTCTGCGGTTTTCGTCAGCGGTCCATACCAGATGCGAAAACAGAAAACCCCGGCCGCGAACGACCGGGGTTTTGGTCCAGCAAATGCCAGCCGCGGTCAGCGCCTGGCGAGCAGATCGCGAATTTCGGTGAGCAGAGCGACATCGGCGGGCGGCGGAGCGGCCGGAGCAGCGGGCTTCTCGCGCTCAAGCCGCCTGCGCATGTTGTTCACCGCCTTGACCATCAGGAAGATGATGAACGCGAGAATGAGGAAGTTCAGCGCCACGGTGATGAAGCTGCCATAGGCAAAGACCGCGCCCTGCTTCTTGGCATCGGCCAGCGAGGTCGCGTTGACGGCTGAGGACAATCCGAAGAAATAGTTGTTGAAGTCCAATCCGCCGAAAATCGCACCGACGATCGGCATGATGATGTCGTTGACAAGGGAATCGACGATCTTGCCGAAGGCCGCGCCGATGATGACGCCGACCGCAAGGTCCATCACATTGCCCTTGGAAATGAATTCCTGGAATTCTTTCAGCATTCGACCCTCCTTGTCGTGACTGGCCAAGCTGCCGTTTCCGTCCTTGCGGCATCGACCTGAGGCAACATAACAAAAACCTCCGGTTGCAACATCGATAAAAGGGAGAAAACAACCGCTTTCTTCTTACCTGACGGCACCTTGCTTGTACTGTCTGAATATCGCGGTCGCGATCATGCTTCCAAAGCCGCAATGGACTCCGACGCCAAGCTGTGATTGCGTCCGGGCAAGCCGGATAAAAAGGCGGCAGAGGAGGAAAGTCCAAGCGTGCAGGGCTTGTTCATCGTCATCATCGCGGTCGCCTATGTGACGCTGCTGTTTGCCATCGCCAGCCTCGGCGACCGCCGCTCGGCCATTTCCGAGCCGAGCCGGGGGCGGCCCTTCATCTACGCGCTCAGCCTGGCAATCTACTGCACATCCTGGACTTTCTTCGGCTCGGTCGGTCTCTCTTCCGAACGCGGCCTCGAATTCCTCGGCATCTATACGGGCCCGGTGCTCGTCTTCGTGTTCGGCTTCCCGCTGCTCAACCGCATCGTGCGGCTGGCCAAGACCGAGAAGATCACCTCGATCGCGGATTTCCTCGGCGCACGCTACGGCAAGAGTTTCACCGTCGCGGCGATCGCCACGCTGATCGCCACCATCGGCGCGGTGCCCTATATCGCACTGCAGTTGAAGGCGATCTCCGGTTCGGTCAGCCTGATGGTCGAGCACTATACGGGATCGCCGCCTTCGTTCGATCCCTTCGTCAGCGACATCTCTCTGGTCGTCGCCATGCTCCTGGCGCTGTTCGCGGTGCTGTTTGGAACCCGTCACGCCGACGCCACCGAACACCAGGATGGGCTGGTGCTGGCGGTGGCGGTCGAAACCGTCGTCAAGCTCGCCGCCTTCCTGGCGATCGGCCTGATGGTCACCTTCCTGATCTTCGGCGGCCCGGGCGACATGTTCGACAAGCTCGCTGAGAACGCCCAGGTTCGACAGGCGATGAGCTACAACACTTCGCTCGCCACCTGGCTGGTGCTGACGTGCCTCAGCGGTTTTGCCATCATCATGCTGCCGCGGCAGTTCTACGTCACCATCGTCGAGAACCGCGGCGAGGCCGAACTGCGCACCGCGACATGGGTGTTTCCACTCTACCTCGTGGCGATCAACCTGTTCGTGCTGCCGATCGCCTTCGCCGGCCTTTCGCTGGTCGGCACCGGAACCAGCAGCGATCTCTACGTGCTGTCGCTGCCCCTGTTCAGCGGTCATGATGTGCTGGCGATGGCGGCTTTCATCGGCGGCCTGTCGGCGGCGACGGCGATGGTGATCGTCGAAAGCGTGGCGCTGTCGATCATGATCTCCAACGACCTCGTCATTCCGCTGTTCGTGCGCCGCCTGCTCAAGACCTCGACCTCCGAGACCGAGGACTGGTCGACGCTGATCCTCAATGTGCGGCGCGGGGCGATCTTCATCCTCTTGTTCATCGCCTTCCTCTATTATCGCGAGAGCACCGACAGCGCGCGGCTTTCCTCGATCGGCCTGATGTCGTTCGCGGCCATCGCGCAGTTCGCGCCCGCCCTGATCGGCGGGCTGATCTGGCGCGGGGCCAACGGCCGGGGTGCGGCACTCGGCATGATCGCTGGCATCCTCGTCTGGGGCTACACGCTGCTGTTTCCATCGCTTGCCGCACCCGATACCGGCATCATCGTGCACGGGCTGTTCGGCTTCGAGGCGCTGCGGCCGCAGGCATTGTTCGGCACAGTCGCCGAACCGCTGAACCACGGCGTGTTGTGGAGCCTGTCGATCAACGCGGTGTTCTTTGTGCTCGGTTCGCTGTCGCGCGCATCGGTGCCGCTGGAACGCATACAGGCGTCGATCTTCGTGCCGCGCGATGCCGGCCCGATGCCAAGCCTGCGCCGCTTCCGCACCGCCATCACCGTCAACGACCTCAAGGACACGATCGGGCGCTATCTCGGCGTCGAGCGCACCGAGCGCTCTTTCCAGTCGTTCGAAAAGACCAACGGAACCTCGCTGCACGGCAACGAGCAGGCGAGCATGGACGTCATCCGCTTTTCCGAGCAATTGCTGGCCAGCGCCGTCGGCTCCTCCTCGGCACGCCTGATCCTGTCGCTGCTGTTTCGCCGCCACGACCGCGAATCCAGGGATGCCTTCCGCTTGCTCGACGACGCCACCGAGGCGCTGCAGCACAACCGCGACCTGTTGCAGATCGCGCTCGACCAGATGGAACAGGGCATCACCGTCTTCGATCGCGATTTCCGCCTGATCTGCTGGAACCGCCAATATCGGGCGCTGTTCGACCTGCCCGACGAGATGGGCCAGGTCGGCGTCTCGCTCGACCGCATCCTGCGCCATCTCGCCGAACGCGGCGACATCCCCGCCGATCAGCGTGTGGCCATGCTCAACCGGCTGACCAGTTTCGTCAGCCCATGGCAGATGGAGCTGAAAACCTCGGGCCGCATCCTGGAACTGCGCTCCAACCCGATGCCGGACGGCGGCATCGTCGCCACCTATGCCGACATTTCCGGGCGCGTGGAACAGGATCTGGCGCTGAAGCGTGCTAATGAATCGCTGGAACAGCGCGTCAAGACCCGCACCATCGAACTGACCCGGGTCAATGAGGAGCTGGCGCAGGCGCAGATGCTGGCCGAGGAGGCCAATCTCGGCAAGACGCGCTTCCTCGCCGCCGCCGGCCACGACATCCTGCAGCCGCTGAACGCCGCCCGGCTCTATTGCTCCTCGCTGATCGAGAAGGCCGGCAAGGGGCCTGCCGGCAAGGCGGCCGTCAACATCGAATCCTCGCTGGAATCGGTCGAGACGATTCTCGGCGCCGTGCTCGACATCTCCCGCCTCGATGCCGGCGCAATGAAGCCGGACGATACCGCCTTCAACCTCGACGGATTGCTGCGCCAGATCGGCAACGACTTCCGGCCGCTCGCCGCCGAAAAGAAGCTCGCGCTGACCATCATGCCGTCATCGCTGACAGTGACGACGGACCGCAATCTGCTGCGCCGCCTGATCCAGAACCTCGTTTCCAACGCCATCAAATACACGCGCCACGGCCGTGTGCTGGTTGGCGTCAGGCGGCGCGGCGAACTGGCCGAGATCCAGGTGATCGACACCGGCATCGGCATCGCCGGCGACAAGCTGAACACCGTCTTTCGCGAATTCACCCGGCTCGACGAGGGCGCGCGCGAGGCCGAAGGCCTCGGTCTCGGCCTCTCCATCGTCGACCGCATCGCCCGGGTGCTGCGCCTGGAGATCCGGATCTTTTCCACCCCTGGCAAGGGCACGCGCTTCTCCGTCATCCTGCCCGTGGCGGCCGTGCAGGAGCCGCGGCGCGAGATCGAAACCAGGGCTCCTGCCCGCGCGACGGCTTCGCTGGCCGGGTTGCACGTGCTGTGCATCGACAACGACGCCCGCATCCTCGAAGGCATGCGGCTCCTGCTCGAAGGCTGGGGTTGCAACGTCGACACCGTGGCCGGTTCAAAGGATCTGGAGACCGCGAAGATACACCGCCCGGACATCGTTCTTGCCGACTACCATCTCGACGGCGAAACCGGTCTCGAACTCGTCGTCAGGCTGCGCGCGACCCATGGCGACAACCTGCCGGCCGTGCTGGTCACCGCCGACCGCTCCAACGAGGTGCGCACGGCCGCCGGCGGGCTCGAGATTGCGGTGATCAACAAACCGCTCAAACCAGCGGTACTGCGCTCGATGATGGCCAGGGTCAGGCCGCTAGCACCGGCGGCCGAATAGCATCAAGGGCGGCCGGTCTCAGCCCTGGTGTCCGAGGGTGGTGTCCTAGAGCATTTCACCGTTTCATGGAAACGGCGTTCTGCTCTAACTCTTTGTTTTAACCCAATTCTAGACGGAAAACCGCTTCACACTTTTCCTAGAATTGCTCTAGGCCAGGCCGTCGACCATCTGGGAACTGCGGAACCGGGGCCGTCCGGCATTGCCCGCCACAGGCGGACGATGCTCGCGAAAGGCCATTGCAAGCGTCCTCAGCGCCTCGCGGGACTTGGCGTCCGTCAGCGTCGAAAGCAGCACGATCTCGGAAGGCGGCAGCGCCGGAAGCCCGAATTTCCGGCTGACCTCGATGGTGCCGGATGGGGCAAGCCGGCAGGAAAATACCGAGGCTGCGAGGCCGGCCGAGACAGCTTCGGCAACGGCGAAGGAGCCGCAGCCGAGGAACACCTCCGTCCACGGTATTCCGACAGCGTCGAGCGCGCGGGTCGTGATGTTGCGGATACCGCATGATGGCGAGGATGCCGCCAGGCGCAGCGGCTCGTCGGCCCGGTGGATGAAGTCGGGCGCGGCGTACCAGCCGAAATGTTCGGGCGCCAGCACTTCACCATCGCGCCGGTCGTCCTCCCGGCGGATGATCGCCGCGTCGATCTCACCGCGATCAAAAGCGTCCAGCAGGTCGTGTGAATCATCGAGCCGCACTTCGATGGTGAGCGCCGGGTCATGCGCATTGAGCCGCGCCAGCAATGTCGGGACTTCCGCGCCTCCGACATGGGTGGCGATGCCCAGTGTGAAGCGGCGGCGCACCGAAGACAGGCTGGCAATGGCGCGATCGTGTGCCGCGAGGAAGTCGCGTGCGGGCTGGAGAAACACCGCGCCCTGCGCGGACAAGCGAACCAGCCGAGGCGTGCGCTCGATCAATTTCTGGCCAACGCGCTCTTCCAGCCGCTTCAGCTTCACGCTGATCGCCCCTTGCGTGCTGCCAAGAGCCTCGGCCGCACGCGTAAAGCTCTGAAGATCGGCGATGGCGACGAATGTTTTCACAGCGTCTACGTCCAGCGTCATGTCAGCTATCCGCACTTGTTGTCTCTGAAATAGCCAACCATGCAATTCTAAAATGATCAAGCTTCGCCTACCCTGGGCCGTACGCGCGCTGGGCGAGCTGCAATGGATTCGCCGATTGCCGACAAATACGTTCGAAAGGTTGAATCATGCCCACTGTATTGACCCGCCGAGGCATCATCGTTCTGTTTGCCGCCTGCCTGGCGTGCCTGATGTTCGGCCTGGAGATTTCAAGCGTTCCCACGATCCTGCCGACACTGGAGCAGATGCTGCACGCCGACTTCAAGCAACTGCAATGGGTGATGAACGCCTATACGATCGCGGTCACGACGGTGCTGATGGCGGTCGGCACGATCGCCGATCGTTACGGGCGCAAGCGTATCTTTCTGGTCGCCATCGCCGCCTTCGGCCTGACATCACTGATTTGCGGCGTCGCCGAAAGCGTCTCCACGCTCATTGTCGCCCGGTTTCTGCAGGGCCTGAGCGGCGGTGCGATGCTGATCTGCCAGCTTGCCGTGCTGTCGCATGAATTCCGGGAAGGGCGCGAACGCGCCGTCGCGTGGGGCTGGTGGGGCGTCATCTTCGGCATCGGCCTCGGCTTCGGCCCCATCATCGGCGGCGGCATCGTCGCGGTCTCGAGCTGGCAATGGGTATTTCTTGTCCACGTGCCGGTTGCTGCGCTGGCATTCGCCCTCGCTCTGATGGGCGTCCACGAATCGAAGGACCCGCAGGCGGGCAAGCTCGACATAGCGGGCATCCTGACGCTGTCACCGTCGGTCTTCTGTCTCGTCTTCTACATCATCCAGGGGCCGGATCTGGGTTTCTCCAGCCCAACCGCGCTGGCGATCCTCGGCATCTCGATAGTGAGCTTCATCGCCTTCCTCATCGCCGAGAAGGTCAGCCAGCGGCCGATGTTCGACTTCTCGGTCTTCCGGATCCGACCCTTTTCGGGCGCCATCGTCGGCTCGGCCGCGATGAACCTCAGCTATTGGCCTTTCATGATCTACCTGCCGATCTGGTTCCACGCCGGGCTCGGCTATGACACCGTCTCCACCGGCCTTGCCCTGCTTGCCTACACGCTGCCGACGCTTGTGCTGCCGCCGTTGGCAGAGCGCTTTTCGCTGCGTTATCGGCCCGGCATCATCATTCCGGCGGGCCTCGTCATCATCGGCGTCGGGTTCATCCTGATGAAGTTCGGCAGCGCCGCCGCGCAACCGGACTGGCTGACGATGCTGCCCGGCTGCCTGATCGCGGGGATGGGTCTGGGAATAACCAACACACCTGTCACCAACACGACGACGGGTTCCGTTTCGAGCGATCGCGCCGGCATGGCCTCCGGCATCGACATGAGCGCGCGCATGGTTTCATTGGCGTTGAACATCGCGGTGATGGGCTTCATCCTGGCCAGCGGTGTGCTGGCGCATCTGGGGCATGCGCTGCCCGACCTCGACGCTGCCCAATTGCGTCTTCTCGCCGAAGCTATCGCTGCTGGAAATCCCATCTCCGGGCCCGCCGGGACCGTCGCCCAGGATGCGCTGCGCAACGGCTTTGGCTGGGTCATGCTCTATGGCGGGATCGGCGTCTGGATCATGGCCGCCATCAGTTTCGCAAGCTTCAACGGCCGGCCGATGCGGCGGACGGAGGTTCAGTGCTCTGATTGAACACTATTCTGATTGAACAGGCGCCCTGGCGATCAACCCGCCGGCTGCAGCGGGTCGCTTCCGATCTTGGACAGCAGGATCACCGCCTGCGTGCGGCTGTCGACGCCGAGCTTCTGCAGGATGGCGGAGACATGCGCCTTGATGGTAGCCTCGGAGACGCCGAGTTCATAGGCGATCTGCTTGTTGAGCAGGCCCTCGGCCAGCATGCCGAGCACCCGTGTCTGCTGCGGCGTCAAAGCCTGCAGCCGCTTGATAAGGTCCGATATTTCGGGATCGCGCTCGATGCCGAGATCGACGCCGGCTGGTGCTGCGATGTCGCCGGCAAGCACCGATTGCACGGCGCTGCGGATCTCCTCCATGCTGGCCGATTTGGAGATAAAGCCGGAAGCGCCGAGGTCGAGCGCCCGCCTGATGGTCGCCGGATCGTCGTGGGCCGACACCACGACCAGCGGCACCGCCGGATGGATGCCGCGCAGCGAGACCAGGCCGGAGAGCCCGCTGGCGCCCGGCATCGACAGGTCGAGCAGCACCAGATCGACGTCCTCGTTGGCCACGACCAGCGCCTTGGCGCTCTCGAAATCGCCGGCTTCGTGGATGGCGGCGACGTTGCCGATGCCGGCGAGCGCTTCGCGCAGCGCACCGCGAAACAGCGGGTGATCGTCGGCGATGACGAAAGAATAGCCTGCCGGCAAATGTCCCTCCCCGAATCCCCTATGGGTTTAGCTTTTTCGGGATCAGTGGGCGATTATGCGGGGCGGCGCGCTGTTTTCAAGCGGCAAAGCCAGCGCCCCGCGTTTTCCCTTGGTTGAAGCGCTCAGGTCTTCTGCGAATTGGGCTGGGCGCCGTTGTCCTTGTCCATATCCCTGACGATGCCCATGAAGCCGCGAAGGAAGCGCTCCATGTAGCCCATCGTCTTGTTGAAATCCTCCTCGCTCGGCAGTTTCGATTCGAGGCGGGCGGAGAGCGAATTCTCGAGCTTGGTGACGCGCTCGTCCATCGCCTTCATCGAGGTTTGCAGGCGGTCGACCTCGTCCTGGAAAGCAGCGCGTTCGTCGGCCGCCATCTTGCAGACGAGCTGGCCCGAACGCTCCTCGCAAATCGACATGGCGCCGGTCTGCGTATCGATACGGACAAAGCCGTTATCGGACTTTTCCAGCCGGTAGCGGTCGGTTTCTTCCGAGTAAGCTGAAGCCGCGATCAGCGAAACGAGCGCGGCGGGGATCAAGATGTGCTGCAGACGCATGTTGTCCTCCATGGCCAAGGCCTCAGATATCGCATGTTTGCGCCGGAAATGGGGAAGACCCTTGGCATGGCCTTTCCCGAATGGCTGGTTCGGAATCTTCTTGACGCAATTCCCAAGGGAAAGCGCTATGCGCTTTTCCCGGGAAAACCGTTTCACACTTTTCCTGGAACTGCTCTATAGCGCAACCATGTCTCAGATTATCTACAAGATAACCCCGCAAGCGCCATGGCGCGAGGCCGAAACGCATGGCCGCTTCACCGGCGCGCCGATCGATGTCGCCGACGGCTTCATCCACTTCTCCACGGCAGCACAGGTCAGGGAAACGGCGGCAAAGCACTTTGCCGGCCAGACAGACCTTTTGTTGGTCGCCGTCGACGGCGCCGGCCTGGGCGCCGCGCTGAGATACGAGGTCTCGCGCGGCGGCGAACTGTTTCCGCATCTCTACGACGTTCTGGACCTGAAAGCAGTGCTGTCGGTCCGACCACTGCCGCTTGGCGCCGATGGTGTGCACCAGTTCCCGGCACTGGAGGGGCAATGAGCGTGCTCGACCGGCTCGGCCAGAAGCTGCTGTTCGCCTTCGATCCGGAAACGGCGCATGGCCTGTCAATCGCCGCCTTGCGATGCGGCGTTCCGGTTGGTGCGCCGGCGGTCCGCGACGACAGGCTGAAGGTCAGCGTCTGCGGCCTCGATTTCCCCAATCCGCTCGGCATGGCGGCCGGCTATGACAAGAACGCCGAGGTGCCCGACGCGCTGCTTGGGCTGGGTTTCGGCTTCGCCGAGGTCGGCACGATCACGCCGCTGCCGCAAACCGGCAATCCGAAGCCGCGTATTTTCCGGCTGACTGCCGACGATGCGGTGATCAACCGGCTGGGCTTCAACAATGAAGGCCATGCAGCGGCCGAAAAGCGCCTTGCCGCACGTAAGGGCCGCTCCGGCATCGTCGGCGTCAACATCGGCGCCAACAAGGACAGCAGCGACCGAATCGGCGACTATGAGCGCGGTGTCGCCCGGTTTGCGCAATACGCCAGCTATCTCACCGTCAACATCTCCTCGCCCAACACGCCGGGCCTGCGCAACATGCAGGCGCGCGAGCAGCTCGGCGAACTCTTGTCGCGGGTCATGGCCGCGCGCGCCACGGGAACGGCGCAGCCGCCGGTGTTCCTGAAGATCGCGCCGGATCTGGTCGAGGCCGAGCTGGAGGACATCGCCGCCGAGGTCACCGAGAAGCGGATCGACGGCGTCATCGTCTCCAACACCACCATCTCCCGGCCGCCGCTGCGCAGCGGCGACACCGCGCGCGAGACCGGGGGACTCTCCGGCAAGCCGCTGTTCGAGCGTTCGACCATCGTGCTGGCGAAGATGCGCAAACTGCTCGGACCGGACCGCGCCATCATCGGCGTCGGCGGCGTCGATTCCGCCGATACGGCGCTGGACAAGATCCGTGCGGGTGCTGATCTGGTCCAGCTCTACACCGGCATGATCTATGCCGGGCCTTCACTGCCAGGCCGTATTCTTTCCGGAATGGTCCGTTTCGTCGAAAAAGAACGGCTGAAGTCGATTTGCGAGTTGCGCGACAGCCGCCTCGACTTGTGGGCGTCCAGGCAACTCTGAACCGCTCTCAGGAGCGTAGATTGTGACTGACGGCCCGCTCGCAAATGGCGCCGCCGATGGCAGGCAACACCCCGAAGAGAAGCAATTGCGCGGTGCCGCCGATGCCAGAAACCGCGGAGAGAATGAACGCAGCGAGCAATCCCAGCGCCGCGCCCAAGACATATGGCAGGTAGCTTCGCATAAGCTCGCCCTGGAACAATTGGTGCATCTGTTGGAAATCGACTGGAAGTGCAAGTGCATCCGACCGCACGGCATTGGCAACGAACCCGGGTTAACGGGTTCCTTCGGAGTCTCGCCGAGGCGTTGGCTGACGGAGCATCAGACGAAAAACCCGCCTGTTCGGCGGGTCACCGGCGCAAATCAGCACCATGAGCAAAAATGTACCATAGCTGAGAGCACCCAGTCAAGAAAAAATTCCTAATTATATACGTGACAAAGTATGGTCGATTCGGTAAAGCAGTCGGGACAGGCCGGCACTGAAAAGATGGAGCGACTTAGGACGGAGCTAGGCTGAATCGACATTCAGCGCATCCAGATCATTGCTGCGGCGAGATGGATGAAGCTTAGGAAGTGGCGTGCCCTGCGGTCATAGCGCGTTGCGAAGCGCCTGAAGTGCTTGAGTTTGTTGAAGCAGCGCTCGATGCGGTTTCGACATTTGTAGATGATGGGATCATGCGGGATGGGGACTGATCGGGAACGGGTCGAGGGAATGACCGCCTTTGCCCCGATCTCGTCGATGAGGTTTCGCAGGGCGCTGGAATCATAGGCCCTATCGGCAAGGACGGCCTGGGCTGTGCAGCCTTCGAGCAGTAGTGGCGCGGCCAAGATGTCATGGCTCTGCCCGGCGGCAAGCAGGAACCTGAGGGGACGACCGAAGGTATCGGCAAGCATGTGGATTTTGGTGGTTAGTCCACCTCGGGAGCGCCCCAGAGCCTGATCCGAGGCCCCCCTTTTCCGGTCGCTGCCTGTTGATGGGCGCGCACCAGAGTACTGTCCAGCATCAAATATTGGTTGTCCCGATCCTTCGTCAGATCCGCGAAGACGCGGTCCCATACCCCGACTTTGGACCAGCGCGAGAACCGCTTGTGCAGCGTCTTACCGTAGCGCTCTGGCAGATCGTGCCAGTGAGCACCGGATCGAAGCACCCATAACACACCATTGACGAACAGCCGATTGTCCGAGCCAGTCCGGCCAGGGTCACCAACCTTGCCCGACAGCTGCGACGAAATCCGCCGCCATTGCTCGTCGCTCAACTCATACCGCTTCGTCGCCATCCTAAGTCTCCGCAAATCGCGGACACCTATGAATCACGCATCGCGCCAAAACGGAATCCCTGAATGTCGATTGGTCCTAGCCGAAAGGCTCGCCCTCTGGGAGTGCAGCGGAGTACTGGCTAAGGAGTTCGCGGACGAACTTGTTAGCCTCGTCTTTAGGCATTATCCCCACGGTCTGGACACCGAAGAAAAATAAGTTGAGCGAGAGGGCCATGGCTCTTTCAGCCACAAATTCGATCTTAGGGACGGTAAATTCTCGCTTGTCCTGCCTATGGTTTTTCCCGTGAATGATCTTGGAAATTGGGAAGGCTTCCGAGCTGGTGCGTAGTTCCACTAAGCCATGGATACACCAATGGCGCTGCTCTGCGATTTGCCATGCCTCCTCAAGCAGTTCGTTCAACCTTGGCAAATGCGACGCAAGGTCAGGATGATCGGCGAACGCCTTTCGGAGATATGGCGGCTTTCCCTTGAAAGAGACAGGGGGAACCGGCGCTACCTGGTTGCCATCGTAGAGTTCGTGCACATATCGTATGATGAAATCCAACGCGCATTCGGCTGACGCCCAGCCGACCGTAAGGAGACCGATCGCAGTGAACGTGTCTCGCTTGTCTTCTGGGATATCCTTGATCATGGCCCATCCTGAAAAAGAGACCGACGAAAAGAAATTCAACGAGACACTACAACGGATGCTGAAAACGCCGCCGAAGATGCATGACGCCCGCCCGCCCGACAAGACGAGTGTGGACAAAGCCCAGGATTCCAGTAAAGGTGCCGCAAAATCCAAGGGCTAAATGGCCCTTAGGGACCGTAGGGCGGGGCAAAATGGCGGTCGAGACGACGAGCGTAAAGTTCCACTACATAAAATCGCCACTTGCCCGTGATCTCCATATTGATGGCGTTTACGGCGGCATAAATAATGTCACCGGACAACTCATCGTATCGATTTTTGCAGAGCGCGCGCCGATTCCGACGTCGCTGACGGTTGAACTTTCTGACGGAACGTTAGGTAAAGAACTTGAACGGGAAGGTAAGGATGGCGTGGTAAGGGTGGTGCAAGATACATTATATATGGATTTCGCTACTGCCTTTGTTGTCCACAAGTGGCTTGGATCACACATCGACGGCTTCTTGGAAGCGCACCCTGAATTGGAGGGTAAACTGTGAGTCTCTATACCGGAACCGAGTCGGCTGTTCGCGATATTTCCCGAGATCTGGGCTCGCGTAAGGGCGCGGCTTCATATGTGGTCAGCGCGGCAATAGCTCGGGTTACAGATGTTTTGGTCACCACAAGCGTCTCAGGCGCGGGGGTATCTCCAGTGTTAAGAGCAGCCATTAACAATCAATCGCTGTCGACGCGTAGGAACTCGGCGTGGCCGGCAATCACGGCAGCGCTGTTGGTGCTTGGGGTAGCACTGTTGGTGGCAGGCTTGGCGGCTAGCCTTTTTGTTGGGGTTTCTTGGGCAGCGGGACTGTTTCCGGTGGGGGCGACAATTCTTTTCATCGCCACATTGGTTGCAGGATTCTCCCGCAAGGGCGGGCATTCGTGGGGCCAGAACTAAAAACAATAAGCGACTTGGCCTTAAAGGTTAGGGGCGGAACCGCTTCCCTTTGTTTGGCTTCATGGGGCATGTGGTCTGGGCCATACGCCAAGGGGTTTCTTGCGCCGTTTGATTGGTGGGCAAGCCTCGCTGGTACGGGCGGTATGTGGATCGGCGGCTTATGTCTAGCCGTCGCTGCGGTTCGCAGCCTTTTTTCGAATAGCTAGAAGCTTTCGCGTCTTCTGCTTAGGCGAGACCGGCTTCACCAATCCGCCGATAAGTAAGGCGCTTGCCTTCGATCATTGCAAGCAACTGGTCGTGGCGTTCGGTGTCAGTCACCTTAAGCGCCGTGCGGCGATTGTAGCGGAAATCGAACTCGGCAAGGTAGCGGTGCAAGTGCGCCTCGCCGCAATGCTGGTAAACGCCAACCATGCCGCGCTTGAACACTGAGAACACGTTCTCAATCGTGTTCGAATGGATCGACACGCCGTCCTCATAGCGGACGTATTCGCCAGCAGAATGGTTGGTCGTCTTGTGCGAGGCGTATTCCTCGCCAGTCACAGTGTAGAGCTTGGACTGGTCGGTATAGAGCGTCGAATTGCGGTCGGCATTGCGCACCAGGATATCGCGCACAACTGCCTTGGTGGCGTGCTGGACGTGAACCATGCGGGCTTTGCCGCCGCGCTCGACAAGGCCGATAACGGTGCGCTTCGGCTTCATCTTGCGCTTCAAGCGGGGCTGGCCTTTGCGCTGAGGAGATAGGTAATCGCGGTCGACGCGTCCAATGTAGGTTTCGTCGGCTTCCACGGTCTTGCCTTCGCCACCAAGCGGGCCAGCCGACTTCACGTCTTCCGCCATGGCCTCGCGGATGCGGTGCGCCATAAACCAAGCAGTCTTGTAGGTGACGCCAAGCATGCGGTGCAGTTGGTGAGCGCTCATGCCCTTCTTGGACGAAGCCATGAGGAACGTCGCCAGCAACCACTTGTTCAAGGCGATCTTGGAGCGCTCGAACACGGTGCCGACAGTCACGGTGAACTGTTCGCGGCATTCCATGCAGTTGTACAGGCCGGGACGGTGCGCCTTGCCTTCCATCTTGGTGATGCGGTCGGGATTGGCATTGCCGCAATGCGGGCAGTTAGGACCATGCGGCCAACGCTGCGCTTCCAAATGGATGCGGGCGGCGTCGGCGTCTTGGAAGATTGGGCTGTCGAGTTTCATGGCTAGGTGCTCCCTGCCATGTTTGTAACAGGCGGCTCATGCTTTGTCACGTATATAATTAGGAAAAAATTCCTATCGCGGAAAGCCGTTCGGTGCCATGGACGACGCAGGGCCTTCCGGGGACACCGTCTAAAACGCCGTCCGCACCCTGAGCCTCAGGATTGTCAGCAGGCTGAAGCCTCGCACCAGCAGGAAGACGTGCAGCGCCGCCCACAGTCCATTGTTGCCGAAGGCGGGCGCAAGGGTCAGCAGTGCGGCCGCGAAAACCAGGAACGACAGCAGCATCATGTTGCGCATGTCGCGGGACCAGGTCGCGCCGATGAAAACGCCATCCATCTGGAACGCCAGCACACCGCTCAGCGCCGTGAATGCCGCCCACGGCAGGTAGATGTCGGCCACCGAACGGACTTCCTCCGATGTCGTCACGAGAGCCACCAGATTGGCGCCCCCAGACAGCATTATCAGCGTCGCGGCTCCCGCCAGTCCGAAACCCCAGAACAGCGTCAGCCGGACGGCCTGGCGGAACGGTGCGGCGGCGCGCGCGCCGACGGCACGGCCAGCCAGCTGTTCGGCGGCGGTGGCAAAGCCGTCGAGGAAATAGCCGGCGACGAGGAAGAAGTTCATCAGCACGGCGTTGGCGGCCAGCGTCACCGTGCCGAACTGCGCGCCCTGGCGGGTGAACAATGCGAAGGCGGCGAGCAGCGAGAACGAGCGGATCATGATGTCGCGGTTGAGCGACATCATGCGCAGGAAGGCGGCCATGTCGAGCAGGCGGTGGCGCGGCAAGGATGGGGCAGCCCGGAACCGGCGGATCACGATCGCCAGGCCGAGCAGCATGGCCAGGAACTCACCGGTGACGGTCGCCCAGGCAACGCCGGCGACACCCCAGCCAAGTTTCAGCCCAAGCAGGAAGCAGAGCGCGATGTTGATGCCGTTGAGCACCAGCTGCAGCATCAACCCGAGCCCACCCTCGCCGCGCCCCAGCACATAGCCGAGGATGGCATAGTTGATCAGCGAGAAGGGTGCCGCAAGCAGCCTGATGCGGATGTAGACGCCCATCGCTTCGCTGACGCGCGGTTCGGCGCCCATGAATTTCTGCCCGGCGATGGCGACCAGTGGGGCAAGGGCCGCGAGCACGATGCCGGCGATAACCGCGATCAGCACGGCTCGCCAGAACACCGCCTGTTCCTCCAGGGCATCGCCACGCCCACACGCCTGTGCGACAAGGCCGGTGGTGCCCGAGCGCAGGAAATTGAAAGAGGTGAAGACGACGTCGAAGATCAATGCGCCGGCCGCCAGGCCGCCAAGCAAGGCGGCATCGCCGAACTGGCCGATGACAGCCGTGTCGACCAGGCCGAGCATCGGCGTGGTCAGATAGGCAAGCGTCATCGGCACGGCGATGGCGAGCACGGAGCGGTTGGTGACGACAAATGATCCGGGGTGAATCGGGGATCCCGCGTGGATAGGGGATCCGGCGTCGGCTGGTGTTGCACCTTTGTCCAAGGATTGCTGCCTTGCTGATTGCGGCTTGATAGAACCGTCGATGTGCCCCATTTTCCGGCCACCGCGCAATCACCTATCCCTTGACGGCCAACCGAAATCCCGGTCTGGCGTGAGCCAGCCGGATACGATTTCATGCCTCTGCAGATCGTCCATCATCCCGACTACGACGCCGGCTTCGCCGTCAACCATCGCTTTCCGATGAGCAAATATCCCTTGCTGATGGAGGCGCTGCGTACGCGCGGCCTCGCCGGCCCCGACGCGCTCAGCACTGCCGAACCGGCACCGGCGTCATGGCTGGAGCTTGCCCATGCGGCGGACTATGTCGACCAGGTCGTCAACTGCCGCGTGCCCGAAAAGATCGAACGCGAGATCGGTTTTCCGATCGGACCCCGCGTCTCGCTGCGCGCGCAGCTTGCCACCGGCGGCACCGTGCTGGCGGCGCGGCTGGCCTTGCGCCACGGTATCGCCTGCAACACCGCAGGCGGCAGCCATCATGCGCGGCGCGCGCAGGGCGCGGGCTTCTGCACCTTCAACGATGTCGCCGTCGCCGCATTGGTCCTGCTCGCCGAAGCCGCGGCACAAAACATCCTGGTCGTCGACCTCGACGTGCACCAGGGCGACGGCACGGCGGATATTCTCGCCGATGATCCGCGCGTGTTCACCTTTTCCATGCATGGCGACCGCAACTATCCCGTGCGCAAGATCGCCTCCGACCTCGATGTCGCGCT
Organism: Mesorhizobium sp. M0715; assembly: GCF_040320355.1. Lineage (NCBI taxonomy): Bacteria > Pseudomonadati > Pseudomonadota > Alphaproteobacteria > Hyphomicrobiales > Phyllobacteriaceae > Mesorhizobium > Mesorhizobium sp. M0715. The sequence goes on along the minus strand of NZ_JAMYPL010000018.1, from coordinate 28,027 downwards.
GCCCGACGGCACGGGTGACGTCGCTTACATGAAGAGGCTCGCCGCCATCCTGCCGGAGCTCTCCGCCCAAGCCCATTGGGACATCGTGTTCTACAATGCCGGCGTCGACGTCCATGCTGAGGACCGGCTTGGCAGGCTGTCGCTGTCGGATGACGGCCTGCGCGCCCGCGACGACATGGTCATCAGCCACTTTCGCACGCGTGGCGTTCCGGTGTGTGGCGTCATCGGGGGTGGCTATTCAACGGATGTGCCCGCACTCGCGGCGCGCCACGCCATCCTGTTCGAGGTCGCCGCGGGCTACGCCTGATAGTCCTTTTCAAGCACGGTCTTGTCGGAAAACCGGTTCCCACTTTTCGGGATCATGCTCTACTTCCGGTAGTTGGCGATCCTCAACAAGATGAACGCCGGCACGACGATAGCCGCGCCCAGCAAGATATAGCCGAGGAAGCGGTCGATGGCGTGGAAGCCGAGATTCCACAGGTCCATGAAGAACTTCCGGATGCCGTAGAGCACATCCATCGGCGACCAGCCGAAGGCATTCATGACCAGGCCGACGAGGAAAGACACCACCAGCAGTTTCAGGATCACCTTGAGCGGCGAGTCGCCAAGGAAGCGCGTCAATGCGGACAAGGCCCGTCTCCAGATTGAGGTACCCTGGCTAGAGGGCGTCAGCCAGACATACGCACTTGGCTTGTCCGCTTCAAGCCGGGAGTTCTGCGGGATAGCGAGACACCGAGCATAGTGTGGCCGCAAGCCGAGCCCAGGCGCATGGCAGACTGCCGGCTACTGCCGCAGCGATCCCGCTGGCTTATCTGTTTTCTAACCAATTGCCGCTATTCCCAATCGAATAGCGGGAGCAAGGCTTTGGTGGAGACGGAGAGAAACACCGCGCGACGCGGCGTCATGCTGTCGGTGGTCATCCCATGCTACAACGAGCTGGATGGCGTGGCCGAACTGCACCGGCGGGTCACGGCCGCATGCCTTGAACAAGGCCCTTCCTACGAGATCGTCCTTGTCATCGATGGCGCGACCGACGGTACGCGCGAGGCCATTCTACAACTGGCCGAAAAGGACGAACATGTCGTCGCCATCGACCTCGCCCGCAATTACGGCCACCAGATCGCGTTGAGCGCCGGGCTCGAATTCTGTCGCGGCCAGCGCATTCTCATTCTCGATGCCGACCTGCAGGATCCACCTGAACTGCTCGGCGCGATGATGACGAAGATGAACGAAGGCTTCGATGTGGTCTACGGCCAGAGGCTGACGCGCGATGGCGAAAGCTGGTTCAAGCTCGCCTCCGCGTCCATGTTCTATCGCTTGCTGCGCCGGATGGTCGACGTCGACATAGCCCCGAATACCGGTGATTTCCGGCTGATGAACCGTCGTGCGCTCGACCATCTGAACGCGATGCCAGAACGTTACAGGTTCATTCGCGGCATGGTTAGCTGGATCGGGCTGAAACAGGTGGCTTTCCCCTATGAGCGGCACCGCCGCTTTGCCGGCACCACCCATTATCCGCTGAAGAAAATGCTTCTTCTGGCGGTCGACGCGATGACCAGCTTCTCCATCGTGCCCTTGCGCTTCGCTTCGCTGCTCGGAATGATGTTCGGGCTTCTGGGGCTGGTCGTGCTCGGCTACACGCTGTTCGAATGGTCGGTCGGAAACGTGTTGCCCGGCTGGACCAGCCTTGCCGCGATCGTGCTGATCCTCGGCAGCGTCCAGCTTATGGTGCTCGGAATCTTCGGCGAGTATCTCGGGCGCATGTACATGGAGACAAAGCGGCGGCCGCTCTACTTCGTCAACGAGATCGTTTCGCGCAGCCAGGCGGTGGAGGACGGCGAATTGCCGGTCCATCGCCTGCAGGAGATGGCAAAGAGGGCCGCACGTGCTTGAGGCGGAGTTCGACCAGTTTGCGCGGGAATATCAGGAGCAGCATGCCGCAAGCATAAGGCTGAGCGGCGAAAACCCGGATTTCTTCGCCAGGTACAAGATCGACGACGTCGCCGCGACGCTGCGGCGGGCCGGTGTCAAACCCCGACGAGTACTGGATTTCGGCGCCGGCGTCGGCAATTCGCTCGGCCATATGCGCAACGCGTTTCCCGACGCGGAGATCACCTTGCTCGATCCTTCGCGGGAATCGCTCGACATCGCCAGCAAGCGCTTTCCCGGCCAGGCCGCCTTCACGCATTTCGACGGCAAGACAATTCCTTTTGCCGACGGCAGCTTCGACCTGGCCTTCGCGGCCTGTGTATTCCACCATATTCCCGAGGACCTGCAGATCGGACTGTTCGCCGAGATCGGCAGGGTGCTGGCCGATGGCGGCAGCTTCTTCGTCTTCGAACACAATCCCTGGAACCCGCTGACCACGCACGCGGTGAGAAACTGTGCCTTCGATGAAAACGCGGTTTTGATAAATTCGCGCGAGATGCGCAGGCGCATGGCCGAGGCGGGCCTTGCCAATACGAGGATCGTCTACCGGATTTTCTTTCCTCGGATGCTTGCGAGACTGAGGCCGTTCGAGCGCTTCCTCACCAAGGTACCTGTCGGAGCCCAATATTTTGCGCATGTGGTCAAGCCTGCCGTTTGACTTCCCGAGGATGCTGCGATTTGGCGCCGTCGGTCTGTTGAACACGGCGCTGGGATACGCTGTCATCCTGGCCGGGCTTGCGCTGGGTCTGGGCGACATCCTTGCCAACGCCACGGGTTATGCCGCCGGCCTTGTCCTCGGCTTCTTCCTCAACCGCCAATGGACCTTCAGCAGAGCCGATGGTTTCCAGCCCGGAACCGCGCTGCGCTACGGGGGTGTCTTTCTGGTCGCCTACAGCGTCAATCTGGCCGTCGTGATCGCCGCCCGTTCAGCAGGCATCGTCGAAAACCCGCTGGTCCACCTCGCGGGAATCTGCGTCTATTCGGTTGTTTTCTATCTTGGCTCGGCTCGCTTCGTGTTTGTGGGGCGCGGGGACGACAGCACCGACCGCACAGTTCGGGTGGCCGACAAGCCTCGGCAGCACCCCGCCAATCCAACACCTTGAACCCAACTGTCACCGGAACCGATCAGAGGCGGCGCAGCATGAACGACGCTCAGGCCAGTGCGGAGGCCGCGACATACAACGAGCGGAACAGGCTGATCTTCTGCCTGTTCGCGGCCTTGGCGATGGCCGGTGCGTTGGGTGCCCAGGCAGGCGCCACCCTGCAGGATCCCGACAGCTGGTGGCAAGTGAAGGTCGGTCTGGATTTCCTGACTAACCGGACATTTCCGACCGTCGATCCCTATTCCTACACGTTTGCCGGCCAGCCCTGGATTGCCAAGGAATGGCTGGGACAGGTCCTGCTGGCTCTTGCCTACCGGGCGGGCGGCTGGAACGGGGTCGTCACCGCGATCATCGCCTCGATCTCCCTGACGGTTTTCCTCATGGGGTGGTTTCTCAGCGCATGGCTGAAACCGATCCTGGCGATTACACTGGCCTTCGCGGCGGTGTTCCTGATCAACCCGATCTTCACGGCGCGTCCGCATGTCTTCACCTTCCCGATCATCGTCATCTGGACGGCGGTGCTCTTCGGTGCGGCGAGGGAAGAACGGGCGCCGCCCTGGTGGCTGCTTGTGCTGGTCGTGTTATGGGCGAACCTGCACGCCACCTTCACCTTGAGCTTCGTCATCGCGGCTTTTGCCGGTCTCGATCTGCTGGCGCGCACGGGCCTGTCGAAACCGTCCCTGCTGGCGAAGTGGATCGCGTTCGGTCTGCTTTGCCCGCTGGTCAGCCTGATCCACCCCTACGGCGTCCAGGCCATCCTGGCGACGCTCGCCGTGGCCTACGGCAATGAGGCGGTGTCGCTGATCATGGAATGGAAACCGTTCAATCAGCCGGACAGTCCCGTCCAGGAAGCGGCGATGCTGCTGGCGCTTTTCGGGCTACTGGTGTCCCGATTGCGAATTGGCTGGGCCAAGGCCTTGTTCGTCGTCTTCACCTTGCATGTCTATCTCGCCCATGTGCGCTTCATGTATCTGTTCTTCCTGCTGATTCCGCTGGTGATGGCGGCCGAGGTCGCCCAGCAATATCCCTCGCTTTCGGCCACCGCATGGCTGGCCGAAAAGCGCGACGGACTGGAGAGATTCTTCGCCAGGCGGTTCTACGCCATCTGCGGCACGGCAGCCGTTCTGCTGATTGGCGGGGTCACTGTGCTCGGCAGCGTCTATCAGGTAGCGCCAAGTCCGAAGACATCGGCCAGCGGGGCGCTGGCATTCGCGCAAAGCCATCATCTATCCGGCAACGTGCTGAATTCCTACAATTTCGGCGGCACGCTGATTTTCCACGGGTTCAAGACCTATATCGACGGACGGACGGACCAGCTGTTCCTGGGAGGTTTCACAAAAGCCGATGACGAGACGGGTCACAGCAACGGCAAGCCACTCCTCGAAGCCCGGTTGAAGAAATACGCAATAGGCTGGGCGCTGCTGTCGGCTGACGACGCCCGCATCCCCTTTTTCGACCAGTTGGGCTGGAAGCGGGCCTATGCGGACGACCATGCAGTGATCTATCTGCCTGGCGCCTGATCCTGGTGCGTTGCTGGCGAATTTCGCGACGGCCAATATATGCCTTGACACGTATGTTGCAGCGCAACAAATTACTGCTTGGGGATAAGCCTGTGAGATCGATGAGCCGGGATTTTCAGCACGACCTGAGGCATCGCCGAATGAGCGTGGCGGGTGCGGCCGCACGGATCCTGGTGGCCGTGTGCGAGCCGGCCGGATGAACTACCGGCGCGACATCGACGGCCTGCGGGCCGTTGCGGTGCTGCCCGTCGTGCTCTTCCATTTCGGCGTGTCCGCCATTCCTGGCGGCTTCACCGGTGTCGACATCTTCTTCGTCATATCGGGCTATCTGATCAGCGGCAGCCTGCTCGATGATCTTGAGCGGGGCCAGTTCTCGATCGGCCGCTTCTACTGGCGCCGCGCACGGCGCATCCTGCCGGCGCTGACCTTCGTCATCCTGCTCGCGAGCATTGCCGCCTGGTTCATCCTTCTGCCTTCGGATCTCCACGAATTCAGCCTTAGCGTGATCGCCGCCTCGACCTTCTGGTCGAACATCTATTTCTGGAAAACGACGAACTATTTCTCCATCGACGCCGAACTGCGGCCGCTCCTGCACACATGGTCGCTTTCGGTGGAAGAGCAGTATTATATCTTCGCGCCGATCCTCCTTTATCTGATCTACCGATACGTCTCGAAACGCTGGCTGACGGTACTTCTGCCGATGGCCGTCGGCAGCTTTGCCCTGGCAGTCATAGCAACCTCGCTGGCACCGACGGCAGGCTTCTATCTCTTGCCGACGCGCATATGGGAGCTGGCGCTGGGCGCCATGCTGATGTTGCGGAAGCCTCCGGTCCTAGCCAGTCGGCTGGCGGCGGACCTGATCGGCCTCGCCGGCTTTGCCCTGATTGCATTTGGCTTTGTGATGATTTCGGACAGCGATCCGTTCCCCGGCTACAACGCCCTATTCCCCTGCATCGGAACAGCTTTGCTGATCTATGCTGGCCAGGATAACGCCGACAGGCCGGCATCTGTCGCCACTCGCGTGCTTCGGTTGGCGCCGCTGGTCTGGGTCGGCCTCATTTCCTATTCGCTTTACCTCGTCCACTGGCCGATCAACTCGTTCGTCCATTATCTCTCCCTGAAGACTGTCGGTGTGCCAACGATTATCGCGATGACGGTGGCCAGTTTCGCCTTGGCGGCATTCTCCTGGAAATATGTCGAGCAACCCTTCCGCCACAAACGCGCCTATACCGCCCCGCTGCCTATCTTCGCCTTTTCGGCGACGGCAATCGTGCTGCTGTGCGCCGGTGGTTTGGCCGGTGCACTGGGCAACGGTTTCCCGCAACGGTTTCCGGATTTCTCGACCGAACGTATCCGGGTCGGCGACTGGCGCAACGGCATCTGTTTCAACGAAAACGGGACCCGCATCGAAGACTGGAACCTTGCCGACTGCACCCGTACAATGGGCTTTGCCACCAATGTGCTGCTGTGGGGCGATTCTTTCGCTGCCCATTATGTTCCGGGACTTGAGCCCAACGCCCAGAAAATCCAGGCCAATGTCATCCAATACACCTATGCCGGCTGTCCGCCCGACCTGACCTATTTTTCCTATGCTCGGCCCGCCTGCACCCGCTTCAACGAACGGGCCTTGTCGATTATTCGCGACGCCAACATCCAGGCGGTGATCTTGAGCGGCCGATGGACCGACTACCAGGCCAGGGGCTTCGACGGCCTGCAGAAGACGATCGATCGGCTTCGCGAGATGGGGGTCAAGGTCTATACCGTCGGCCAGTCTCCGGAATTCATCGCCGACGTCCAGAAGATCGCTTTCTTGGTGAAACGGGAGCATGCCGGAACCACATCCTGGCCGATGGCTATGGATCCGAACATCAACGCACGGGTTCTGCCGTTCACCAAAGGGGCCGATTTCATAGATCCGCTGACGTATCTGTGCGACTCGGCCGGTTGTTCATACGCCGATGCCACGACCAATGAATTTCTCTACTTCGACTATGGCCACTTCTCTTCCGCCGGCGCGACGCTGGCCATCTCGAAATACTGGCCAAGCTTCGCCCCCGGCAATAAGGTCGCGGAGGCAAAACGGCAATTCACGGCCGCGGGCGCGCCGTGATCCGCAGCACGACCGTCGTGAGAACAGACCGCTTTGCGATTGCCCGAAGGCTAACCCTCATGGTAACGAGGGCACACGCGGGTATGATGTAATGGTAGCTTGTCAGCTTCCCAAGCTGAACGCGAGGGTTCGATTCCCTCTACCCGCTCCAGTCTAAGGCGTCAGAACCATTTCAGCGCCTGCCTGTTCGTCGAACACAACCGAGCAGCCTCGCGCAAGCGCCACCGTTGCGAGGGCGTTTGCTGCCACGTCATCCGATGAAACGAAATCGCCGGTCAACACCCGCAATTCTTCCACGCCTTCAGCCATGGAAACGAAATTCCCGACCGATCGATCGTGCTTGCAGGCCTCGATCACGTAAAGCAGATCGATGATTTCGAAGCTGCGCATGTTCAGCCTCCAGAAGAAATCGTCCCTTGCAAGATCATGAACGCATTGGCGGGAAACAATGTTCCCAGTTCGCTTTCGCTAGAGCAATTCCAGGAACGGTTTTCCGTCCGGAATTGCGTCAAAACGAGGAGTTAGAGCGGGTCGCCGTTTCCGTGAAACGGTGAACTGCTCTAGCCTCGGCCTGGCGGTGCTTTCGCCGGACAACCTTACCCGAGCGAGCCATCATCCCACTTCTCTCAGAATGAAGTCGTGCAGCATCTTGGCGGCCGGCGACAGCGCGCGATTCTTCACCGTGATCAGGCTGTAGGGCCTGACCTCGATGTCGAATTCGGTCTGGACGACGTCGATGGCGCCGGCCAGCCCGTCAGGGTTCTGGATGAATTTCGCCACCTGGACAGAGACCGGTGCGATGGCATCGGATTGCGCGACCATGACCAGGGTCAGGAGCAGCGAACTGGTGTTCAGGATACGATCCGGCAAAGCGATGTTGCGGTTGAGGAAGTTGCTCTCCATGGCCTGGCGCAAGGGCGAGCCGCCAGACTGGAAGACCCAGTCATAGGCGGCGGTCTCTTCCAGCCGCACCGCCTCGCCCTTGGTGAGCGGATGGCCCCGGCGCACGATCAGGCAGGCCTTCTCGACGCCGATGACGCGCGACTCGAACAGCCGCGGATTGAGATCGTCCGGTATGCGCGCGATGATGAAATCATGACGCGTGGCGATCAGCTCGCGTGCCAGCACATTGGAGGTCTCGACCTGCATGGTGATCTCGATGCGCGGATAGATGCGGCGGATCTCACGAATTGCCGGCACCGCCAGCTCGATAGCCGGCGCGGTCACGGCACCCAGGAAAACCGAACCACCCTTGCCCGCCTTGAGCTCGGAAATCTCGCGGTCGACCTCGCGCATCTCCAGCAGGATCGAGCGCGCGCGCCTGGCCAAAGCCTTGCCGTATGGCGTCAAGGTGATACCGCGCGGCAGCCTCTCGCACAGCTTGACCTCCAGCACCGCCTCCATCTCTGCGATCATGCGCGAGGCCGCCGGCTGCGAAATATTCAGAACCTGGGCTGCCGCGCTGACTCGGCTGTGGTCGTCGAGCGCGACGATCATGCGCATGTGACGCAGACTGAGACCGCTGCGCAGCAGGGTTTCGCCATCGCCCGGTGCTTCTCTGTAACCATTTGAAGCTGTTGTCAGATTCCCGGGCCGCGCCATCGCTTTTCCCTGCCTTCTGCTCGTGTGAGGCCGACCTTGGAGTCAGCCCGTCACGTCCCAATACATATACCAACCATGATATAGCAACCATCAAAGATCGCATTTGACAGTTATGGCAAAGACCCACACCCTCCGCGCGTTCCAAGACGTGACGGTCGCTGACGAGAAAAATCGTATCGATTGAACCAGCGTCTCGGGGCCATGGGAGGATACCGGAGATCGATATGACGGCAGCAGTGCCTTGGCGCTTCTGCACGATTGCGCGGCCCGCGACCCCCGGGGTGCCGCGTCCATCAAACAGGGAGAGTTAAAGTGAAAATCATCAAGACACTGGCCGCCGTCGCGGCCCTTGGCATCGCTGCCATGACTTACTCGGCGCACGCAGCCGACAAGGGTCTTGTCGGCGTGCTGATGCCGACCAAGACCTCGCAGCGCTGGATCAATGACGGCGATGCCGTCAAGTCCCAGCTCGAGGCTCTCGGCTACACCGTCGACCTGCAATACGCGCAGGACGACATCCCCAACCAGCTCAGCCAGCTGGAAAACGAAATCACCAAAGGCCCGAAGGCGCTGATCATCGCTTCGATCGACGGCACCACCCTGTCGGATGCTCTGCAGAAGGCCGCTGACGCGGGCGTCGTCGTCGTCGCCTATGACCGCCTGATCAAGAAGACCGCCAATGTCGACTACTACACCACCTTCGACAATTTCGGCGTCGGCGTGATCCAGGCGAATTCGCTGGTCAAGGGCCTCAAGGAGCGTTTCCCGAACACCAAGCCGTGGAACGTCGAACTGTTCGGCGGCTCGCCCGACGACAACAACGCCTTCTTCTTCTACAATGGCGCCATCTCCGTCCTGCAGCCGCTGATCGACGACGGCTCGATCAAGATCAAGTCTGGCCAGACCGGCATGGACAAGGTCGGCACGCTGCGTTGGCTCGCCGCCACCGCCCAGGCGCGCATGGACAATCTGCTGTCGGCCAACTATTCGGACGGCAGCCGCGTCGATGGCGTTCTGTCGCCCTATGACGGCCTGTCGCGCGGCATCACCGCCTCGCTGCGCGCCGTCGGTTACGGCACCGAGGCTCAGCCGTGGCCTGTTGTGACCGGCCAGGACGCCGAAACCGCTTCGGTCAAGCTGATCATCTCGGGCGAGCAGTACTCGACCGTGTTCAAGGACACCCGCGAACTGGCCAAGGCCACCGTCGAACTCGTCGACAAGGTGCTCTCGGGCGGCAAGCCGGACGGCCTCGATGAAAAGACCTACAACAACGACGTCAAGGTCGTTCCCTCGATCCTGTTGACGCCGCATGAGGTCGACAAGTCGAACTACCAGGCGCTGGTCGTCGACTCCGGCTACATCAAGGCCGACGAACTGAAGTAATCCCGGTTACAAAGTCAGGGGGTCCTGCGCAACGCAGGGCCCCTTTTCGTTCACCAGCGAGCCCGGTATTGTCACCGACCTCGCCGGCAATGTTTGCCGAGCTCTCAAGGAGCGGTAGTCCCCATGGCCTCGACGATTTTGGAGATGCGCGACATCACCAAGACGTTTCCCGGCGTGAAGGCGCTGTCGAACGTCAATCTCAGCGTCGAGGAAGGCGAGATCCATGCCGTGGTCGGCGAAAACGGCGCCGGCAAGTCGACGCTGATGAAGGTGCTGTCGGGCGTCTATCCCTCCGGCACCTATGACGGCCAGATCATCTTCCAAGGCCAGGAATGCCAGTTCAAAGGCATCCATGACAGCGAACACAAGGGCATCGTCATCATCCACCAGGAGCTTGCGCTGGTGCCGATGCTGTCGATCGCGGAAAACATCTTCCTCGGCAACGAACACGCCAAATTCGGCGTCATCGACTGGGATGCCAACGAGGCGCGCACCAGCGCGCTGTTGAAGAAGGTGGGCCTCAAGGAGGACCCCAAGACGCTGATCACCAATATCGGCGTCGGCAAGCAGCAGCTGGTCGAAATCGCCAAGGCGCTGAGCAAGGAAGTCAAGCTGCTGATCCTGGACGAGCCGACGGCTTCGCTGAGCGAGAAGGACAGCCAGGCGCTGCTCGACCTTTTGCTCGAATTCAAGCGGCAAGGCATGACCTCGATCCTGATCTCGCACAAGCTCAACGAGGTGAACCGGGTCGCCGACAAGGTGACGGTGATCCGTGACGGGCGCACCATCGAGACGCTGGCCAAGAAAGACATCTCGGAAGACCGCATCATCACTTCGATGGTCGGCCGCTCACTCGACGACCGCTATCCGCCGCGCGAGCCTGATATCGGCGAGGTCGTGTTCGAAGTGAAGAACTGGTCGGTCTATCACCCGATCCATGCCGAGCGGCAGGTGATCAAGGGCATCGACATCAACGTGCGCAAGGGCGAAGTGGTGGGTATTGCCGGGCTGATGGGCGCTGGACGCACCGAATTCGCCATGAGCCTGTTCGGCCGTTCCTACGGCCGCCGCATCTCCGGCGAGGTGCTGCTCAAGGGCAAGCCGGTCGACGTATCCTCGGTGAGCAAGGCGGTCCAACACGGCATCGCCTACGTCACAGAGGACCGCAAGACCTACGGTCTCAACCTCATCGACCATATCAAGCACAACATCACGTTGGCCAATCTCGGCGGCGTGTCGCGCCACAGCGTGATCGACGACATGCGCGAACTCGCCGTCGCCAACGATTATCGCAAGAAGACCAATATCCGCGCGTCCAGCGTCTATCAGATGACCGGCAATCTCTCCGGCGGCAACCAGCAGAAGGTGGTGCTGTCGAAATGGCTGTTCGCCGACCCGGACGTGCTGATCCTCGACGAGCCGACACGCGGCATCGATGTCGGCGCCAAGTACGAAATCTATACGATCATCGCGCGGCTCGCCTCGGAGGGTAAGGCGATCGTGGTCATCTCGTCGGAAATGCCGGAATTGCTCGGCATCACCGACCGCATCTACGTCATGAACGAAGGGCGCATCGTGGGCGAAATGCCCGCCGCGGAAGCAAGCCAGGAAAAAATAATGCGTGCCATCGTTCGTGGAGAAGGAAAAGCAGCATGAGCACCGAAAGCGCCCCCGCCCCGCAGGGCAACGTCGCCGAAGAGCAGCGCCCACGCATCGCCGTCTCGGCGCTGACGACGAACCTGCGCGAGTACGGCCTGATCCTGGCGCTGATCGCCATCATGGTGTTCTTCCAGTTCACCACGAACGGAACGCTGTTCAAGCCGGTGAACCTGAGCAATCTGGTGCAGCAGAACTCGTTCATCATCGTGATGGCGCTGGGCATGCTGCTGGTGATCGTCTCCGGCCATATCGACCTGAGTGTCGGATCGGTGGCGGGCTTCATCGGCGCGCTGGCGGCGATGATGATGGTCATCTGGCCGCTCGGCCCGTTCAGCAATCCGCTGGTGGTGTCGATCATCTGCCTGATCGTGGGCGGCGCGATCGGCGCCGCGCAAGGCTACTGGATCGCCTATCACCGGATACCGAGCTTCATCGTCACGCTGGCCGGCATGCTGATCTTCCGCGGCATCTGCCAGGCCCTGCTGGGCGGCGGATCCTCGGTGGGGCCGCTACCCGATGGCTTCAAGGCGCTCAGCTCCGGCTTCATCCCGGATGTCATCGGCCCGCTGACGCTGATCCCGCCGACGGTGAACGCGGCCGGCAAGACCATCATGGGCAGCGGCCTGACGCTGCACATGACAACGATCGTGCTGGGCCTGATCGCCGTGCTGGCCTATGCCTATTTCGGGGTGAGGACGCGCCGCAAGCGCGAACGCCATGGCTATGAGGCCGAGCCCTTTGCCCTGTTCGTCGTCAAGACGCTGGTCGGCAGCGCGCTGGCCCTGTTCCTGGTCTACCAGTTCGCCAGCTACAGGGGCCTGCCGGTGGTGCTGCTCGTCATGGGCGTGCTGATCTCGCTGTTCGTCTTCGTCACCAAGCGCATGACCATCGGCCGCCGTATCTACGCCATGGGCGGCAATTCCAAGGCCGCGCAGCTGTCGGGCATCAACACCGAGCGGCTGACGCTGATGGTGTTCATCAATATGGGCGTGCTGTCGGCGCTCGGCGGCCTGATCATCGCGGCGCGACTGGGACAGGCGGTGCCGGCCGCGGGCCTCGGCAGCGAGCTCGACGTCATCGCCGCCGTCTTCATCGGCGGCGCCTCGGCCATGGGCGGCGTCGGTCAGGTCATCGGTGCGGTCGTTGGCGGCTTCATCATGGGCGTGATGAACAACGGCATGTCGATCATGGGCGTCAATGTCGACTGGCAGCAGGTGGTCAAAGGCCTGGTGCTGCTCGGTGCCGTGATCTTCGACGTCTACAACAAGAACAAGGCCTGAACGGGCTTAAGAGCAATTCCAAGGAAAAGTGTGAAACGGTTTTCCGCCCGGAATTGCACCACAATGAGTTAGAGCGGTTCGCCGTTTCCGTGAGACGGTGAACTGCTCTAGTCGAGGCAAGCAGGAGGCATACGATCGCGGCGCTGCCGGCAACCCGGTAACAGAAGTCCCTGAGGGACCAGGCCCGCGAGCGCAATCCGAACTGAGAATTTAAACCGTGGCATGGACGAGGTCCGGCCGCGCCGAGCAAGGTCTGCCGTTTTGGCAGCCCTGCCAAGGCAAATGAGAGAGGATTCATCATGCTGATCTCCCAGATCCTTGACGACGCCGAGACCATCCGCGTCGTTGCCCGCAATGGCGGCAAGACCCGGATCATCAATGGCGCCCGCAGCGTCTATTCGCTGGCGATGGAGGCCGCCCGCACCGGCGTCGGCCTCGTCGCGCTGATCGAACGCAAAGGACTTGGCGAGACGGTCGATCTCGAGGCCGCTTACAAGAAGGGGCGGCTGCTGTCGCCGATCAACCACCCCGATCCGGCGCATCTGCACCTGACGGGCACCGGGCTGACGCATCTCGGCTCGGCGGCGACGCGCGATTCCATGCACAAGAAGCTGAGCGCCGACGGCGAGGAGCAGCTCACCGATTCCATGAAGATGTTCCGCATGGGGCTGGAGGGCGGCAAGCCCGCGAACGGCCAGATCGGCGTGCAGCCGGAATGGTTCTACAAGGGCAACGGCACGATGGCGGTGGCGCCAGGTGCCGCACTCCTGTCACCGGCCTTTGCCAAGGACGCCGGCGAAGAGCCCGAGGTGGCCGGCATCTATGTCATCGGCGACGACGGCGCACCTTTCCGCGTCGGCTTCACGCTGTCGAACGAGTTTTCCGACCACGTCACCGAGCGCGTGAACTATCTGTTCCTCGCCCATTCCAAGCTGCGCAACGCCTCGTTCGGTCCGGAAATCCTGATCGGCGACCTGCCGCCCGATATCCGCGGCACCTCGCGCATCGTGCGCGACAGCGAGGTGCTATGGGAAAAGCCGTTCCTGTCCGGTGAAGCGAACATGTCGCACACCATCGCCAATCTCGAGCATCACCATTTCAAATACGCGGCCTTCCGCCAGCCGGGCGACGTGCATGTGCATATGTTCGGTACGGCGACGCTGTCCTTCGCCGACGGCATCAAGACCGAGGCCGGCGATGTGTTCGAGATCGAGGCTGGGGACTTCGGCCTGCCGCTGCGCAACCCGCTGGAGATCGAGCTGCCCGTGAAGGTGGCTGTGAAGGCGCTTTGAGGTAGCACCCTCCCTTCTCCCCTTGTGGGAGAAGGAAGAGACGCTCTTCGACGTTTCAATAAATATCGAAGTCGAAATACTTGGCCTGAATCTTCTTGTAGGTGCCGTCGGCGACGATCGCGTCGATGGCCGCGTTGAGCTTGTCGCGCAGGGCCGTGTCTTCCAGGCGCACGGCAATGCCGGCTTGCGTTTCGGTGCCCTTGACGTCGCCGACCAGCTTGCAGCAGCCGTCGCTTGCCTTCTTCAGCCAGTCCATCAGCACGAACTTGTCCGAGATCACGGCGTCAAGGCGGCCGTTGGTCAAGTCGGTGATCGCCTCTTCCTGGGTCGGATAGAGTTTGGCCTCCGCGCCCGCCTTGCCATATTCATTCTGGGCATAGTCGGCCTGCGTGGTCGAAGCCTGGGCGCCGACCGTCTTGCCGGCAAGGGCCGCCGGTTCGGTCGAGGTCAGGTCGCTGTCCTTCGGCGCCACCAGGGCGAGCGGTGTCGTATAATATTTGTTGGTGAAGGCGACCTGCTTCTTGCGCTCCTCGGTGATGCTCATCGAGGCGATGATGGCGTCGAATTTCTTCGCCTGCAAAGCGGGAATGATGCCGTCCCAGTCCTGGGTGACGATTTCGCATTCGACCTTCATCTGCGCGCACAGCGCATTGGCGATGTCGATGTCGAAGCCTTCGACCTTGCCGTCAGCGGTAATGGTGTTGAACGGCGGATAGGCGCCCTCGGTGCCGATCTTGATTTTCTCCTGCGCCTGCGAAGGCGAGCCGGCCGCCATCACCAGTATGGCAGCGCCTGCCACCGATATGATCCATTTCGAAATCTGCATTTTCTTGGTTCCCCTTGAACGCCGGCAGCCTGACGACCAGCAAGGCAGCCAAGCATGGCGAGCCGGTACAGGCAAGTATTTTGCCTGACGGCGGCGCTCAGCGCGCGGCGCGGAAATGCTTGGACAGCTTCAGGCCCTGCGCCTGATAGTTGGAGCCGAGATCGGTGCCGTAGAGCGCCTGCGGCCGCTTCAGCATGTGCTCGTAGACCAGCCGGCCGACGATCTGACCATGGTCGAGAATGAACGGCACTTCGTGGCTGCGCACTTCCAGCACCGCCCGGCTGCCCGTGCCGCCAGACGCGGAATGGCCAAAGCCCGGATCGAAGAAGCCGGCATAGTGGACGCGGAACTCGCCGACCAGCGGATCGAAGGGCGTCATCTCGGCGGCGTAGAGCGGCGGTACGTGCACCGCCTCCTGGCTGACGAGGATGTAGAACTCGTCGGGATCGAGCACCAGTTCGCCGGCGCCGCTCTTGTGGATCGGCTCCCAGAAGTCGACGACTTCCTGGGCCGCGCGCTTGTCGACATCGACGAGGCCGGTGTGATGCTTGCCGCGATAGCCGACCAGACCGTTTTGGTCGCCGTTGAGGTCAATCGACAGCGCGATGCCGCCGCCGGAAATATTCGGCGGCTCGGTGGCGACCAGCGTCTGCGCGCGATGCAGGTCGTGCAGCTCGGCTTCCGAGAGCAGCGCATTGCCGGTGCGGAAGCGGATTTGCGACAGGCGCGAGCCGGTGCGCACGACGATCGGGAAGGTGCGCGGGCTGACTTCCAGAAAGAGCGGGCCATGATAGCCGGCGGCGATCTTGTCGAACTCGTGGCCGCGATCGGTCATGACGCGGGTGAAGATGTCGAGCCGTCCGGTCGAACTCTTCGGATTGGCCGAGGCCGAAATGTCCGCCGGCAGCGCCAGGCTTTCAAGCAAGGGCACGATGTAGACGCAGCCGGTCTCCAGCACCGCGCCCTCGGCAAGATTGATCTCGTGCAGTTGCAGCCGGTCGAGCTTTTCCGAAACCTTGTGGTTGGGGCCGGGCAGAAAGGAGGCGCGCACCCGCCAGGCCTTGTCGCCGAGCCTGAGATCGAGGCTGGCCGGCTGGATCTGGTCGGCGTCGAGCGCACGCGCCGACTTCAGCGCGCCGGACTGGAACAGCGCTGAAATGTCCTGATCGGGAAGAATGCCTGTCTGCCGCAAGGCTCCACTCCTAGGTCAGACGTTTTTCTTGTCGCAGGTTCTTGTCGCAAAACCGTGGAACACTTTTGCGGAACCTGCTTGGTACAAACCTCTTAATGAAGCCGGCAATTGACGCAAGCGCGGTGCGGGTCTAAAGGGTCGTTATCCCGTGGTGATTTGGCCGGTCGGCTTGCAGCCACGTTAAACAAGTCGCTAAAGGACCGTCGGGCCGCAAGGCCGTATGGACCGGTTGCGACTTTCGCGGCCGGTTTTTTTGTGTCTGGAAGAAGAGCGATGAGCACCAAGAAGCACAACTGGAAGCCTCAGACGGCACTCGTGCACAGCGGAACACTGCGTTCCGGTTTCGGCGAAACGTCGGAAGCGATCTACCTCACCCAGGGCTATGTCTACGAAACGGCGCAGGCCGCCGAGGCCCGTTTCAAGGGTGAGGAACCGGGCTTCATCTATTCGCGCTACGCCAATCCGACCGTCGACATGTTCGAAAAACGCATGTGCGCGCTCGAAGGCGCCGAAGACGCCCGCGCCACCGCGTCCGGCATGGCCGCGGTGACGGCCGCCCTTCTGTGCAGCGCCAAGGCCGGCGACCATATCGTGGCGGCGCGTGCGCTGTTCGGCTCCTGCCGCTGGGTGGTCGAGACGCTGGCGCCGAGATACGGCATCGAGGCGACGCTGGTCGACGGCACCGACATCGCCAATTGGGAAAAGGCGATCAAGCCGAACACCAAGCTGTTCTTCCTGGAAAGCCCGACCAATCCGACGCTGGAAGTGGTCGATATCGCCGCTGTCGCTTCGCTTGCCAATTCGATCGGCGCAAGGCTGATCGTCGACAATGTCTTCGCCACGCCCCTGCAGCAGAAGCCCTTGCAGCTCGGCGCCCATATCGTCGTCTATTCGGCGACCAAGCACATAGACGGCCAGGGGCGCTGTCTCGGCGGCGTGATCCTGTCGGACAAGAAGTGGATCGACGAGAACCTGCACGATTATTTCCGCCATACCGGCCCAAGCCTGTCGCCCTTCAACGCCTGGACGCTGCTGAAAGGCCTGGAAACACTGCCGCTGCGCGTGCGCCAGCAGACGGAAAGCGCGGGCAGGATCGCGGATTTCCTGGCCGAACGGCCGGAAATCGCCCGCGTCATCTATCCCGGCCGCGCCGACCACCCGCAGGCCGATATCGTCAAGAAGCAGATGTCGGGCGGCTCGACGCTGATCTGCCTGGACGTCAAGGGCGGCAAGCAGGCGGCCTTCGCCTTGCAGAACGCGCTCGACATCGTCTTGATCTCCAACAATCTCGGCGATGCCAAGAGCCTGATCACCCACCCGGCGACGACGACGCACAAGAATCTGAGCGACGAGGCGCGCGCCGAGCTCGGCATCGGGCCGGGCACGCTCCGGCTGTCGGTCGGGCTGGAAGACACCGACGATCTGCTTGAGGACATCGCGCAGGCGCTGAAGGCCAGGTAGGACCTTCAGGCGCCGGACGGCGTCTCCTCCAGTTCGGCCGTCTTGGTGCCGATGGTCATCGCGTTGCCGCGCCAGTCGACGGCGCCGCCAAGCCAGCCGCGCGCCCACAGCGCTGGCAGGATCAGGTCGCGCATCATGATCGCGGCCACCATGCGTGGCGACAGGTACCAGCCCTTGGACCAGGCCAGCGCGCACTCGGGAAGGTAGAAGGCTACCAGCACTGCAAGGGCGGTTGCCCAGAGGCTGAAGCCGGCACTGGCCGCGGCAATCAGCGCAAGCACCAGAGGCACCACGGCGCCGGTCAGGATTTCGGGTGCGAAGAACAGCGGGAAA
The DNA here is from genome assembly GCF_040320355.1 of Mesorhizobium sp. M0715. Taxonomy (NCBI): domain Bacteria; kingdom Pseudomonadati; phylum Pseudomonadota; class Alphaproteobacteria; order Hyphomicrobiales; family Phyllobacteriaceae; genus Mesorhizobium; species Mesorhizobium sp. M0715. The sequence goes on along the minus strand of NZ_JAMYPL010000018.1, from coordinate 10,337 downwards.
GTGACGCGGCGCAGGCGCGCCCAACGGGCCTGACGCGACCAGATCTCGTCAAAAGAGCGCCGGCCAAGCGGCTGCTCGAAGGGGGCGGCGACGAGATTGACGCGCAGGCCGAGACCGTTCACCAGCTTGGTCGCGGCGGCATCCTCCGCGATCTCGGCGGCCAGCCCGCGGATGCCGCCATTGGCGTCGAGCATCGGCTTGTTCCAGAGCATGCTCTTGCCCTGGGCAAAGCCAAGGCCGAGCGCATCGCCGGCATATTGCCAGCGCGCCTGCAGCGTGTTGAGGAAAGCGCATTCGACCTCGGCCCAGAAGCCGGCCGGCCGCGAGCCGATCGGCGTCGAGCAGACAAGGCCGGTGCCGGGCCGCCAGGCAGCCATCAGATGCTGGATGTAGTCCCTCGGCATCAGCACGTTGGAATCGGCCAGGACGACCCAGTCGTGCCGCGCCGCCTCCCAGCCCTTGACGCAATTGTTGAGTTTCGGATTGGCGCTGATGCGGTCGTCGCCGACAAGCAGCCGGGCCGGCACTTTCGAAAACCGGACGATCGTCCTGTTTATCAATTTGACCACCGGATCGTCGGCATGGGCGACGCAGAAAATCAACTCGTAGCGCGGCCAGTCGAGCGAGAAGGCGCGCTCCAGCGTCTCCTGCGTGAACGGCTCGACGCCGCGCGACGGCACGACGATCGACACCGGCCGTCGCTTGCCGGCCGGCGCGGCAATGGCGCGGCGCCGTTTCAGACGCGAAGCGGCGAGCACGATGCTGGCGAGATTTGAGAGAATGAGGGCAGTTGAAAGCGTGGCGGCTATGAGAGTGAGTTCCATCGAGATCCGGTCACTCCAGGAAAACCGGTCCGCCAGAACAATCTGGCTGGCATGACGACCGATTCAACAATTCGACAGAGCGCCCGAGTCGCGCGGCACTGGTCGGCGCACACCATCATTGTCATGTGTCACTTAAATGACATTCTTTGCCGCCACCTGCGGTTCCGTCCGCAATGACAGGACGCGCACCGTTGACCAGCCCGCGTGGAGCGCCGAAAGTTCGACTTAGAGCCTGTTCCATCCCGATTGAACCGGGATGGGGCTCTATCTCTGTTTCTTTGAGCATGATCTTTTCTGAAAACCGGTTCCCACTTTTCAGGATCATGCTCTAGATTGTTTTGGAGCCGCTTATGTATAGCGCCGTCACGCGCAACATCGAAGTGCAGGTCAGGCCGTTCTATCTGGAGGACCGTTCGGATCCCTCGGAGAACCGCTATGTCTGGGGCTATCAGATAATGATCGACAATCAGTCGGACGATTTCGTGCAGCTTCTGTCGCGCTATTGGCACATCACCGACGGCACCGGCCGGGTCGAGGAAGTGCGCGGCCCCGGCGTGGTCGGCGACCAGCCCGAACTCAATCCCGGCGACAGCTACCAATACACGTCCGGTTGCCCGCTCTCGACACCATCCGGCATCATGGTCGGGCACTACACGATGCGCAACAAGCGGGGCGAGACGTTCGACATCGCCATTCCGGCGTTTTCGCTGGACCTGCCAGGGACGCGGCGGACGGTGAATTGATTTCGCCTCACCGGCCGCTCCGCGGCCGGTGAGGCGTGGTTTTTTCTCTACTGGGCCGCAAATTCCGCCGGATCGAAGTCATATTGCTTCGAGCAGAATTCGCAGGCGACGTGGATGCCGCCGTCCTCTGTACTGTCCTTGATCTCCTGCGCGGAAAAACCCTCGAGGATGCCGCGGATCTTGTCCTTGGAGCACGAGCACTGGTCGGCGACCGGAACGCCGCCGAAGACGCGCACGCCATGCTCGTGGAACAGCCTGTAGAGCAGCCGCTCGGCGCCGATCGTCGGGTCGATCAGTTCGGTCGGCTCGATCGTACCGAGCAGCGCCAGCAACTCCTGCCAGGAATTGTCGGCCCGATCGTGGATCTCCTCGCGCGGATCGCCATCGCCACCCGGCAGGTCCGGGACGCGCATGCGCTCGGGCGACTGCGGCAGGAACTGCGCCAGGATACCACCGGCGCGCCACTGCTCGCGGGCGCCGCCGGGACCGGGCGTCAAAAGCTTGGCCACCGACAGCCTGAGATCCGTCGGGATCTGCTCCGACTGACGAAAATAGGTGCGCGCAGCATCCTCCAGCGTCTCGCCGTCGAGCTGGACGATGCCCTGATAGCGCTGCGTGTGAGCGCCCTGGTCGATGGTCAGCGCCAGCACGCCGCTGCCGAGCAGCGTCTGCTGGGAGGTTTCGCCGGCCGCGACCAGCGCTTCCAGCCGGTCGGCATCGAAACGCGCATAGGCGCGCAATGCCGAGGGCGTGGAAAAATCCGCGACCAGCATGTCGACAGGCCCGTCGGTGCGGGTCTGCAGGATGAATTTGCCCTCGAACTTCAGCGAAGTGCCGAGCAGCACGGTCAGCACACAGGCCTCCGCCAGCAGGCGGGCGACCGGCTCGGGATAATCGTGGCGGCTGAGGATGGCGTCCAGCATCGGCCCGAGTTGGACCGTGCGGCCCCGCACATCGAGAGGGCCGACCTCGAACGGCACGACGTGATCGTCGCCGGCATAGCCGAATTCGCCGAGTTTGGGGTGATGTTCAGTCACTTGATAGGTTTCCAACATGACAAAGCTCCGGGGCGCGGCCATGCCGCCCTCCGGGGCGCATGCGTCGAAACGCGCTGTTTTTGCGTGATGGCCCGCAGATAGGCATCACACCTCCGGAGATCAAGCGCCGAGGCACCAGGCGAGCACGGCCTTCTGGGCATGGAGCCGGTTCTCGGCCTCGTCGAAGACCACCGAATGCGGTCCGTCGATGACCTCGTCGGTCACCTCCTCGCCACGATGCGCCGGCAGGCAGTGCATGAACAGCGCGTCCGGTTTGGCCCTGGCCATCAGCTTGGCGTTGACCTGGTAGGGCGAGAACACATTGTGGCCGCGGGCGCGATGCTCCTGGCCCATCGACACCCAGCAATCGGTGACGATGCAGTCGGCCTGATCGACGGCTTCCTCGGGCGAGCGGGTGAAGTGCAGCTTGCCGCCATGCGCCTGCGACCAGTCGATATGCTTCTGCGCCGGCTCACTGCCCTCGGGCACGGCGACGTTGAGGTTGAAGCGGAACCGGGCCGACGCCTCGATCAGCGAATGCAGCACATTGTTGCCGTCGCCGGTCCAGGCGATGGTCTTGCCGGCGACCGGACCGCGATGCTCCTCGAAGGTCATGATATCAGCCATCAGCTGGCAGGGATGGGTGTCATCGGTCAGTCCGTTGATCACCGGCACGGTGGCGTTCTCGGTCAGTTCCAGCAGCCGCTCATGCGAGGTGGTGCGGATCATGATCGCATCGACATAGCGCGACAGCACCTTGGCCGTGTCGGCAATGGTCTCGGAGCGGCCGAGCTGCATTTCGGTGCCGGTCAGCATGATGGTCTCGCCGCCGAGCTGCCGCATGCCGACGTCGAAGGAGACGCGCGTGCGCGTCGACGGCTTGTCGAAGATCATCGCCAGCACCTTGCCTTCGAGCGGTTTGGTGCGCTCGCCGGCCTTGAGGCGGGCCTTTCGCACCACCGCATCGTCCAGCATCAAGCGCAGATCGCCTTCGGAAACGGCGGAAAGATCGGTGAAATGGCGAACTGACATCAGGAATGTTTCCGGATTACTTCGCGGCGGCGGAGGCGATCGCCTCCGACAGGCCCTTGGCGCCGGCGCGGATGCGGTTGAGCGCGTCATGGATCTCGGCGTCGGTGACGGTGAGCGGCGGCAACAGGCGAATGACGTTGTCGCCGGCCGGAACCGCCAGCAGGTGCTGGTCGCGCAAGGCCATGTTCACCTTGGTGTTGGGCATGGCGCATTTGAGCCCGAGCATCAGCCCGGCACCCCTGATGTCCTCGATGATTTCGGGAAACTCGTCGGCGACCGACGCCAGCCCCTGCTTCATCAGCAGCGCCTTGCGCTGGACGTCTTCGAGGAAGCCGTCTTCCAGCACGACATCGAGCACGGCGTTACCGACTGCCATGGCAAGCGGGTTGCCGCCGAACGTGGTGCCATGCACGCCAGCGGTCATGCCGACGGCCGCTTCATCCGTGGCAAGGCAGGCGCCCATCGGGAAGCCGCCGCCAATACCCTTGGCGATCGCCATGATGTCCGGCGTTACACCTGACCATTCATGCGCGAACAGCTTGCCGGTGCGGCCGATGCCGCACTGGACCTCGTCGTAGATCAACAGCAGGCCGTGCTGCTCGCACAATTGCCTGAGCCGCTTCAGGGACTGCGTCGGCACCGGGCGGATACCGCCCTCGCCCTGCACCGGCTCGATCAGGATGGCGGCCGTCTCCGGCGTGATCGCCTTTTCGGCGGCGTCGATGTCGTCGAAACTGACCTGATCGAAACCTTCGACCTTGGGGCCGAAGCCCTCGAGATATTTGTACTGGCCGCCGGCCGCGATGGTCGCCAGCGTGCGGCCATGGAAGGCACCTTCGAAGGTGATGACGCGGAAGCGCTCGGGGTGTCCGTTGACGAACTGGCAGCGGCGCGCCGTCTTGATCGCGCATTCCAGCGCCTCGGCGCCGGAATTGGTGAAGAACACCTTGTCGGCGAAGGTGGCGTCGGCCAGCCGCTCGCCAAGCCGGCTCTGCCCGGGGATCTCGTAGAGGTTGGAGACATGCCACAGCTTGGCTGCCTGCTCGGTGAGTGCGGCGACCAGATGCGGATGGCTGTGGCCCAGCGAATTGACGGCGATGCCGCCGGCAAAGTCGAGATATCGCTCGCCCTTGTCGGTAATCAGCCATGTGCCTTCCCCGTGGTCGAAGGCCAGGGGTGCGCGAGCAAAGGTCTCGTAAAGCGCCGAACCGCTCATTATATGCGTCTCCGGTACCGGAAAATCAAAAAAGCCGCCAAAGCGGCGGCCTGTGCGGCTTATCCCGTTTTTCGGCCATGAAGTCAACGAAAACGTCGCGTAGTGGCGCGCGGCAAGCCCCCTGACGGGACGCCGGCTCATAAGCGACCGGGCAAGTTGGGGAAAACCGAAAAAACCGATTCGTGTTGCACTTGGGACTCTTGTCACCGAGTCAGCGCATAGAGTAGTTGTAGTCGAGAAATAACTAGATTTCGTGCGGCGGACCTAATCACCAGATATATGTGGTGTCTGCCCCGGCAAATGTTGCCGGGTCGGGAGAAGGATTCCGATTGCCGCACGCTTAGAGGAGCGCGGTCTCATGAACTGGACTGACGAGCGGGTAGAACTCTTGAGAAAACTGTGGTCGGAGGGTCTGAGCGCAAGCCAGATTGCTGCGCAGCTTGGAGGGGTCAGCCGCAATGCGGTCATCGGGAAGGTGCATCGGCTGAAACTCTCGGGCCGCGGTCGCTCGACCGCCACGCCGGCACGCCAGAAAAAGGCGGCACAAGGATCGACCGTCCAGAAATCGGTATCACGCGCTGCAACCACGGCACGCCATGTCACGACATCGATCGGCGCGACGGCCTTGCAGACACAGTTCGACGCCGAACCGGTGGCGCGCCATTATATCCGTCCGGTTGAGAATGTCGTGCTGCCGATCTCGCGGCATCTGCAGCTGGTCGAGCTGACCGAGCGGACCTGCAAATGGCCGAACGGCGATCCGCTTTCAGAGGACTTCCATTTCTGCGGCAACGATGCCGCCGAAACCGGTCCGTACTGCAAGTACCACGCCCGCGTGGCATTCCAGCCGGCATCGGAGCGGCGGCGGAGCCGATAGTTAGGGATTGGGCAGTAGGCAGTAGGCAGTAGGGGCAATATGCTCTGAATTTCTTGCCCTACTGCCTACTGCCTACTGCCTACTGCCTACTGCCTACTGCCTACTGCCTACTGCCTACTGCCTACTGCCTACTGCCTACCCTCACAGCCACCCGTTCTTCCTGAACCGCCAGTAGAGAAACGTGCAGATCAGCACGATAGCGCCCAGCACCACCGGATAGCCGTATTCCATCTTCAGTTCCGGCATGTCGCTGAAGTTCATGCCGTAGATGCCGGCGAGCGCCGTCGGCACCGCCAGGATTGCGGCCCAGGAGGCGAGCTTCTTGGTGTTCGCGGTTTCCTGACTCTGGCCGACCAGCAAGCTCGCCTCGAAAGCGAACGCCAGCACCTCGCGCAGACTGTCGATCTTCTCCTGGACGGTGCGGATGTGATCGGTGACGTCGCGGAACAGCGGATGCATGGCGGTGTGTATCTGCGGCAGCTCGGCGCTGGTCAGCCGTCGGCAGACTTCGACCAGCGGAAGCGCGGCATTGCGCAGGCGTAGGAGATCGCGGCGCAGCATATAGAGCCGTTCGATGTCGGGAGCGGTCATCGGCTTCAGCAGAACCTTGTCCTCGATCGCCTCGACCTCGTCCTCGATCTGCTCGAGCACCGGCATGTAATTGTCGACGATGAAATCGAGAATGGCGTAAAGGACGAAATCCTCACCCTTGGCCAGCGAGTGCGGGCAGCTTTCCCAGTGCTGCCGAACGGCGGCATAGGACGTCGAAGGACCGTGCCTGACGCTGACGATGTAGCCTGAGCCAACAAACAAATGGGTCTCGCCGAAGGTGACCCGACCGTCGATCAGCTGCGCGGTGCGAGCGACGATGAACAAGGCGTCGCCATATTGCTCGATCTTCGGCCGCTGGTGCGGGTGCTCGGCATCCTCGATTGCCAGCTCATGCAGGTGAAATTGCGCCTGGACGCGCAGCAACAGGTTACGGTCGGGCTCCAATAGGCCGATCCAGACGACATGACCGGATTTCTTTGCCCATTCGCCGGCTTCCTCGATGGGAATGTCGGCGATGCGGCGCCCGGCCGTGTAGACGCCGCAAGCGATAATGCCGGATGTCGGCCCAGGCGCCGGGGTCAGGTTCCGAACATTTTCCATCACGACCTCCCGGAGCAAATCCACGGACGAGGATAGAGGCAAAGCCCGGAAAGCTTAGCGTAAATCGGATTACGGTTCGAGAGGCGCGTTCACTTCAGCGGCTGCGTCCCGGAAAGGCTGATTTTGTCGGTCTTGTCGCCCTTGGGCCGCTCAGCCGGCAACTGATCGCCGGTGACGATGTAGTAGATGGTCTCGGCTATGTTGGTGGCGTGATCACCGATACGCTCGATGTTCTTGGCGCAAAACAGCAGATGCGTGCAGGGCGTGATGTTGCGCGGATCTTCCATCATGTAGGTCAGCAATTCGCGAAACAGCGATGTGTACATGGCGTCGATCTGGTCGTCACGATCGCGCACGAAGCCGATTTTCTCCACCGAGCGAGACGCGTAGACGTCGAGCACTTCCTTGAGCTGGGTCAACGCCAGGTTGGACAGAGCCTCGAGGCCGCGGAACAGGCTGGTTGGCTGGCGTCCGTCGGTGACGGCGACCACCCGCTTGGCAACGTTCTTGGCGAGATCGCCAACCCGTTCGAGGTCGGCGGAGATGCGAATGGTCCCGACGATCTCGCGCAAATCCCCCGCCATCGGCTGACGCTTGGCAATGATGATGATCGCCTTGTCGTCGATTTCGCGCTGGCCCTCGTCCAGTACGGTATCGTCGCGGACGACCTTCTGGGCAAGGCCTGGGTCGGCATTGACGAGAGCGGCGACCGCCTGTTCGACCATGCGCTCGGCATGGCCGCCCATCGCGGCGATGCGCTTCGACAGATATTTCAACTCCTCGTCATAGGCGCTGACGATGTGCACGGACTGCATGGCAAAATGCCTTCCCACGGGATGTTTTGATTTTGAGTCGTTTCCTCGAATCCCCGCTGATACGCTAGCCGGATGACAGAAAAAAGAAACAGTCCCCTTGAATTAGGGCGATATCAGTGCGTCGGCAAATGAACCGAGAATGCCGCGCCGTTGCCGACTTCGGACTTGATCGAAAGCCGGGCGTTGTGGCGCGTCAGTATATGCTTGACGATCGACAGGCCGAGGCCGGTGCCTTTCTGGGTCCGGCTGGTCTCGACGTCGACGCGGTAGAAGCGCTCGGTAATGCGCGGAATGTGCTCCTCGGGAATGCCGGGGCCAAAGTCCCTGATCGTCACGTCGATGCCCGGCTCTGATCCGGCATCGCCATGCGCTATGGATACAACCACGCGCCCACCAGACTGCCCGTATTTGCAGGCGTTTTCCAGGAGGTTCTCGAAAACCTGGAAAAGCTCATCTCGATCGCCAGGCACATGAAGCGGCCCATCGGCGTAGTGCCGCTCGATGGCAACGGCGTTTTCGCTGGCCAGCGGTCCGAGCGAATCGATGACGCTGTCGACTGTCTGCCGCAGGTCCACCTCGGTTCCCGGCTTCAGATAGGGTTTCATCTCGAGCCGCGACAGCGACAACAAATCGTCGATCAGACGCGCCATGCGACCGGTCTGGCTCTGCATGATCTGCAGAAACTGGTCGCGCGCCGCCGCGTCGTTGCGGGCTGGCCCGCGCAGCGTTTCGATAAAGCCGGCGATTGAGGCGAGCGGCGTGCGCAGTTCATGGCTGGCATTGGCGATGAAGTCGGCGCGCATGCGGTCGATCCTGCGTGCTTCGCTCTGGTCCTTGAACACCAGCACATAGAGATCGGTGGCGTGACCGACCGAGGACACGCTCACCCGGTAGGCCCGTTCGACCGGCAGCTTCTCCATGTAGTCGACGACATCCGAGGCAACATCGCCGGATAGCACGCCGTCCAGCAGGGTCTGCATCTCCGGTGCCCGGAATTTCAGCGACAGCGACATGCCTGGCGCGATGCCACCGAAAGCGGCGAAGGCGGCGGCGTTGGCATGCACGATGGTGGCAGCCCGGTCGAAGATGATCAGCGGATCGGCGACGGCGGCGGCCAGATATTCGCCCGAGAGCCGCTGCAGGCCGATGGCCTCGATGGCAGCGCCGCTGTCGGTGGATTGGCGCGCGGCGGCGGTCGGCAGTATAGCCGCTGCAAGCAGCAACAGCAGCGCCGCGGGGACGACATAGGCTGAAATCCCGGCCAAGGCATAAACAGCGAGAACCGCAACAATACCGGCCGCAAGCAGCCAGCGGCTATTCCACAGCCGTGCGGCCATGGTTTGCGTGACGCCTCTCTGCTCTGTGTCCAGGTCAGCCATTCGCTCGTGACCTGCCCCCCAATGTCTTCGCACCCGGTCGCACGGTGGCGGAAAACTTCCACCAGATCGCTTGCCGCATGACCCCGAAAATCGGGAATCGATTTTCGGAAAGGATCATGCGCAAATTAAAAGTGCTACAGCGTCCTTTGCGCATCCAAACGGACGCGCGGCGCTGTAGTGGCTCCCCATAGCATGAGTCCGGAAGCTGGAAAGGGTTCGTCTCGATGAAAAAAGCCAAGGAAAGTCCCGCCGCGCCAACTTCGGGGCCGCTGAAGATCAGGATCGGCGGCAAGGAGAGGGAGTTCGACATCGATAATCCCGTGCTTCCCGACTGGGTCGAGGACAACAAGCTGACCGCCGGCGGCTATCCCTACGACAAGAAGATGAAAAGCGACGAGTATGACGAGATGCTCGAGAAGCTGCAGATCGAGTTGGTCAAGGCGCAGGCCTGGCTGCAGTCGACCGGCAAACGGGTGATGGCGCTGTTCGAGGGTCGCGATGCTGCCGGTAAGGGCGGCACGATCTTCGTGGTGCGCCAGTACCTCAATCCGCGCACGGCACGCAACGTGGCGCTGACCAAGCCGACCCCGACCGAACTGGGGCAATGGTACTACCAGCGCTATGTCGACTACTTCCCGACTTCAGGCGAATTCGTCACCTTCGACCGGTCCTGGTACAATCGCGCCGGTGTCGAGCCGGTGATGGGTTTCTGCACGCCGCAGCAGCACGAGCAGTTTCTCGAGGAGACGCCGCATTTCGAACGGATGATCTCCAACGAGGGCATCCACTTTTTCAAATTCTGGCTGAACATCGGCCGGGAGACGCAGCTCGAGCGCTTCCATGACCGTCGCTACAGCCCGCTGAAGAGCTGGAAGTTTTCGCCCATCGACGTTGCAGGCATCACCAAGTGGGACGACTACACCAAGGTGCGCGACACAATGTTCGAGCGCACCCACAAGGAATTCGCGCCGTGGATCATCGTACGGGCCAATGACAAGCGGCGCGCGCGGCTGGCGATCATGCGGCGCATTCTGTCGTCTCTGCCCTATGAGGGGCGCGATCTCGAAATTATCGGCAAGGAAGACAAGAAGATCATCGGCGAAGGGCCGTCATTCCTCGGTAAGCAGGATTGACGCTTCCGCGCCGCGCGGCCATGGGCCCGCGGGGGGGTTGGTTGTGAAAAGCCCCGAGCCCGGCGGTGACCTGCAATACCCCCACGCGGGTGTCGTCCAGCCGCGCCCGGAGGGAAATCGGAAAAAACG